>VGZJ01000079.1 GCA_016872595.1 Planctomycetota bacterium
CCGCCGCGCCCGCCGCGGTCGTCGCGCCCGCCGCGCGAGCCGCCGCGCCCGCGGTCCCGGTCGCCGCGCGAGCCGCCGCGCCCGCGGTCCCGGTCGGCCCGGCCCGAAGCGAAGTCGTCGTTGAACCCGCGCCCGGTCACTTCCGGTTCTTCCGCCGGGGCCTCGGCCTCGTGCGCGAACTCGCGGGCTTCCTCCTCGGCGGCCTCGGCCGGTTCAGGGTCTTCGGCGAACCGCTCCAGTTGTTCGGGCGCGTCGCCGGTCTCGCCGTTCCCGTTGGCGTCGACGGGGCCGTCCGGGAAGCGGTCGTTGGGCGCGTCCGGGTCGAAGTCCGCGGAACCGGTGTCGTCGAAGAACGGCTTCACTTCCCCTTCGCCGTCGCCATCAGCGGGCGGCGCGGTGCGGTGCTCGGCGCTCGGCATGTACTTGGGGTCGTCGCCCTCGCCCTTTTTGCGCCGCGCGCGCGGCTTCTTCGCGTCGTCGGCCGCCGGCGGGTCGCCGCCTTCGAGCGCGTCCACGGCTTCCGCGGTGGGAACGTCGTCCCTCGGGGCTTCGACGATGCCGGCCCCGAAGTCGTCGTCCTCGACCGGGGGCGGCGGCGCGGCCTTCTTGGGCGCGGGCTTGGGCTTCTCCGCGACCGGCTTCGCGACCGGCGGCGCGGGCGGCGCGTCGGCGATACCCGCGCCGAACCCGTCGTCCTCGTCGGCCGGCGGCGCGGCCGGCTTCGGCGCGGTCGTCTCGATCACGTCCTCGAACGCGACCACCTCTTCTTCAACGATCTCGACCTCGACGTCGACGCCCTCGACCGGTACCGCGTCCGGCACGGTTTCGGCCAGCCCTTCGGTGAACCCGTCGTCTTGGATGAACTCGTCGACCGGCATAGACGACGGTTGCGGTTCGAGCCACGACTTCATCTCGCGCGGCGCGCGGTCGCGCCCGCCGCGGCCCCCGCCCCCGCCGCGCGGCCCGCGGTCGCGCCCGCCACCAGAGTTGGAGCCACCGCCGTACTCGCGGTCCATCTCGGCTTCGTAGGCGGCGAGGTCGTCCTTCGAGAGCAGGTGCTTGTAGTACGCCGGGTCCACGTCCGAGACGTGCAGGAACCCGTTGCGGCCGATGCCGAAGTCCACGAACGCGGCCTGAATGCCCGGCTCGATGTTGACGATCCGGCCCTTGTAGATGTTGCCGACGTAGCTCTCTTGACTGGCGCGCTCGACGTACAGTTCCTCGAGCGTGCCCCCCTCGACGATGGCGATGCGGCACTCCTCCTGTTGGAGGACGTTGATGAGCATTTCTTTCTTCATGGGTCTCTCGTGTAAGGGTCTCGTGTTCTGGTGTCTTCGTTAGCCGCGCCCCGCAGGGAAGCGCGGCGCGCAATTCTCACTCCACAACGGGGCCATTTGGCGAAGCCCCCCAACCGCTCCCAACTGGTTGTTCGGCGGCCTCGGCTTCGAGGCGAGCGGCGAGCGCGGCCACCTCCGCGCCGCGCAGTGGCACGCTGTCGGACGGGCCGTCGGGCGGAAGGTCGATCGGTTCCTCGATCAGTTCGTCGCGCAGTTCGAGGCGCGTGCGCGCGAGGACCGCGCCCGCGTCGAGCAGGTCGGAGACATTCAGCAGGGCGAGCAATTCGCTGACGCGCGCCGTGCCCTCTTGCGTCACCCAGAGGTCGAGGCGGAGGGAGACACCTACTCCCCCCGGCCCCCCCTGCCTGAAGGGAGTGGGTGAGGAAGAATCGTCTCGCGCCGATGACGTTTTCGGCGCGCCTGCGTCTGCTCCCCCCTTCCCTTCAGGGAGGGGGGCCGGGGGGGTAGGTTCTTGGGCGACGACATCGGCGTTCCGCACGTACGGCCGGATGTTGAGGCGCTTGGGGCTGGGCTTGAGGCGCTCGACCCAAACCTTCGGTTGCGCGAGCAGGTCCGCGACCGCGGCGCGAACCTGCGGCACGCGCTCCGCGGGCAGCGGCAGTTCGTACACCACGCGGCGCGCGCGGGCCGTGGCCTTCATGGGCACGACGGTCGCGCTCGTGAAGGTCAGGCCGGTGGGGGCTTGCGCGCGGAGCGCCGCGAGCACATCGTCGGAGTCGCGCGGCTCGGTCAGTTCGAGTTCGACGACCTCGTCGAAGGCGTCCGCGCCGAGGGGGAGCGAGAGGGCGAAGACGAGGCGCGGGGTGGGGTGGAACCCGGCGGTCGATTTGAACGGGAGCACGGCGCGGCGCAGCATGCGCTCGCCGCACCGCATCAGGTCGTGGTGGCTCACCAGCCGGAGCGTGCCGGTCTTGGTGAAGCGGAAGCGGAACTTGTCGCCGGTCATCGCGTCCGAGGGGCCGGCGAGTCCCGATTGCGGATTGCAGATTTGCGATCTTCGATTGGAAGCGGAGCCGCGCCACGGCGCGCCTCGGTCGCTTTCAACCTTCAATCTTCAATCTTCAATCTTCAATCTGAAATCGCGGCCCCTCCCTCCGGTCCCCCGTGAGGCGGGGAGCGGGCGGGCGCGCCGGGGTGAGGTGCGGTCGATGAGCGGCGCGCGCGGGGAGCGCGAGGGCGCGGTCCCGCGTCGGGCGTGCGGCGCTGCTCATGAAAGCGGTTCACTCGGCGGCCGGCTCGCGCCCCCGGCGGTGTGGCGAAACGGACCCCGGTCACGGCGGTTTGGGTGCCCCGCGGTTCGACCGGCCGGCCCGTGCCTCGCCCCCGCCCCTGTTGGGGAAGGTCACACGGCACTGTTGGCTCGTAAATAACTGCTCACTTGGCGGGCCGACTCCAGCGACAGGGCGTGTTCGGCCAGTCGCTCCGCCTCGGCAACCTTGAGGTCGCGGATCACCCGCTTGAGCTCGGGGATCTTGCGCGGCGTGGCGCTCAGGTGTCGCAGGCCCAGCCCCACCAAGAGCGGGACGTAGAGCGGCTCCCCGCTCATCTCCCCGCACACGTTCACCTCGAACGGTCTCTTCGCTTGTTCCCTTTGGCCCGCCTGCACCACGAGCCGGATCAGCCGCAGAACGGCCGGGTCCGCCGGGTTGTACAAGTCGGCCACGTGTTCGTTGTTCCGGTCGGCCGCGAGCGTGTACTGGATCAGGTCGTTGGTCCCGATGGAGAAGAAGTCCACCTCGCGCGCCAGCACGTCGGCCAGCAGCGCCGCCGACGGAACTTCTATCATTGTACCGACCGGCACGTCCCGTTTGTAGGGGATTCCGGCGTCCTCCAGTCCGTCCTTCACGTCGTTCAGGAGCGTCTTGCACCGGCGCAACTCGTCCACGGTGCTAATCATGGGGAACATGACCCGGACGTCGCCGTGGACCGCGGCCCGTAGGATCGCGCGCAGTTGCGTCTTGAACAGGTCGAGGTTGTTCAGGCACAGGCGCACGCTCCGCAGCCCGAGGAACGGGTTCTTCTCGTCGGCCACCGCCCCGGACACGCTGGAGAACTTGTCCGCGCCGAGGTCGAGCGTGCGGATCACCACCGGGCGCGTCGGGCCGAGCGTGCGCAGCACCGACGTGTACGCCGCGTAGTGTTCCTCTTCGGTCGGGTGCGCGGTCTTGTTCAGGTACAGGAACTCGGTGCGGTACAGGCCGACGCCCTCCGCGCCGCGCTCGAGGCAGTGCGCCGCTTCCTGTTCCAGTTCGATGTTGCCCAGCAGCCGGATGCGGACGTTGTCGTGCGTGACCGCGAGCTTGTCGCGCAGGCTCTCGTTGCGGTCGGGGCGGGCGATCTGTTCGGCGCGCTTGGCCTCGTACTTGGCGAGCGTGGCCTCGTCCGGGTCAATGATGAGGACGCCTTCTTCGCCGTCCACGATCACGATGTCGCCACCGGACACGTCGGAGCGGAACCGGCCGATGCCGACGACCGCGGGGATCTCCAGCGCGCCGGCGAGGATGGCCGTGTGGCTCGTGGGGCCGCCGCTCTCGGTGGCGAACGCCCGCACCGTGCGCGGGTTGAAGTCGGCCGTGTCCGAGGGCATCAGGTCGTTCGCGAGAACGATCACCGGCTCTTTGAGGTTGTCGAACGGGTTCGAGGGGTGGCCGAGGAGGGCCGCGAGGAGCTGGCGCTCGAGGTCGATGAACTCGGTGGCCCGGCGGCGCGCTTCGGCGGCGTTGTGGTCCGGGAGCCGCTGGGCCGCGTCCTCGAGCCGGCGCACGAAATCGCGGATCACGCGGCTGACCGCGTACTCGGCCGAATAGCTCTCGGCGCGGATGCGGGCCTCGATTTGCGACCGGATCATCCGGTCCTCGATCATCGACTGCTGTGCCGCGTAGATGTTGCCGAGGGCCGGGCCGAGCTTTGCGGTCATCCGCTCGCGGTCCCCGCGGGCCGCGGTCGCGGTCTCGTCGAGCGCCCGGTGCAGGCGCGCGATCTCCGCGTCGATCTGCTCCGCGGGAACGTCGCGGTGCGGGATCAGCACGCCCTCGGTGTCGAGCACCAGAGCCGGGCCGATGGCGACCCCGGGGGAGACGGCGATACCGTGCCTGTGTTCCATGTCGCCGGACGTTCCCGGTGGCCCGTGTGAGAGAGTGCGCCGTAACCGGCCGGGCGGGCCGGGCGGCGGTTCGGGTCAGATCGTGTAGTCCTCGCCCCCCGGCGACGCCAGCACGTCCGCGAGCGGGCCGAGCGCGTGTGGGGCGTCCGGCCCGTCTACTTCCAGCACCACCTCCGAGTCCGGCATCACGACCAGCATGATGAGGTCCGTCAGGCTGGTGCCGTCGGCCCGCGCCTCGCCGTTCCAAACGGTGACGGCGCAGGCGTACTGCTTGGCGAGGCGGGCGAACCGGTCGGCCACGCGGAAGTGCAGGCCGAGCGGGTTCACGACGCGGACCACGCGGCGGAGCGGCGCGGGGCCGGGCGGGAGCGCCTCCCGCGGCCCGAGTCCGGTTCCCCCCGTCGCCCGCCCACTCATTCGTCGCCCTCCGCTGCTTGTGGGACAGGCTTCCAGCCGGTCCAATGCACGGGACAGGCTGGAAGCCTGTCCCACAAGTTCACCAGCCCGGTGCGGCCCCTTCGAGCAGCGCCCAGATGTCGTCCGCGGTCTGGCACGCGCGGAGCTGGCGCACGAAGTCGTCGTTGCGCATCGTGCGGACGACCGCCTCGAGCGCGCGCAGGTGGTCGCCGGGGCGGTCTTGGGGCGACACAAGCAGCACGAACACGTACACCGGCTCGCCGTCCAAACTGTCGAACGGGAGGCCGTCGCGGGAGAGCGCGAGGGTGCCGATGAGCCGGTCCGCGGCCGGGTGCCGCGAGTGCGGGATGGCGATGTGCCGCCCGATCCCGGTAGTGCCGAGTTGCTCGCGGCGCATGACCGCGCCGACGATCTCGTCCACGTCGGCGGCGCGGAAGTGCCCGGCCGCGTGCAGCGCCTGCACCATCTGGCGGACGACCGCTTCCTTCACCGCGGGCACGGTCGGGGCGTCGCCCCGCGGGGGCGGGGCCGCGAGCGCGGGAATGATGGCGTCGCGGACGATGAAGTTGCACAAGCGCATTCCGTCCCCTCTGTTCGGCCCCGGCGGGCGCGCCGCGGGCGGGTTCTCCGGCGGCCCCGGTTATGAGGCCGCGTTGTTCCCGCCGTAGTCCGCGTCGCGGCGGTGGTCTTGGAGCTTCTCTTTGTAGTGCGTGATCTGCTGCTTCACGTGGGCCAGCGCCCGATTGAAGGCGTGGGCCACGTCGTCGTCTACGTCGCTGGCGACGAACTCGTGCTTGTGCTCGGCCGTGGCCCGCACTTCTACCTTCAACTTCTTGTCGTGTTCCTTATGGAGATCGACCGTGACCTCGATCATCGTGAGCCGGTTGAAGAAGTGGAGCAGTTTCTCCGCCTTCTCCTTGAGTTGCTTCTGCACGTCGTCGCCCAAGTGCCCGTGTCGGGCCGATACGGTGACTTGCACGTGAACCTCGCTCTCTCCGGGGCCGCGCGGGGCGGGGCGCGGTGAAACGAATCGCACCGCCAGATTGTATCCCGCGCCCGCGCGCGGTTCAACAACTCGTGCCTTTCGCGCGGCGCGCGGATGGGGTATTGTGGGCCGGTCGCGAAGCCGCAAGCGGCTATTCTTGAGAGGAACCCTCCCCATGCGCGCCCTCGTTCTGCTCCTACTGCTCGCCGCGCCCGCGCTCGGCGCGGACGACGACATCCGCAAGGCCGTCACCTTCTACGCCTCGTTCGACGACGAGGTGAAGGGCGACGTCGGTGGCGGGCAGCTCACGTTCGACACCCGCGTGACCAACCCCAAGGAAAAGGGGAAGTTCACCATCGAAAAGGGCTTCTCGGACAAGGCGTTTAAGATCGCCAAGAACAAGGGGATCAGCGGCGGCGCGCTCGACGCCGTGGACATCCTGCCCAACAACAGCCGCATATTCGTCCCGGTAAAGGGCAACCTCGCGTTCAAGCCCGACGGCTGGAGCGGGTCCGTGTCGATGTGGTGCAAGAGCGACCCGGACAAGTTGCTCAAGACCGGGTTCTGCGACCCGGTGCAGATCACCCAGAAGGGCGCGAACAACGGCGCGCTGTGGTTCGACTTCAACGACGCCAAGCCGCGTGACCTGCGCCACGGCGCGTTCCCGGTGATTCCCGAAGGGAAGAAGGGCATCGGCGAGAGCGACCCGAACGCGCCGATGGTCCGCGTGCCCAAAGTGGGCTGGAAGGCCGACGACTGGCACCACGTCGTGCTGACGTGGACGAACCTCGACACCGGCAAGGAGAATGCCGTTACGTCGCTGTACATCGACGGCAAGTTGATCGGGCAGGTGAAGGACCGGGCCATCGCGATGGGCTGGGACATCGACAAGGCCAACGTCTACACCGCGATCAACTACATCGGGCTACTCGACGAAATGGCTCTGTTCGACCGCGCGCTGACCGCGGACGAGGTGGCGGCGCTGCACAAGAAGCCGGACCTGCTCACCGGCTTGAAGAAGCCCGCGAAGAAGCCGCTGCCCCCGCTCCCGGTGAAGATCTCCGTGGCGAAGGGCGACGGGCCGCTCGTGCCGGATTTCCCGTTCAACGCCGACACTGCGGCCAAGTACCAGCGCGCATACGCTACGTGGCTCGGCGTGCCCGTCGAGTGCGCGAACGATCTCGGCATGGAGTTCGTGCTGATCCCGCCGGGCACGTTCGTGATGGGCACGCCCGAAGATGAGCCGGGCCACAAAGGGGCCGAGTACGCCGAAGGCCCGCGCCACACGGTCACGCTGACCAAGCCGTTCTACCTCGGCAAGCACGAGGTCACGGTCGGTCAGTTCCGGGCGTTCGTCGAGGCTGCGAAGTACGAGACCGACGGCGAGAAGACCGGGGGCGGCCACGCCCACGACGAGAAGGCCGTTTGGAAGCACCGACCCGGCACGAGTTGGAGGAAGCCCGGCTACGCCGGGCCGTTCGAGCTGCGCACCGACCAACCCGTCGTTCACGTCAGTTGGTCCGACGCGACCACCTTCTGCAAGTGGCTCGGCGCGCGTGATCGCGCGTTCGCCCACACCTACGGGTTGCCCACCGAGGCGCAATGGGAATGGGCGTGCCGCGCCGGGACCGCGACGCGCTACTGGTGGGGCGACGACGCGGACAAGACCGGCACGGTCGCCAACGTGTGCGACGCGACTCTGAAGAAGACCCACAAGGACTGGCCGCGCACCGCGATGCCCATGGACGACGGCCACGCCTTCGTCGCCCCGGTGGGCAGCTACCGTGGGAATGCCTTCGGCCTCCACGACATGATCGGCAACGTGTGGGAGTTTTGCAGCACGCGGTTCGGCCCGTATACGAAAGACGCGGCGACCGACCCCGGCGACATCGACCCGAAGCGCGGCTACGCGGTCCGGGGCGGCGGCTGGAGCAACGAGGCGAAGGACGTGCGCTCAGGAGGAAGGAATGCCGACCCGCCGCACTTCTGCCACAGTAATCTGGGCTTCCGGGTTGTCGTGGTGTTGAAGTAACACC
The DNA here is from genome assembly GCA_016872595.1 of Planctomycetota bacterium. Lineage (GTDB taxonomy): Bacteria > Planctomycetota > Planctomycetia > Gemmatales > Gemmataceae > Gemmata. Next base: position 7,900 of record VGZJ01000079.1, read on the forward strand.
GCTTGCGGCTTCGCCCGAAAACCTACTGCCTTCTCTTGCGCGAAGCGCGATAATAACCTTAACCTTCTTCGCCACACTGTCCGGGTACCCGCGATGCGACTCGCTGCCGCCAGTCTTGCCGCGCTCTCCGCCGTGCTGCTCCTCATCCCCGCGCCGCGCGCGATCGCTGCGGAGCCGGATAAGCCGCTCGACGCGAAAGGCGTCGAATTCTTCGAGAAGAAGATTCGCCCCGTCCTCGACCAGCACTGCGCCGCGTGCCACTCCGCGGACGCCGAGAAGAACAAAAAGCTGAAGGGCGGTCTATACCTCGACTCGCGCGCCGGCGTGTTGAAGGGCGGCGACACCGGCCCCGCGCTCGTGCCGGGCAAACCGGCCGAAAGCCTCCTGCTAAAAACGCTCAAGTACGAGGGCGACGTGCAGATGCCGCCGAAAGGCAAGCTGCCGGAGGCCGTCATCAAGGACTTCGAGGCGTGGATCGCGATGGGCGCTCCGGACCCGCGCGCCGCCTCGGTGGGGGCGAAGAAGCAAGTCGGCCTGACCATCGAAGAGGGGCGCAAGTTCTGGGCGTACAAGCTGCCGGTTGCGCCGCCGGGCGCGAACGACATCGATAGCCTCGTCTTGGCGGCGCTGACCAAGAAGGGGTTGAAGCCCGCGACGGAAGCCGACCGCGCTACGCTGATCCGCCGCCTCTACTACGACCTCATCGGCCTGCCGCCGACCCCGGAGGAGGTCGATGCATTCGTGAACGGCAAGGCCGCGGATGCTTACGAGAAGCTCGTAGACAAGCTTCTCGCGTCACCACAGTTCGGGGAGCGCTGGGGCCGGCACTGGCTCGATGTCGCCCGCTACGCGGAGAGTGTCACGCTCCGCGGCTTCGTCTTCAAAGAGGCGTGGCGCTACCGCGACTACGTCATCGACAGCTTCAACTCCGACGTGCCGTTCGATCGGTTCATCGCGGAGCATCTGGCCGGCGACCTGCTGCCCGCTGCCGACAGCGCGGACCGCGCCCGCAAGCTCGTCGCCACGACGTTCCTCCAACTCGGCAACACGAACCTCGAAGAACAGGACAAGAAACAGCTCCGCATGGACGTGGTGGACGAGCAACTCGACGTCATCACGAAGGGTTTCCTCGGCCAAACGGTGACGTGCGCCCGGTGCCACGACCACAAGTTCGACCCGATCCCGACGAAGGACTACTACGCCCTCGCCGGCATCCTGCGGAACGTAAAGGCGATGGAGCACGCGAACGTGTCCAAGTGGGTAGAGGTACCGCTGCCGGCAACGGCCGACCGCGAGGCCGCGCTGAACGCGCACGACGCGAAGCTCGCGGCGCTTCAGGCGAAGCTGGTCGCGGCCAAGGCGAAGGCCGGGCCGACGGTCGCGGCCGGAGCGCTCGCGGTCAAAGACGTGCGCGGCATTGTCGTGGACGACGCCCGCGCCAAGAAGGTCGGCGACTGGATGGCGTCCACCTCGAACAAAACCTACATCGGCGACGGCTATATCCACGACAAGGACGCGGGGAAGGGCGAGAAGAGCGTCACGTTCCAACCCGACGCGTTACCGCCGGGCAAGTACGAGGTGCGGCTCGCGTACTCGCCGGGTGCCAACCGCGCCGGCAACGTGTCGGTTCACGTCGCCAGCGCGGACGGGGACAAGACCGTCGCCGTGGACATGCGGAAGAACCCGCCCATCGACGGTCGCTTCGTCTCGCTCGGGGAGTACCGCTTTGAGAAGGACGGCCTCGCGTACGTGCTCGTTTCGAACGAGGACACGAAGGGCCATGTCTGCCCGGATGCCGTGGTCTTTCTTTCGCTCGACAAGAAGGACGAGAAGAAGGAAGAGAAGAAGGAAGACAGACCCGCGAAGCCGCAAGCGACTGATGAGGTCAAGGCACTCGAAGACGAGATCAAGAAGCTGCAAGCATCTGGGCCGAAGCGCGACCTCGTGATGAGCGTGCTCGAAGAGAAGGTGATCGAGGACACGAAGGTTCACGTTCGCGGCAACGTCCACAACCTGACCGACCTCGCGCCGCGCGGGTTCCTCACGGTCGCGGTCCACGGCACGCCCCCCGCGGTGCCAAAGGCGCAAAGCGGGCGCGTGCAACTCGCGCAGTGGATCGCGTCCCCCAACAACCCGCTGACCGCGCGCGTCATGGCGAACCGCGTCTGGCACTGGCTGATGGGCGAGGGCATCGTTCGCACCGTGGACAACTTCGGCACCACCGGCGAACTGCCCTCGAACCTCGAACTGCTCGATTCGCTCGCCCTCGGCTTCCAGAAGGATTGGAGCGTGAAGAAGCTCGTGCGTGCCGTCGTACTGAGCCGCACCTACCGGCAGAGTTCGACGGCCGACACCGCGGCGCAGGCGGCCGATCCCGAAAACCGCTTGTTCGGCCGCGCCAACCGTCGCCGGCTCGAAGCCGAAGCGATTCGCGACACCGTCCTTTCGGTCAGCGGACAACTCGACCCGGCGCGCGGCGGGCCGACGTTCGCAATGTCGCTCGCCGCGGACTACGGCTACAAGGCGAGCTCGAATCGCCGCAGCGTGTACCTGCCGCAGTTCCGCAACGCGCTCCCGGAGATGTTGGAGGTGTTCGACGCGGCCGACCCCAGCACCGTGACCGGGCGGCGCAACAGCGGCACGGTCGCCCCGCAAGCGCTCTACATGATGAACAGCCCGTTCGTCCTCGAACAGTCGAAGCACGCCGCGGCGCGGCTGCTGGCGGAGAAGCACGCCGACGACGCAGCGAGACTGACGCGCGCCTACCGCCTCGCGCTGGGCCGCGCGCCCACCGACGGCGAGCGCGCGGTCGCAGCGCGATTCCTCAAGGACAAGGCCGAAAAGGACGCATGGGCCGCGCTGTTCCACGCCCTCTTCGCCTCCGCCGAGTTCCGCTACGCGAACTGAACGTAGTAGTAGGCCGAGGGCCGGCTCCGTGTGCCGCCGCTACAGAGCGCGTGGGCGAATGATGTTCCGCCGAACTCTTTTGACACGCGAAGCGAAGGCACACGGAGTGTGCCTACTACTCTAAAGGCATGTCCCGAATCAAGATTTGCGGCGTCACGACGGCCGACGACGCGCGACGCGCGGCCGACTGCGGGGCCGACGCGGTCGGCCTCAATTTCTACGCCAAGTCGCCGCGGTTCGTTAGCCCGCAACAGGCCGCGGAGATCGTTCGCGCGCTGCCGGCGTTCGCCGCACCCGTGGGCGTGTTCGTCGGAACGCCGCTGCGTCAGGTGTGCGCAGCCGCGTACCAACTCGGCCTGCGCGCGGTGCAGACCTACGACGACGCCCCGCCCGCGGAGGACACGTTCCCGTTCGCGCACGTCCCGGCGTTCCGCGTGAAGGACGCCGCGGGCCTCGATCACGTCCGGCGGTTCGTCGCCACGGCCGCGGCGCAAGGGCGCGCGCCGGCCGCGGTGCTGATCGACTCGTTCGTCGAAGGGCAGATGGGCGGCTCCGGGCACACGGCCCCGTGGGAGCTGCTCCGCGGGTTCGACCCCGGCGCGCCGGTGATCCTCGCCGGCGGGCTGACCCCGGAGAACGTCGCGGCGGCCATTGGGCTCGTGCGGCCGTGGGGCGTGGACGTGGCGAGCGGCGTCGAGCGCGCGCCCGGTGCGAAGGACGCGGACAAGGTGGCGCGATTTGTGAAGAACGCGCGAAGCGCGTTCGCGCTTTTTGCTTGACCCGCGCCGCCTTTCTCGTTGTGTATGCCGGGGTTCGTCTTACAATGACCCTCGCTAGGACGGCGCGCGGCCCACGACCGGACGTGAACCCCCATCTCACGGGACTCCCCGGCATGAGTACCGGATACTGGCTCGGCGTCGATCTCGGCGGCACCAAGATTCTCGCCGGCCTGTTCGACGACGACCTCAAGCTCCTCGCGCGCTCCAAACAACCGACCGCGCCCGAAACCGGCCCCGCCGGGGTCGTCGCCAACCTCGGCAAGGCCGTCGAAGCGGTCGTGCGCGAGGCCAACGTCGACGCCGCCCAGATTCGCGGTATGGGCGTCGGAGTCCCCGGTCAGATCGACCTCGGCACCACCAAGGTCAAGTTCGCGCCGAACCTCGACTGGCGCGACGTGGACCTCAAACCCCTCGTTCCGGCCTCGTGGCGCTGGCCCATCGTGCTCGAAAACGACGTGCGCATGGGCACCTACGGCGAGTTCGCGCACGGTGCGGCGAAGGGCGCGCGGCACGTGCTCGGCGTGTTCGTCGGCACCGGCGTGGGCGGCGGGATGATCCTCAACGGCGACCTGTTCACAGGGTTCAACGGCAACGCCGGCGAGATCGGCCACGTCGTCGTTCACTGGCGGCAGGGCGCGTCGTTGGAGAGCATCGCCGGGCGCAAGTACATGATGAAGCGCGCCAAGGAGAAGCTCGACGACGCGCCCAAGCGGGTCCGCAAAGAGTGGAAGGGCGTTGATCTCGCGGGCGTGCGCAGCTCGCAACTGGCCGAGTTCTACCAGAAGGACGACCCGGTCGCGGTGGAACTGGTGGACGACGCGGCCCGCGCGCTGGGCGCGGCCATCGGCGGCCTCGTCAACTTCGTCAGCCCGGAAGTGGTCGTCATCGGGGGCGGCGTGACCGGCGCGCTGGGCGACACGTTCATCGAGCGCATCTGGGAAATCGCGCTGCGGTACACGCTGCCGGGCGCGGCCGACCGCGTGCGCTGCGTGCCCGCCGCGCTCGGCGACGACAGCGGCATCGTCGGCTGCGCCGCCTACGCCAAAGCCCACCCGCCCGCCTAAGAACCGTATTCACCGCAGAGACCGCGGAGCACGCAGAGGAAGACAGAGACGCAAGAGCATGCGGTGTTTTTAAAACACTACTCTCTGCCTCTGACTTCCTCTGCGTGCTCCGCGGTCTCTGCGGTGAATACTCTTCATTGACCAGAGGCGACTCATGAATGCCGAATGGCGGACGCGGTACGACCTTGCCATCAGCGCGGCGCACCGGGCCGGCGACCTCGCCCGCACATACTACGAATCGACCTTCGAGGTCGAGCACAAGGCCGACAGCAGCCCGGTCACGGTCGCGGACAAGTCCGCCGAGAAGCTGATCCGTGACGCGGTCACGGCCGCGTTCCCCGCGGACGGATTCTTGGGCGAAGAGTTCGGCGACCAGCCCGGCACCAGCGGCTACCGCTGGGTCATCGACCCCATCGACGGCACGAAGTCGTTCATCCGCCACGTTCCCATCTGGGCCACCCTCATCGGCCTCGAGTACAAGGGCGAGCAGATCGGCGGCGTCGTGTACGTGCCGGTGTTTGGCATGACGTACCGCGCGCTCCGAGGCGACGGCGCGTTCCACAACGAGCGCCGCGTGCGCGTCTCGAACGTGACCGCGCTCGGCGACTCGTCGTTATGCTATTCGAGTATGGGCTGGTTCACCCGCGCCGGCCGCGAGCGCGTCTTTCACGACCTCTACAAGCGGACGAAGCGGCAGCGCGGGCACGGCGACTTCTACGGCTTCGTGCTAGTGGCCGAGGGCGCGGCCGACATCATGGTGGAACACGGGGTCAACCCGTGGGACGTGGCCGCGACGAAGGCCATCGTCGAAGAGGCCGGCGGCGCGTTCACGAACTGGGCCGGTACGCCGACGATTCACACGCCCGACGTGCTTGCCACCAACGGCAAGTTGCACGCGGAGGTGCTCGGCATCCTGCGCGGCTGATGCTTGGTAGGTGCCGCTTGCCGAGCGGCACCTACCGCACGGGCACCTACTTCTTCGCATGAGCCGCGGCGCGGGCGGCGAGGGCCTTGCCGTGGGCGGCGCGGCCGGGGAACCCGGCGTGCGCGCCGACGTACTGTTCGTAGGAGCGCCACGCGGCGCGGGCGTTCTCCCACGCGGTCGCGGCCTCGGCCCGGAGCCGGTCGGCGTCCGCAGGGGTGGCGCGGTCGGCCCGCACCTGCGCGCCCTCGGCCTGCTCGTGGTTACACAGGGCCAGCAGGTACGCGGCCTCGGCCCGGCCCACCTCGGCCGACGCGCGGTCGATGATGTACAGCGCGCCCGGTGCCTTCCAGTGCTCGTTGATCGCCTGCTGCGCCATCTCAATTGCCGGCGCGGTCTTCTCGATCTCGATGGCGCGCGTCAGTTGCAGGTACACGTCGTTGGCCCCGGCGACCCACTCGTCGATCTGGCGCGGCACGTCCTTGTTGACGCGGAGCCGCTCGAGCCCGTCGGCGAACCGCTCTTGTTTCGCGACCACGTCGCGCGCGGCCTCTTGGAACTGGCCGCGCTGGACCCGCTCGCGCGGGTTCGGCGGCTCGATGTAGGCCGCGGCGAGCGTACCGGCGGCCAGCCCCTGTAGCCGGTCGCGCGCGTCCGGGCGATCAAGCCCCGCGGGCAGTTGGAACGCGGCCTGCGGGATCTGTTGCAGCACGTAGATGTCGTAGAGCTTGCCGCGCTGGGTGTTGCGCTCGCCCCCGCCCATCTCCGCGGGGAAGAACGAGCGCGCCGCGCGGCCGTAGTCGTAGTCGCCCGCGGTCAGCCAGAACGCCGGCTTTGGGTCCGGGAACCGGGCCTGCAGCGCCTTCGCGTCGATGGCTACTCTCAAGCCGAGGTCGCCCTTCAGGTGCGCCTCGAACATCGTCATGCGCGGCGTCAGGGCGTTGACCGGGACCGCGAGGAACGCGGTCGCCTTTTTCGCGTCGTCGGGCGTCGCCCCGGACACGTTGGCCTTGTCCTCGAACCACGCCGTTGCTGCGCCCGGATTCGTGCGCAGTTGGTTCAACGTGACCGGCAGCGCGGTGCCGCGCCACGGGTCGTACAGCCGGACGTCGGTGCCGACGCGCGCGCCGACCGCCCAGAACGGCCCCCGCGGGGCGCGCGCGACGGTGTCGGCATAGGTGTAAGTGATCACGGGCCCGCCGCGCGCCTCGACCTTGCCCGCGTCCGGCCCCCCGATCAGGCACACGTCGAGATCGAGTTGCTGCGCGAGTGCGAGGAACACGTACATCCGTTCGAGACCGGAGCCGTACCCGCGCCGCAGCACGGCGACCGGCGGGAGCGCAGTCGGCTCGAGCGCGCCGTTGGGCAACTGCCGCAGCCACGGGTACAGGTACACCTGCCGGCACACCCACGCGAAGGCGCGGTCCGCCTGCTGCTCCGGCGGTAACCCGGCGACGCCCAGCGCGCGGGCCGCGTCGCGCAGGTAGAAACAGTCGCTGAGGTATCCGGCGTCGTGGCTGGTGAAGACCGGCGCGCCGACTTCGGCGCTGTCGTCGGCCGACAGGGGCACGAGCGCCGCAAGCGCCGCGAGCACCTCCGGGGTGATGGGGGTGAGCTTCCTGCCGGTCTCGGCCCCGGTATCGGCGGAGAGGGCCGCGAGTGCGGACTTGCACTCCGCGAGTTCGGTACTCTTCTTCAGCCGCGGGCCGGTGGTCTTCCACGGATCGACCTTCGTGGTCACGGAGTCGCCCGCGGGATCGACCGGCGGCGGCGGCTTCCCGCACCCCCCGATCAGGGCAAGGGCCAGCGCGAACAGGGCGAGCCCCGCGCGGGGCCGGAACGGGCAGCTAGGCGGACTTGCGGCAGCGCTCATGCGGGTCGGCTCGTGTGGCTGAAGGAGCGGTCAGGGCCGCGCGGACGCGCAGGCACGTTTCGATCACGGAAGGAAGCTCGTCGAGCGGGACCATGTTGGGGCCGTCGCTCTTGGCCTCGTCCGGGCGCGGGTGGGTCTCGAGGAACACGCCGTCGCACCCGGCGGCGACCGCGGCGCGGGCCAGAACCGGGACCATGCGGCGGTCGCCCCCGGTGCGGTCCCCGAGCGCCCCCGGTTGCTGTACGCTGTGGGTGGCGTCAAAGATCACCGGCGCGCCGGTTTCTTGCATCCACGGCACGGCCCGCATGTCGTTCACCAGCAGCCCGTAGCCGAACGTGGTGCCGCGCTCGGTGAGCAGTACGTTGCGGTTCCCGAACTCGCCGAGCTTCGCGACCACGTTCTTCATATCCCACGGGGCCATGAACTGACCCTTCTTCACGTTCACGACCTTGCCCGTGCGCCCGCACGCTTCGAGCAGGTCGGTTTGCCGCGCGAGGAACGCCGGCACTTGCAAAATGTCGCACACCTCCGCGACGGCCGCGGCTTGGTGGCACTCGTGAACGTCGGTCGTGACCGGCAGCCCGGTCGCGCGCTTTACGGCGTCGAGGGTCTTCAACCCTTCCTGCAGACCCGGGCCGCGGAACGACTTCCCGCTACTCCGGTTGGCCTTGTCGAACGAGGCCTTGAAGACGAGCGGCAGCGCGAGGCGCTCGGCGTGCCCGCGCAGGGCGTCGGCGATCTGGAGCGTGAGGTCGTGCGACTCGATGACGCACGGCCCGCACACCCACAGCAGCGGGTTCCCCGCGCCGACCGCGTACCGCCCCACCGCCACCGGCTGCTGCCCGCTCATCGCCCCGTCTCCTGTATTGGTACGGCCCCGCACGGGCACAGGTAGTACCTGCAGAGGCGGCGCATTCGCAAGTGCAAAGGCAGAGCACATAGTACAGAGGACAGAGGACAGAAGAGTTTGACAGGATCAACGGATGAACACAGATGGAATCAGAAAGCTGCGCATTCTGAACACGTGATTTCATCTCTGTTGATCTCTGGTTATCGTGTTCATCCTGTCGAAACTCGTCTGCGGTCCAGTCGCAGTCGGCGTGGGAAAAAATTGCTCTCGTTTTGTAAGAACGCTCTTGGTAGAGTCCGCCGCCTTTGGGGGTCGCGCTCGGGACGGCGCGACGGGGACAGGGAGGTTCCGCCGTGGCTCGCCGCCGATTGCGCCACAAGCTGATGCGCGGGCTGGCCCTCGTGGCCGGCAGCATCCTGCTATTGGCTGCGGGCACGTGCTACGGCATTTACTCGTACTACATCAGTGTCAAAGTCACCGATAAGAAGCTCACCGAACTGACGCTCGCGACGCAGATTCTGGAAACGCTCGCGGGCATGGACACGCTCGACAACCACGACCTGTACCTCGACCGCGTCGAGCGCACGCGCGGCGAACTCGGGTACTTCCACGAACTGAACGCCAAAGCCGTGGCCGGCGGGTACGACCCGGACGGCGGCGAACAAGAGACCGGGCTGGTCGTTCAGCTCAACGCCGACCTCGAAGCGCTGGCGACCGAGGTCCGCAAGAACCGCACCGTCGGCGGCGCGGAGAAGACGACGGCCCTCCGGGACCTGCCGGGCGTGCGCGCGGCCCACGAGAAGGCCCGGCGCACCGCGGACCACCTCCGCCTCGCCCTCATCGACGACATCAAGGCGTGCGGGCGCAAGTCGAGCGCCGCGATCCGCCAGACACTCTGGTGGGTCGGGTTCACGTTCGGCTGGGGGCTGGCCCTGCTGTTCCTCATGGTCTACGACTTCCGCAAGTGGATGATCGCGCCGATCCGCGAGGTGCAGGCGGGGGTGCAGCGGGTCCATAGCGGGACCTTCGACGAACCCATCGTCCTCACCGGCGGCGACGAGCTGCAAGAGCTGGCCGACGAGTTCAACGCGATGGTGGCCCGCCTACACGCCGTGTACGCCGACCTCGCGCGCCAAGTGAACGAGCGCAGCCGGCAACTGGTGCGGAGCGAGCGCATGGTGTCGGTCGGGTTCCTCGCGGCCGGCGTCGCGCACGAGATCAACAACCCGCTCGCCAGCATCCTGTTCTGCTCGGAGGCGCTGGAGCGCCGGCTGTCCGAGGTGCTGGGCGCGCTGGCCGCGACCGCGAGCTCCGCGCCCCCGGCCGAGGCCGAGGTGCTGGCCCGCTACGTCAAGATGATCCAGCAGGAAGCGCTGCGGTGTAAGGACATCACACAGAAGTTGCTCGACTTCAGCCGCACCGGGGAGCGGCGCAAGGATCCCACGGACCTGACCGGACTCGTGAAGGGCGTGCTCGAAGTGGCCCGGCACCTGCCGTCGAGCCGCGGCAAGTTCGTCTCGTTCGAGCCGGGCGGGTACATCGTGGCCCCGGTGAACGCCCAAGACCTCAAGAGCGTGATCCTGAACCTCGTCGTGAACGCGCTCGACAGCATGGACGACGGCGGGCGGTTGGGCATCACGCTCGGCACCGCGGGCGGGTACGCGGAGCTGGTGTTCGCGGACACCGGGTGCGGCATGGCCCCGGACGTGTTGCAGAACATCTTCGAGCCGTTCTACACCAAGAGCCGCACCGGGAAGGGCACCGGTTTGGGCCTGTTCATCAGCCACCAGATCGTGGACCAGCACGCGGGCACGATCACCGCGACGAGCGCCGGCCCCGGGGCGGGCAGCACGTTCACGGTGCGCATCCCGCTCGAACTGCCCGCGGGCGCGGCCCAAGGCGCGGGCCAAGACCCGGACCCGGAGCCGACGGTACTATCGTTCCCCGGCCGCCGCGAGGCGGCGTAGGATTGGTGATTGCAGATTTGCGATTTTCGATTGAAAGACAGCACGCACAGCGCCGCCTGTGACGTTTAATCTGCAATCGTAATCTGCAATTGAAAATCAAAGTCCCCTTGTAATTCCTGCACCGGTAACGCATAAGCCGCCGAAGCCCGAACTGAGCTAGGACGAAACGGAGAGCGCGCGTGGCAACCCCCGCAAGCAACCGACTGCGAATCCTGTTCGTCGACGACGAAGCGATGCTCCGCGAGTTCATGCGCTCCGAGCTGCCCCGCCTCGGCCACGACATCACCGTCTGCGCCGACAGCAAGAGCGGCATCGAGATGGTCAAGAAGGCCACCTTCGACGCCGCGATCCTCGACCTGCGCATGGAACACGACAAGGCCGGGTTGCAGGTGCTCGCGGCGCTCAAGCAGGCCTCGCCGGACACCGAAGCCGTCATCATGACCGGCTACAGCAGTGCCGAAACCGCCGTGGAAGCGCTGCGCCTCGGGGCGTTCGACTACCTCTCCAAGCCCTGCAAACTGACGGACATGGAGGCGCTGCTGCTCCGCATTCAGGAGAAGCGGAAGCTGAAGAACAAGACCGCGGCGCTGGAGAGCCGCGTCCGCGAGATCGAAGGCCCGCCGGGGCTGATCGGCTCCAGCCCGGCCATTCAGCCCGTGATCCAGTTCACCGAGCGCGTCGGCCCGACCGACGGGCGCGTGCTGATCACCGGCGAGACCGGCACCGGCAAGGACGTGGTCGCCCGCTCGCTGTTCGGGCGCAGCAAGCGCGCCGACATGCCGTTCGTCCCGGTCAACTGCGGCGCGCTAACGCAGTCGCTGGCCGAGAGCCAACTGTTCGGCCACAAGAAGGGCGCGTTCACCGGGGCTGACCGCGACCACAAGGGCTTCTTCGAAGTCGCCAACGGCGGCACCGTGTTCCTCGACGAACTCGGCGACCTCGACAAGAACCTACAAGTGAAGCTGCTCCGGTTCCTCGAATCGGGCGAGATCCAGCGCCTCGGCGAGAGCCAACCGATCACCGTGGACGTGCGGGTGATTAGCGCGACCAACAAAGACCTGCGGCAGATGATCGCCGACGGGCAGTTCCGCGAAGACCTGCTGTACCGGCTGAACATGTTCCACATCCACCTGCCGCCGCTGCGCGAGCGCCGCGACGACATCCCGGCGCTGGCCCGGCACCTGCTGGCCCGGCACGCCAAGCGCCCGGTGGACACGGTGGCGCACCTGCTCACGCCCGAAGCGCTGCACGTACTGGTGAACCACACGTACACGGGTAACGTGCGCGAACTGTCGAACGCGATGGAATATGCGTGGATCGTGTCCGGCGGGCAGCCGATCGCCCCGGACGTGCTGCCACGCGACATGGTGTCACCGAAGCCGGCTGCGACGATCCCGATGGCGTACCCGGTGGCCGCGCCCGCGCCGGCCGCGTACCCGGTTGGCGCCCCGCTGGCGCACGGCCCGGCCACCCTGCCGTTCCCCGCACCGGCCGCGCCGCCCGCCGACGGCGCGACGAAGTCGCTGGCCGACGTGGAAATGGAGTACATCCTGCACGTCTACGCGAAGAACGGGCTGAACAAGCAGAAAACCAGCGACGAACTGGGGATCAGCCTGAAGACGCTCTACAACAAGCTGCACAAGTACGAAGAGGAGCGCACCCGCCGCGCGAGCTGACCGCGAGCCAAGGAGGACCGATCGTGGGGCTTAACTCAGGTCCCACGCTTCGAGAACCAACACTTCGTCCGGCGAGCACTCCGCGAACGTGGCCCGCTCCAGATGCAACGGGCCGGTCCAACCCCCCGGCAGCACGTAATCGTCCCCGATCACGTCCGGCCCCGTGTGACTGGGCACGCCCGCCGACAGCACTTCGGCCAACACGCCCGCGGTGAGGGTGTACGTGTTCGGGTACCCACTTCCGCCGAGGTCTTCGGCACGGCCCGCGGCGACGAGCGCGTCCAACCATTCCAACCCGCCGAGCCCGGCCTCCCACGCGGCGATGAAGCCGCGGCGCAAGTGCGCCGGCGTTCCCCGCTGGTCGGTCTGTCGCCAGACGTTAATGCCCCATCCGAGCATGGCGCACTCCTTTTGCGAATGTGAACTCGCGCACGACGTGCGCCGCGCTCACTGCCCGTTATCGCGGTGCCGCTCGGCTCGCGGCACCTACCAGTAGCGGCGCATCAGCAGGTACGCGGCGACGAGCGCGGCAGCGAACACAACGAACCCGGCCCGGCCTCCGGCGTCGGGACGCGCCGCGTACACGATCCGCGCCGGGCGCTCCACCGGGCGCTGGTCCTCGTCCGGGGCAAACGTCACGTCCGCGGTGCCGGGGCGCGGCGACGCGGCGTCCTCGAACTCCGTCAGCCACGTCTCCGCGGTCGGCGTGTACCCGGGCACCTTCAACAGTGGCGGGAGCGCGGCCACGGCGTCCGCCGGCAGCTTCCCGGCCCACGCCACATTGCCCGGCCATTCGCCCGCGCCCAGTTTGCCCGCCATGCGCGCGTCGGCAAGCACGAACACGCGGAGCAGGCGCTTCGTCTTCGCCTCGCGCATATCGTCCGGTTCGCGGTACGGGAAGAACGGCGCGTCGGTGGCGAAGCTCATCCGCACAGCGCTCGTGCCGACCGCGTAGGACGCCGGCGCGCCCGGGGCGCGCGACACCTTGAACGCGGTCACGATCCACCCCTTCTCGACGTAGGGCTTGAGCCAGCGCGTGAGGGCCGGGCGCACCTCGTACCCGCGCTCGGTGAGCCACGCGGTCAGGGCGTCGGGGTCGTTGGCGCGCAGCACCTTCGCGTCGTACCCCGCGACGTGCTTCTCGTCGAGCACCTCGACCGGGCGCGCGCCGCCGGGGGCCATCGTCGCGCCGCCGCACCCCAGCCGGCACCCGCCGCCGTCGCCGCCGCGCTTCACCGTTTCCGTTTTCGGCGCGGTGACGCGCGCCAGATCGTCGAACGCTTTGTCGTCTACTTCGGCCAGCACCGGCTGCGTGGGTGTGGGGACGAGGAACCCGAAGTCGTCGCCCTTCGCGCCATCGTTCGCGGTGGCGCGGAACGCGGCCCGGCGGATGAAGTGTTGCGTCTTGGTCTTGGCGTCCCACACGATGACCGCGCTCTCTGACGCGATCTCGACTACGACGTTGCGCGCCGGCGCGGGAGCGCAGGCGTCGGTCGCGGCGGGCGGCGCGAGGACCGCGCCCAGAAGGAGAACGAACCCGAGCGCGCGAGCGGAACCGGACATGGCGCGACCTCCGCGGGGCGAGTGACGGACCCGCCGCAGTGTACGCGAAGCGGCCACAAAAAGGAAACGGCTCAGGGCGGAGCCTGAGCCGTTCACGCTTCGAGTGCCGAGGAGAGGACTTGAACCTCCACGCCCTTGCGAGCGCTAGAACCTGAATCTAGTGCGTCTGCCAATTCCGCCACCTCGGCAGCACGCGCGAAGCGTGTGTGAGTATCTTAAACGCCGCCGGGAGAACGTCAAGCGGTGTCGTCGGAGGCCACCCATGAACGCACGATTTCTGTTCGTGTTCCTCGCGCTCGCGTGCGGCGCGCCGCTGCGCGCGGCCGACGAGCCGAAGCGCCCGAACGTGCTGTTCATCATGGCCGACGACCTGCGCCCCGAACTGGGCTGTTACGGGGCCGCAGCCAAGACCCCGAACCTCGACTCGCTCGCGGCCCGCGGGGTGCGGTTCGAGAACGCCTACTGCCAACAAGCACTGTGCAACCCGTCGCGGTCGTCGCTTCTCACCGGCCTGCGCCCGGACACGCTCCGCTTGTGGTCGAACGGCACCCACTTCCGCGACAAGAATCCGGACGTGAAGACCCTGCCGCAGTGGTTCAAGGACAAGGGATACGAGACGCGCTGCGTGGGCAAAATCTTCCACAACTGGCACACGAAGGAAAAGGGCGACCGGAAATCGTGGAGCGCAGACGAGTTCCTCCACTACGCCAACCACGGCGACGACGTGCCAGAAGTGAAGGGCGAGGTGCCCAAGAACCACGCGCGCGACATCGGCCGCGACTACGGCAAGGTGCCGCTGTGCGAGCGCCGCGACGTGCCCGACGAGGCGTACTACGACGGCCGCGTCGCCGCCGAAGCCGTGCGCGTGATGGGCACTGTGAAGGACAAGCCGTTCTTCCTCGCGGTCGGGTTCTGGAAACCGCACGCGCCGTTCAACGCGCCGAAGAAGTACTGGGGCATGTACGACCCGGCGAAGCTGCCGAAACTGGCCGCGACCGAGCGGCCGAAGGGCGCGCCGGCGGTCGCCTTCCACGACGGGCGCGAAATCCTCGGCATCCCCCCGAAGCAGATCGCACCGACCGCGGAGCAGGTCGCGGAGATGCGCCACGGGTACTTCGCCAACGTCAGCTACATGGATGCGCAGGTCGGCAAGGTGCTGAAGGCGCTCGACGACAACAAGCTGACCGAAAGCACGGTGGTCGTGTTCCTCTCCGACCACGGCTACCACATCGGCGAGTTCGGCCTGTGGGGGAAAACCTCGTGCTTCGAGTTCGACGCCCGCGTGCCGCTGATCGTCGCCCGGCCCGACAGCAAGGCGACGCGGGGCACGGTCGCGCGCGGGATCGTGGAACTGATCGACGTGTTCCCCACGCTGTGCAGCGTGTGCGGAATCGACCTGCCGCCCGACATCGACGGCGGCAACTTCCACACCGTGCTCAACAACCCCGGGCGCAACATCCGCCACACCGGGTTCACGCAGCACCCGCGCCCGGCGTACTTCGACCGCACGGAAAAGGGCGTACCGGAGGCGATGGGCTACAGCGTGCGGACGCGCACGTTCCGCTACACGGAGTGGCGCGACTGGGCTACCGGGAAGTTGCTGAGTACCGAGTTGTACGACACGACCGTTGCCCCGGAGAAGGTCCGCAACCTGATCGACGAGGCGAAAGAAGCGGACGAGTTGAAGGCCGCGCGCAGCGCCCTCCACGACCGGTACAAGCTGAAATGACCCGGCGCGGCAGAATCCTCTTGTCTGCCTGGAGTTCACCCAGTGTGGAAGTTACTTGACAGTTGAAACGGAAACGCCTCCCCTACTTGGTGTTGGAGCCAAGGAGGAAGGAGGCGGGACCGATGGCAGGCACAGCGCTCACCAC
>VGZJ01000080.1 GCA_016872595.1 Planctomycetota bacterium
CGCCGCTCCCGCGCCCCAAGGCCGAACCGCTCCCGTGGGCGACCTCGCTTGAGCGCGAGGTCGTGCGGTGCCCGAAGTGCGACCGGCGGATGGAGGTCGCCACGCACGGGCCGGTGAAGTGCCCGATCTGCGAAATCAAGTTCACGGTGGAAGCCGGGCGTCAGGCCAACGAGCGCGTGCGCCGGGCCTCGGAAAGCGGCGAAGAGGAAGAGCCCGCGCCGCGCCCCAAGTCGCGCCGGCCCCCACCGCGCCCCAAGCGCCGCGCCGCCGCGGAGACGGCCCCGCTCGGGTGCTTCGGGACACTGTTGAGCCTCATCGGGGCGATGTTCACGGCGACCCTGTGGGTGTTCGTGGTGCTCGTCGGCATCGTGGCGGTCGCGGTGTTCGTCTTCGCGGTGCTGAACAAGTAAACGTGGGACAGGCCTCCCGGCCTGTCAGAGTAATGACAGGCCGGGAGGCCTGTCCCACATCACCTCTGGCCCGTCTCGGCAGTGACAGGCCGGGAGGCCTGTCCTACAACAGCGGCATTCCGCTACCCGGAGTTTCCCCCATGCCGCTCCCGATTCGCACCGACGCATGCGCGCTCGACTTCCTTTCGCTCGGCGCGCTCATCCACCGCCTCGACCCCGGCAGCATCCCGTTCCGCAAGGGGCGCACGTTCGACATTCACGTGTCCGGCGGCGAGTACAACGTCGCCGCGAACCTCGCGGATTGCTTCGGCCTGCGCACCGGCGTCGCCACCGCGATGGTCAACTACCCCATCGGCGATCTGGTGCAGGGCCGCGTGCGCGAGATGGGCGTCACCCCGTTCTACAAGCACTTCGAGCACGACGGGGTGCGCGGGCCGAACATCGCCACCGTGTACAGCGACCGCGGGCACGGCGTCCGCGCGCCGGTCGTGTTCTACAACCGCGCGAACGAGGCCGCGGCGCAGCTCAAGCCGGGCGACTTCGACTGGAAGAAGATCATGGTCGGCGGGTGCAAGTGGTTCCACTCCGGCGGCATCTTCGCCTCGCTCTCCGAAACGACTTCGGAACTCATCATCGACGGCATGAAGGCCGCGAAAGCGCAGGGCGCGATCGTCTCGTTCGACCTGAACTACCGCGCCAAGCTGTGGAAGTCGGTCGGTGGCGACAAGCGCGCGGTCGAGGTGCTGCGCCGCATCGTGTCGCACGTCGATTGCCTCATCGGGAACGAAGAGGACATGCAGAAGGGGCTGGGGGTGAAGGGGCCGGACGTGACCAAGACGACCGAGTCGAAGCTCGACACCGACGTGTTCTTCGGGATGATCGACAACACGGTGAAGGAGTTTCCCAACATCAAGCTGGTCGCCACGACGCTGCGCGAGGTGCATTCCACCAACCGGCACGACTGGGCCGCGGTGCTGTGGTACGAGGGGAAGAAGTACGCCAGCCCGACGGCGCACCTCGACGTGATCGACCGGATCGGCGGCGGCGACGGGTTCGCGTCCGGCACCATCTTCGGGCTGATGAGCGGGCGCGAGCCGCAGCAGGCGCTGAACCTCGGCTGGGCCCACGGCGCGCTGCTCACTACCTACCACGGCGACACCACGATGGCGACGCTGGCCGAAGTGGAAGCCTTCGCCGGCGGCGGCGGTGCGCGGGTCCAGCGCTAGCGCGTGTCTTCAGTGGGCCGTGGGCCGTGGGCCGTGAGCGAAAAGGCAGAAGAGTTTTGACAGGATGAACAGGATGAAGACCGGATGAAGAGTGGAGTTCACCCTCTCGTCCGATCTCTGTTCATCGTGCTCATCCTGTCGAAACTCTTCTGCCTTTTTGCCCACGGCTCAAGGCCCACTACTTGAGTCCAAGCAGTTCGATCTCGAACACGAGGGTCGCGTTGGGCGGAATGTCGGGGGGCGAGCCGCGCTCGCCGTAGCCGAGCGGGGCCGGGATCACCAGCTTGCGGATGCCGCCCACCTTCATGCCCGGTACGCCCTGCTGCCAGCCCTGAATCAGGTCGCCGAGCGGCATGTCGAGTGGCTTCTTGCCGCCCCGCCAGCTCGAATCGAAGACGTGCCCGTTTAGGAGCCAGCCGGCGTAGTCCATGATCGGGGTCGCGCCCGGCGGACACTCCTCGCCGGTGCCAACTTTGATGTCGCGGTAGAGCAGGCCGCTGTTCCCGAGGGGCTGGAGTTTCGTGTCTTGTGCGCCGGGTTCTGTGCCGTCGCTGAGTTTGGCGAGGTCCGCGCGCGCGGTTCGCGGGGCCACGTACTTCGGCGGCACGATCTCGATCAGTTCGACCTCGAAGATGAGCGTGCTGCCGCCGGGGATGTTCGGTGTACCGCGGTCGCCGTAGCCCTTCGCGGGCGCGATCACCAACTTCCGCACGCCGCCCTTCTTCATCCCCGGAATGCCCTCGGTCCACCCCGGGATCACGCCGCGCAGCGAGAACGTCGCCGGCTGCGGGTTCACCTTGCCCTCCTTGCTGCTGTCGAACACGGTGCCGTTCTCGAGCCAGCCGGTGTAGTGAACCTTCACCTCGGCCCCGTCCGGGCACGGGTCGCCGGTGCCCTCCTTCAGGTCGCGAATCTTCACGCCGGGCGTGACCTCCTTCAACCCCGGGTCGCTCGCGGTGCCGTCCGAGCCGTCGGACATCTTGCGCGACGAACCGCCGGCCATGAAGAACACCAGCACGCCGATCACGACCAACCCGACCACCGCGCCGATGGGCACGACCAGTTGTTTGAGCTTCGCCCGGTCCATTCCGCCCGCGTCCGCCATGATGCGCCTCCGGTTCCGCACGAATGAGGAAAGAGGAAGCTGTTATAGCGGCGGCCGGGGCGATAGGATCATCCCGTTCGTTCCCCTCACGAGGTTCCCGCTATGCGTGCGCTGGTTCTCGCGGCTCTCGCCGCCACGGTCTGCCTATCGGGTGGCTCAAGCCCCCCGCTCGCCGCTGCCGACGAGAAGAAGGACAAGGAACTGATGAAACTGCTCGACGAAATCGAGAGCGCGGCGAAGGCCAAGAACTACGAGGAAGTGCTGAAGCTGGCGAAGAAGGCCGCGGAACTGGACCCGAAGAACCCCGGCGTCCACTTCGCCGCGGGCACCGCGCACGCGGCCCTGCGCCAGCACGACGAGGCGGCCACGGCGTTCACCGAGGTCATCAAACTCGAACCGAAGTCGCTCGCGGCCCGCGACCGGCGCGGCGACGCCTACCTCAAGAGCGGCAAGTTTGCGGAGGCGGTCGCGGACTTCGACGCTTACATCAAGGAGCGGCCGAAGGACGGCCCGGACCACTGGCGGCGCGGGCTTGCGCTGTACTACGCCGGGCGGTTCAAGGACGGCGCGACACAGTTCAACGCCGCCGAGGGGAACGCTCGCGAGGACGTGGAGAACTCCGCGTGGCACTACCTGTGCAACGCCCGCGCGACCACGCCGAAAAAGGCCCGCGAGGAGCTGATCCCGGTCACGAAGGACGCCCGCGTGCCTATGAACAAGATCCTCGACCTGTTCGCCGGGAAGCTCAAGCCCAAGGACGTGCTCGACGCGGCCGAAGGCGCGAAGCTGGCCGGCGAACCGCTCAAGTCGGCCCGGTTCTACGCGAACCTGTACGTCGCCCTCTACTACGAGAGCGAGGGCGACGCGAAGAAGTGCCTCGAACACATGACCGAGGCCGTCGAGAAGTACAAGATCGGCGACTACATGTGGGACATCGCCAGCGTCCACCTGAAGGTGCTCAAGGCGAAGAAGTGACGGAAGTGGTGATTGGAGATTTGTGATTGACGATTGAGAAGACAGACTGCCTCCAATCGTCAATCACAAATCTCCAATCACCACTTCCGTCACTTCTTCCCGCGGATGGCGTCGCGGAGCAGGTTGAACACGGCCTTGCCGCTTTCGACCACCTGCTCGCCGATCTTGGCGTACTTACCGGCCCCGGCTTCGGCGTCGAACGCCTTCAGCACGGCCGTGCCGCGGGCCTCGTCGAGGTGCGTCACCAGCGCCGGGATCAGGTCTTCGCTGATGCCGGCGGTCTCGCCCTCGCGCCCGCACACGGGCACCACGTCCGCCGCGCGCGCCCCCACTTGCTCCGTCACCGCGGCCACGCACTCGCGAATCGTCTGCTCCTTCGCGCGCGTCCCGGCCTTCCAATCGTAGGGCGGGCTCCACTCGGCCTTCGGGCCGAGCAGGTCGATGTGCGACACCGCGACCACGACCGGCGGCAGGCGCAGGTGCGGCTTGTCCGCGAACCACGCCCGCAGGCGGTCGAGCAGGTTCACGTCGTCTTGCCGGCCGGGGTTGGTGGCGTGCGTGACGAGTAGGATCAGGTCGGCGTCGCGCGACGCTTCGACCGCGGCGGCGAAGTCTTCGTCGCTCGGCCCGTTCTGCCCGTAGCCGGTCGTGTCGAGGACGCTGACGGGCTGGCCGCCGGGCAGAACGGAATCGTAGCGCACGCCGGCGGCGACCGGGAGCCGGTCCACGGCGGCACCGGCTTGACCGAGCAGCGCATTCACGAGGCTCGACTTGCCGGCCTTGATCGAGCCGATGACGCTGACGGACACCGGCTTCGGCCCGGTCGCGGTGGACGCGGCGACCGTGAGCGCGGCCTCGCCCGCGGCCTCGGGCGCGGGGTCGGGGTGCGTTGCCGGGTCGTCGATGGGCGGCACCTCGTGCAGCGCGAGCAGTTCGCGGTATCGCTTCGCGCCCACCTTCAGCCGCCCGCTGTTCAGCTCGATCAGGTAGCGCCCCAACAGCTTAATGAACTCGGTGTGGAACCAGAGGATGATGTTGTGCTGGATGCGGTCCACGAGGGTGCCGAGCGCGCTCCGCGACGCGAGGTAGCGCAGCCCGGTCTGCACGGGGTCGAGCACCGCGGCCCCGGCCCAGTAGACGTTGCTCGCGGTCTTGTACGTGTTCACCGCCTTGCGCGCCCGCTTCATGTCGCGAATGCGGATCAGGTGCGAACCGGGGATGTACTTGCGCACCAGCGCGTCGAGGTCCGCGGCGGCCAGTTCCGCGCACGTCAGCACTTCCGGTAGCGTCAGGTGCTCGAACGGGTCCGTCGCGCCGGGGTTGTACGCCTCCGCGACCTGCCGCGCGAGGTCGAGCGCGAGGTCCGAGTAGTGTTTCGGGTCTTCGATCTGGTCCGTCGTTACTTTCTCGAACGATTCGGCTTTGGCGACCACTTTGCCCCACGCCGCGCGGTCGCGCTCGGTCCAGTAGCCGGGCGGGGGCATATCTACGGGCGGCAGGCTCGCGCGCCGGGTCCAGCGCCACACGAGGAAGTACGCGGTGGCGAGGCACAGGAGCATCGGTGCCCATGCCCACACCATCCACCCGGTGCGCCACAGGTGGTAGCCGCCCGCGCCCATCATGAACAGGAACGGGGCGAGGAAGAACACGACGACGAGGACGATGCGCGCGCGGGTCATGGGTGTTCCTGTGGGGAAGGCAACCTAACTCCCCGGCCCCCTTCCCGAAGAGGGAAGGGGGAGAACGCGCGCCAAACTTGTCGCGCGACAGGTTGCTGTCCGGGTGTTCTCTTTCTCCCCCTTCCCTCTTCGGGAAGGGGGCCGGGGGGTTAGGTCTTCTGTTGGTTCTTCCAGCGTGTCTCCGCGGCGGCGTACTGCTCCTGATAAAACGCGCGGAGCGCGTCGGCGGAGGGCACGTGCCCCTCGCACACGGCGGAAAAGTAGAAACACAGCGCGCGGCCGAGGGCGAACGTGCTCGCCGCGGCCACGGTCGCGCCGATGGCGGAGCCGACGAACGGGATGAACTTGGTGGCCTGCCGCGCGAGGGTACGGGTCAGCATCCCGATACCGACTGCGGCCCCGATCTCCTTCAGCCGTTCGGCGCTCATCGGCTGGCCGTAAATCGCGGCGAGTTGGTACGCCATGCGCGCCTGAATGCCGGGCAGAACGGCCATGTCCACGAACGGGATCGGCACCGCGCCCGCGGTCCCGGCGATGGAGGCGTAGCCCACGATCACCGGCATCGCGTGCCGCAAGTGAACGTCCTTCAGCGCCTCGGTCGTGTCCTTCAGGCGCAACAGCGTTTGCCGGTACGCCGCGGGCAGGGCCGCGAGCAGCACGTCTTTCAGTTGCTCGCCGCCGTAGTTCGGGTCGGGGAACCCGTCGTCCGGTTTGGTCAGGTCGAGCGCGACGACGTGGTCGTACAGGTCGCCGAACGCGCGGCGGTGCTCGTCGACGCACTCGCGCACCGGGCGCGGCACCGCGTCCGGCAGCGGCGCGCGCGGGTCCGTGAGCAGCGCCCCGAACGGGTACGGGGTCGGGTGCGGTTCACGCGGGATCGCCTCGTTTAGGCACGTGATGGCCAGCACGACCGGGCGCGATGGACTCGCGGCGCGGACCCGCGCGAGCGCCGCGCGCACGTTGCCCTGCGCGAGGTCCGTAGCCTTCGCAGTGACGATCACGACGTGCGCCGTTTGGTCGAACGCGGCGATGTCGTCGCCGGCGTCGTAGACCGGCTCGTCCACGCCGCGCGTGTCGAGGAACGTGAGCAGCGGCGCGTCGGGGTTGGGGAACTGGTACTGGCGCGAGGTCTTGGTGCAGGGGCGGAACCCGGAGCCGATGACCGCGTCGTCCGCGCCGGTGAGGTAGCGGATGACGGAGGTCTTGCCGGATTGGGTTTTCCCAAACAGCCAGAACACCGGGGCCGGCGTCTTGGCGCGCAGCTCCGCGAGAGTAGCGTCGAGGTCCGGCGGCGCGGTCGGGTCGCCCGACACCGTGCGCTTCATCGCGTCCCACAACCGACTCATCCGAACACCTCCGAAGCGAAGAGTTCGATCCACAGATTCCACAGAAGACACAGATTGAAAGACAGACAAGACAGGAATGGCCACAAAAAAGCACAAGACACACAAAATGAAGACAGCCGAGAAGACAGAAATAGGGTTCAAGGCACCCCGTTGCGTTGCTCGCGCTGCTGCCTTCTGAACAATCTTTTCGGTCTTGGTTTTCCTTTGTGGCTCTTGTGCCGTTTTGTGGCCAATCGTCTTCGGCCTTTGAAATCTGTGTCCATCTGCGCAATCTGCGGATCACACTCTTCTTCTGCCCTTCTCCTCTTGATTCGCTCGCCGGGCGCGGTTATCGCGTGCGATCAACTTGCCCCGGTGCGGTGCGCCAATGGACGGCGTTTTCGGGAGGCTCAAACTGTTCGTCGACGACGCGCCCGGTTCGGCGGAGCGCGCCACGCTGCCCCCGGGCGACCCGGCCCCGCCGCGCCCGGACCCGCACGTCGCGGCCACCCGCGAACTGATCCGCCCGCCCACTGTACGCGCCGGGGGCCGTTCCGCGGAACCGTTTTCCGCGACGTGGTTCGAGGAACTGGAGCAAAAGCGGTACCACCGGCACGGGGCGTGGCTCGCGCACGCGCTGGAGTTCGGCCGGCACCCCGGCGAATCGCTCCTCGCGCTCGGGTGCGGACTCGGCACCGACGCCGTGCGCTACGCCCGCACCGAAACCAACGTCACCGTCGCGACCACGGCCGCAGAGTACCCGGAGTTGGTGCGCGACAACTTCGCGCGCGACGGCCTCAGTGCCCGGTTCGCCAAGCTCGACGGCCCGCGGCTCCCGTTCGACGACGCCCGCTTCGATGTCGTGTCGTGGAACGCGCTGTACGAGCCGACCGAACCGGACCCGGCCCGCATCGACGAACTGTTCCGCGTCCTCAAAGCCGGCGGCAAACTCATCGGACTCTTCCCCGCGCGCTACGACTCCGCGTTCTGGCAGAAACTGGTTCTGCCGCTGGACCGGCTCTGGTGGCGACGGCCCCCGGACCCGGCGACCGCGCCGAAGACCACCGGGCGCGAGCTGCGCCGCGCGTTCGCGCGCTTCACCGACCTTCGCGTCACCAAGCGCCACTTGCGCCGCGGCGAACTGCCGCACGTCTGGCGCATCTTCCCGCTCATGGCTCTCGAGCGCGTCATGGGGCGCGTGCTGGTACTGAAAGCGATGAAGCCCCTCCCCACCACCAAACCACAAGCGAACGCGGACGACCCCACGCGCCTCGCGGCCTAGTGCGTGTTCGAGAAAGGCAGAAGAGTTTGGACAGGATCACGGGATGAAACAGGATGAAGAGGGCGTGTTTACCAATTCGAGCGTACCAAGCGAACCCGGAGCGTACGACCGGGTTTCTTGCGTTACCCCGTCGCTGACGCTCCGGGTTCGCCCAAATCCGTAAACACCCCAGTGAGTCCTGTTTTTCCCATCCGGTCTCATCCTGTGATCCTGTCCAAACTCTTCTCTTGCCTTCCTCAGTGTCCTCTGCGGTCTCCGCGGTGAATACCGTGTTCACCCCAGCGCGGCGCGCAGGGCGGCGATCTGGTCGGTCATCGGGCGCGGCGGGGCGGGCGTCGGCTTGCCGAGTTCGCCGGCCACCTTCAGCCACACGAACACCGGACCCGGCCCGCGGAGCGCGTCGGCCGCCGTCGCCGCCCACTCGTCGCGTGTGTCGCACTCGTACACGCGCGTGAGGCCAGACCCGCGGGCGAGCTGCGCGAAGTTCGTCCGCCGCGCGCCCGCCACCGGCTGCCCCCCGGTCACTTCGTACAGGCCGTTGTCGATCAGCAGGATGTAGAGCGGCACGTCGAACTGCGCCGCGGTGACGAGGCACCCGAGGTTCATGAGCGTGCCGCCGTCGCCGGTCAGTACCGCGACCGCGCGCCCGGGCTTCGCGAGGGCGAGTCCGAGGCCCAGCGGCACGCCCTGACCCATGCTGGACGGCAGGTAGTGGAAGTCGAGCGGCGAGTTCGAGAGCTGTGGCCACAGAGCGACCGAACCCATCGTGGTGACGACGACGTGGTCGCCGCGGTGCGCGGCCAGCACCTCGAGGGCCTCGCGGTGCGTCATCATGGGAAAACCTCGCGGTTGTGGTCGCGGCGTGCCCGGCTATACTGTCCCCGCGCGCCGCGGCCCTCTTATGGTATCCCCAGTGCGGCGCGCCCACACCCCCGCGCACCCATGTACTGGCTCTACCTCGTCCTCGCCGGGCTGTTCGAGTGCGGGTTCACCACCTGCCTCGCCCTTTCAGACGGGCTGAAGAAACCCGGCTGGGCGGTCGCGTTCGTGCTCCTCTCGATTGTGAGCTTCGGGCTGCTCACGCTCGCGGCGCAGAAGATTCCGCTCGGCACGGCCTACGCCGTGTGGACCGGGATCGGCGCGTTCGGCACTGCGACCATCGGCATCATCTGGTTCCAAGACCCCGCGACCTTCTGGCGGCTGTTCTTTCTGACGGGCCTCGTCGCGTGCCTCGTGGGGCTGAAGCTGGTGTCGCCGGACCACGAGTGACAGAGTCAGTAGTTCCAAGTTCCAGAAGTTCTAAGCGAAAAGCGAAACCGGGAACTGCCCGAGTGGAACTCTGGAACTTGGAACTTCTGGAACTTGGAACTTGGAACTGCCCAGTTCGGCTTGTCAGCGGGCGCGGAATGCGTTCCAATCTGCCCTGCCACCAGTCCGAATGCAGGGACGCGCGCTCGCCATGATGGCCCCGCTGCCGAACCCCGGCCCCGCCGACCGGCCCGAATTGCCACGGGTCCGTCTGGAGGTGCGCACCGGGGCGGGGCGCGTCCTGACCTACGATTTCGGGGCCGACGAGTTCCTCGTCGGGTCCGCGCCGGGGTGCGACGTGCGCTTGCCGACCGGAGCGCCGCCGGTCGCTGTGCAGTTCGCGCGGAAGCCGGACGGCGCGCGCCTGCGCCGCGTCGCCGCCGGGCTGCCGGTGCTGCTCAACGGCGCGCCGCTCCCCGCCGGTACCACCACGCTCCTTCGCGACGCCGATTCGGTAACGGTCGCCGGGCTGACGATCACGGCGCACGTGCGCGCCGCCGCGCCGCCCGCGCCCCCGGTCCTGTCGCCGCGGTTCGTTTCGCTCGACGAAGTGCCGTTCGCCGACCCGGTGCCGGACGACCCGCCCGGGCGCGCGGACCGCGACGCCGAGCGCGACGCGCGCTGGGCCGAACAAGACGCCGAACTGATCCGCCGCCGCCGCGACCTCGACCGGCAGGCCGCGGAACTCGAAGCCGATCGGCTGTTGTGGCACGACCGCCGCCGGGCCATTGAGCAGGAACTGGCCGACCGGCGCGCGGACGAGGCCGCGGCGCAGGAGCGCGAACTGGCCCGCACGCGCGCCGAACTCGCGGCCGTGCGGCAACAGTGGTACGACGAGTGCTGCCGGCACCGGGCCGAACTCGTGCGGCAGGGCGAGGAACTGGAAGCCGACCGCGCGAGCTTCGCGGCCGAGCAGGCGAGCTACGACCCGCGCCGGCAGGCGCTCCGCGACGAACAGGCCCGCACCGCGGCGCAGGCGCAGGAACTGGCCCGGCAGCGCGAACTGTTCGCCGCGGACCGCGACCTGTTCGACAAGGCCCGCGCCGGCTTCGAGGCCCACCGCGCCGCCGAGAACGAACGCTTGGCGGCGCTCGACGCGGACCTGACGGCGCGCGAGGCCCGCGCGGGTGCGCGCGAGTCCGAACTGCGCGCGGCCCGCGACGAGTTTGAGGTCGCCCGTGCCCGCCTTCAAGACGACCTGTTGCGCCTCGAGCGCCGCGCCGCCGCGGCCGAGGCCGCCGAACTCGACGTGGCGACCCGCACGCACGACTTGGACGCGCGGCTCGAACAGCTCAAGCTCGACGCGGCCGAGTGGGAGGCCACGATGCGCCTCGCCACCGCCGAGCAGGAGCGGTTGCGGGCCGAGGCCGAGCGCGCCGACCGCCAGAAGGCCGACCTCGACGCGCGCTCCGCGGCGCTGGCCGAGCGCGCCGGGCAATTGGAGGCGCAGCAGGCCGTGGTCGCGGTGCTGCGCGCGAAGCTCGACCGCAGCCGGCAGGACATGGAGCGCGAGGCGTGGCAACTGGCCGCGGCCCGCGTGCGCGAGGACGAGTCGCAGGCCGAACTGCGGAAGCGCATCCAAGAGGCAGAGGAGGTGCGGGCCGCGCTCAGCGCGGTGCAGGCCGACGCCGCGCAGGAGCGCCACCGGCTCGACGAGCGCGACTCGCTGCTGGCGAGCGAACTCGATCAGTTGCGCGTCCAGCGCGAGGCGCTCGCGGCCGAGGCCGAGCGCCTACGGGCGCGCGAGGCCGAACTGGACGCGCGCACGGCCGAGGTCGCGGAGCAGGCCGGCACGATGAAGGGCCGCATCACGCAGGCCCTCGACCTGCAATCGCGACTCGAGGCCGACCGGGTCGCGGTGCGGGCGCGCGAGGCGGCGCTGGCCCAGTCCGAGGCCGCGCGGCAGGCGCTTCAGGAGCAACTGCGCCGCCGGGCCGAAGACCTTGGCGCGCGGGCCAAGGCGCTGGACGACGCCACCCGGCAACTCGCGGCCGACCGCGCGGCGCTGGCCGACGCCCGCGCCGCACTCGAGACCGCGCGGCACGCCGGCGACGACGAGCTGCGCGCCCGCGCCCAAGACCACGACGCGCGGGCCGCGGCGGTCGCGCGCCGGGCCGCCGACTTCGCCGACAAGGAACAGGCGCTCGCGCGGCAGATCGCCCGGCTCAAGGACGCGGGCGCGGCCGTCGCCGCCGAGCGCAAGGCGCTGGCCGAGACCCGCGGCGCGGTCGCCGCCGAGCGCGCCGAACTCGACGCGTTCCGCGCACAGGTCGCCGCGGACTTCGACGCCCTGCGCGGCCAAGCCCCGGACCTCGACGAGCAGGCCCGGCTCGCGCTCGACCGCCTCGCCGCCGCGCGCGAGCAACTGCGCGGCCACCTCGCGGAACTCAACGACTTCGCCCGCACCGGCCGCGCCGACCTCGAAGCGGCCCGCGCGCAGGTCCGCGCCGATGCCGAGCGCCTGCGCGAGCAGCGCGCGGCCCTCGACCGCGCCAAAGACGAGCACCGGCTCGCGGTCGCCGCGTTCCGCCAGCAGATCGTGGAGTGGCAGGGCACCGTGGCCGACATGCGCCGGCTGCTCGCGTCCGGCGAGACGCGCATCGAGGCCAAGACCGCCGCCGCGACCGAAGCGGCCACCGCCGCGGCCGACGCCTCGCGCCAACTGGCCGAAGAGGCCGACCGTCTGCGCCGCGAGCGCGAGGAACTGGGCTTCAAGCGCGGCGAGATGGAGCGGCACCTCTCGGACATGCGTGAGTGGTACCGCAAGAAGCTCCGCGAACTGGCGAAGACGAACGCTGCGCCATTGCGGATCGCGGAACTCGGATCGCGGAATGAAGACCCGAAATCGGATGCCTCTACTGATCCCGCACCCCGCATTCCAACCTCCGCACTTGAGGAACTCGAACCCGGCGACCGGCAGTTGGGCGAGCTGCTCAAGTCGGTCGGGTTGGTGGACGCGGACACGCTCGCGGCGCTGTGGGCCGAGGCCGCGCGCCAGCGCCGCACCCTGCGCCAAGTGCTGCTCGCCAGCGGCGCGATCACGCTCTACCAGCTCGCGCTCATCGAAGCCGGGAACCTCGACGCGCTGGTGCTCGGCCGGTTCCGCGTCCTCGACCGGCTCCGCACCTCGCCCAAAGAAACCGTGTACCGCGTCCACGACCCGAAGCGCGCGACCGAGCGCGGCGGCGGCGTGTACCTGCTGCGGCACTTGGGCGAACTGGAGATGGCCGACGCGGTCCACCCGGACGAGTTCCGGCAGCGGTTCGCCGCGGCCCGCGACGCCGCCCACCCGAACCTCGCCGGCGCGGTCGAGGTGCTCGACATCAGCGGCCGCCCCGCGGTGCTCCAAGAGGTGCTGGTGGGGCTGCCCAGCGCCGACTGGCCGGCGTTCGCGGCGCACCCCGGCTGCTGGGTGCGGCTGGCGACGATGGGCGCGGGCGCGCTCGACGCGGCCCACCGCGCCGGGCTGGTTCACGGGCGGCTCACGTCCGACTCGTTCCTGCTCACCCCCGACGGCGCGCTGAAGGTCACGGGCACCGGCGAACCGGCGTGGCTCGCGGGCGCGAGCGCCGGCCCGGACCCGTCGTTCGGCGCGGACCTGCGCGCGTTCGGGCAGGTGCTGTTCGGCTGGTCGCAGTTGGCCGGCAAGAAGCGCGTGTCGCGCTCGAAGGCGTTCCCCGAAGCGCTGTGGGGCGTGATCCGCCGGCTCGAGGCCGAGGCCGAACCGCCGATGGCCGACACGGTCGCCGCGGCGCAGCCGTACCAGTCCGCGGGCGAACTGCTCGCGGACCTCCAGCGCATCGCCCGCGAGACGCCGTTCAGCGACGACGCTTGGGAGAAGCTGTTGAAGCACGTCGCCGACCACGCCCCGGACGCGCCCGGCGGGTTGAAGAAAGCCGGCTGACGCCCCCACTCGTTACGGCGAGGCTCGCGCCCGCGCGCCGGACAAGTGGGGACGAATCAAAATCGGTTGCACAACGCCCGCTCTCCTTCACATCCGCCGGGCACGCCCCCGAAGTGGAACGAATCACAATCGGTTGCACAACGCCCGCCCTCGAAGTGACACAATTCGAAATCGGTTGCACAACGCCCGCCCTCGGTCGGATCACCTCGTATTGGGCGAAATCGAAACGGGTTGCACAACGGGCGCGCCCCGAAGTGGCAATTGTGTGGCAGGTTGCACAACGCCCCCGCTCCGGGACAGTGCCGCTCGGCGCGCGGTGTTCGCGCCATATCTGAACGCCTGTTGGTATAGTATACGAGATGACACATCTCTCCAAGATCCGTAGCGGATTTTTTTCCGCGGAGGCTTCCGTCGCGAACCGCTCCACGCGGCGCAAACCCGCGATCCCCGGTTGTGACCCGCCAGCCCGCGCGTGAGCCTGAACTTCCCGAACGGCGGCGGTTCGCGCCGGTCCCGACTTCAGTGATGGAGGTGTTCCGGTGGCCGACGGGCCTGACGTGGTCGGGGCGCACGGGTACTCCAGCCGCCACCGGCCGTGCCCGCGCCGGGGTCGGAAGCGGCCGTGACCTGAGACCGGGACAACGCCGAATCGAAAGGGGGTTGCAGATGAGTTGACATGGAGACCGACCACCAACAGGACCGCCCGCGCGCGGCCCGCGTCGGAGGTACGCGCCCGCGCGGGCTCCGCCCGACCTACGATCCGTCAACCTCAGAGTAAGTTCCTAGGGCGGCCTCTGCCGCCTGCCCTCTGGCGAACTGCGGAGTCTCAGGGCTTGTCCTTCTTCGCCCGCTCAGCGACCTTGTCCGCGTACCCCTTGAGCATTTTGCGGGTGGCCTCGTCGTGGTCGCCGTAGGCCTTCGGCTCCGCCAGCTGGCTGATGAGCTTGGCGAACGTCCAGTCCACCTTAGCGTCCTTCCCGCCGGCGTACACGTACTTCAGGGGTGCGGAGAACAGGTTGTTCTCGGCCAGGAACTCGAAGTTGCCCTTCTCGTCCAGGAACTTGACCAGGACGCGGGCGAACGCGCCGTACGCCTCGGCACTTCCGCCCTTGAACGTGGGGTGCGGGAACTTGTCGGCCTCCCACGTAAACCCGACCTTGCCGATCGGCCCCGTCGCCGTCACGCCCTCAGCGGCCTTGTTCCAGCGGACCATCGTCACGGCCATCGCCTTCTCGGGCGTCAGCTTGGCGTCAGCCTTCGGCTTGGGGTCGTCAGTGGCGAGTAGGAGCAGTGCAGGCACCAGCGCAGCGGCCAGTGCTGGCAAGAACCGTCCCGTGAGCATGGGTAATCCTCGTGAAGTGTGATTCGCTCGGCGATCGCCCATCGGTCTGCCTCCGCCGCCGAACGACACGGCTCAGCAACTCGGCCCGCTGAGTGGGCTATGAAGTCCCAGAAAGCAAAGTGCGGGCCGGGTCCGGTGCAGCGCCGGGTTCAATGGTCGCGCTGCGGTGCCGCCCGCGGTCGCCGGGAACTGGGGCGCGGGTTCCGCGCGCCCGACACCGGACCGTGCGTGCGGCGACCGAGCCCGTTTGGTTTCTGGTGCCCCGGGCGCCCACACCTTCACCCGCGCCATTCTGAACCGCCGCGTGACCGCTCGCAACGCCAAATCCGCGCGGAACACGTTACACGCCGCGCCGGTTCGCGTAGCAGACCCGGGCGAAGGAACTGAGGTAAGCGGTGACGAAGATCGAGCCGCCACCGACCACGACCGCGCCGGGGTCGGACGCGGCCGTGACGTGAGACCGGGACAACGCCGAACCGAAAGGGGGCCGCAGATGAGTTGACGCCACGACCGACCACCCACAGGGCCGCCGGCGCGTGCGGCCCGCGTCGAAGGTACGCGCCCGCGCAGACTCAGCCCGACCTACGATCCGTCAACCTCAGAGGAAGTTCCTGGGGCGGCGTGCCTCACCTCCACCAGCCGCCGTTGACGAAGTCGAGGATGAATGCCCCGAACCGCTCCCGCAACTCGTCCGTGAAGTGCATGATGTGGTCCGAGTAGTCCGCCTCCTCATCCTCGTCCGACCAGACCGACAGGCGGCGGGAGCACCCGGCGATAACGTCGGCCGGTGCGGGTAGATCTTCGTCCTCGGCGAACTCCCGACTCTCGGACAGCACGTCCTTGCCGGACTCGAGGAACGCGTACACTGACCAGCCGCCGTAGTCCACGCGAAAACCGGATGGCTTCCGACGGCCCTTGAGGGTAGCCAACTCCGCCTTCAGCTTCTTGCCGAAGCGCAGCTTGCCGAAGTGGGCTAAGGCGGCGTCCAAGGTGAAATCGCTCGACTCTGGCAGCAACGCCAACACCTCGTATTTGCCGTCCGCCATCCCGTGCGCCCTCCGCCGCCAAACTTGTGTTTAGTGTGCGAGGCTTCGCACAATAACACGGGCGGGCTGTGGTACGTCGTACCCCCGCCCGTGACACGGAACAGAATACCCTGATGTCACTTGCGCCACAAACACCTGATGCCGGCTTCGCGCAATAACGTGGTAACGGCTCTGTGCGAAGCCCCTGCGCGGTTACTTCGGCAAATCCAGATTCAGCGTGTTGGGGGTTTCGTGGATGCGGAGTTTCAGGGTGGTGGCGGCGGGGGTCGCGTAGGTGGTGCCCGCGCCCGTTACCGTTACGCTGTAGGTGTCCGCGGGCGCGCCGTCGAACTTGGCGTAGGTCGTGATCTGGAACCGGCCGAGGTCGTCGGTGCGGCCGTCGGCCACGCGCGTGTAGGTCTTCTTCTCCGCGTCGTAGGTGTGCAGGGCCACCGTCGCGCCGCCCAGCGGTTGCCCGCCCAGCGTGACGCGCCCGCTCACCGGGAACGTCGGCTTCAGCTTCCGCTCGACGCCCTTCTCGGCGCTCTCCGGGGTCTTCAGGTTCGCCGGCAGAATGCCGTCGAGCATGATGTTGGCGATCAGCGGCTTGTCGCCCTTCATCGTCACCCACGCGACGTGGTCGAACTCGCCGTAGTCGACGCCGCGGAGCCGGCTCCCGCCGCCGGTGGTGGCGAGTTGGTAGTACTCCGCGCCGTTGCGCTCGAACACCTGATAGCGGTGAACGTGCCCCGCGAACACCGTGTACTTGCGCCCGGCCAGCGCCGTTTCCACCGCCGCGAACCCGTTCTTCGTCAGGTCTTTGGCGGTCCAGATCGGGGTGTGCAGGAACACGAACGTCCAGCGCACGTCCTTGTGCGCCGCCGCCGTCTTCGCCACCCACTCTTGTTGGTCCTTATCAATGGTGCCCATGCCGTCCGGCGGGTTCTCGGAGCACAGCGAGAGGAACAGCACGTTCTTGTAGGTGAACGAGAAGTACCGCTTGCCGTAGCGCTCGCCCCACTTCGTCACCATCGTCTTGTTGGTCACGTCGTGGTTGCCGGGCGTGTAGAAGAACGGCATCTCGAACTTCTTCACGTACCCGTCGAACTCGTCCCACTGGGCCTTGATCGTCTCCTCCTTCGTGGTGTAGCCCTCGATCAGGTCGCCCACGGACATGACGAACTGCGGCTGGAGCAGGTTGACGCGCTGCACGGCCTGCGAGAAGACCTTGTCGCGGTGCCCGCCGGTGCGGTCGCTGACCACGGCGAAGGTGAACTGGTTGGCGTCGTTGTTGAGCTTGAGCGAGGTCCACGGGTTCTTGTCGCCGCTCTCGATCTTGAGCTCGTTGGGGTCGCCCGGCGCGCGGGCCTCGAGCGGCGAGTCCGAGCGCGCGAGCGCGAGCACCCCGGCCATCGCGCCGGCCGTGACCAACCCGAAGACGAACTGTTTCATGGCAGCGGTTCCCGATAAGGGGGAGAGTTGGTGAGAGTGTAGCGGACGGGCGACGAATCGCGGCGCGAAAAGTGCATGAAGCCGAACGAGGGGCGACCGGCCCGCCGCGCGCCGGTGCGGGCGGGCGGCGGGCGGCGGGCGCGACTCACCCCGCTCGCGCCGGGGGCTTCGGCTCCTCGTCGGGCGGGCCGCGGAGCAGCCACCCGGCCGCGACCGCGAGGAGGAACAGCACGAGGAACCCGAACGGGATCAGTGTGGCCCACTGGGGCTGCGGCACGTTCAGTTCCGCGCGCGCGGGCAGCTTCTCCGGCACCGCGAGCGTGCCCTTGTTCATTTCGAGAATCTGCCCGGCCTTCCACGTGCGGCCCAGCTTTTCCTTCGCGACCGCGCCCAGCGTCGTGTCGTCCGGGGCTTCGTACTCCACGTTCTTCGGCAGCTTGATCTTCGTGCCCTTGCGCACGGGCACCCACTGCGCCGGCACGTCGTCCTCGTTCAGGCCCACGATCTCGGCGGCGTAGTCGGCGCGTTCCTTCTCGCTCAGGTTGGGCTTCTCGCGGGCGGCGATGGCCTTCGCCGCGTCCTCCAACGACAGGTCCGCGCCGACGGCGACCGTGCGGTACTGGTACGCGGAGATGTCGCGCGGAAGCGTGTCGCTGAGGAACAGGAACGCGAGCAGCACGCCGGCAATGGAGCCGCCGGCGATGTACCCGCTGGCGAGCAGCACGCCGGGGCTGGTTTCGGCCTTGCGGATCGCTTCCACTTCGGCCTGTGCCTTCTTCGTCGGGTCGTCGCCGGCCGCGGCGATGTCGCGCGCGGCCTCGGCCGCGTACTTCTTATCCACCCACCAGCGCACGATGCCGCCGAGGAAGATCGGCACCGAGTACTGAATGGGGACGTACAACCCGACCGCGAACGCCAGCGCCGACACCCCGCACAGTTCGAGCATGACGGCGATCATCGCGCCGATGGCGACCATCGTCCAGTTCAGGTCGCGCTGGAGCACGCCGTTGATGACGATGCCGAGGACGCGGGTCTTCGGGGCCTCGAACTTGCGGTCAACCGGCGTGCCGTCGTCGCGCTGCTTCAGTTGCCCCATGATGGTGGGGTCTTTGAGGTACGCCACCTTCCCGGTGTCCGGGTCCACGAGGTAGCGCCCGGGCTTGTACTTCGCCACGGCCTCGCGCGGCTTGTACTCGCCGTCCTCCTTGTTGATCTCGTTGGCGTTGGTGTCGAAGATGCGGTACGTCTTGTCCTTGTTCGGGTCTGCTTGGTCCTTGTATGTTTCCGTCTGCTTTAGGCGCGCCAGTTCGGGTTGAGTGAGCACGAGCGGGGCGACGTTCTCCTCTTTGGAGCTGTACACCGTGCCGGGTTCGTTCAGCAGATAAATGAGCGTGCCGCCGATCACCAGCGCCGAGATGAACGCGCCGACCATGATGGCGTACTGCATGTACCGCGGGGTGCCGCCGACGAGGTAGCCGGTCTTGAGCGACTGGGCCACCGTGCCGCCGTTGCTGGACGCGATGCACACGACCGCGGCGATGGAGAGGGCGAGTACGCGGTCGATGGTGCTCGTCATGCCGAGCGCGAGGAAGATGAGGCAGGTGATCATCAGCGTGGCCGTGGTCATGCCGGAGATCGGGTTCGACGACGAGCCGATTTCGCCCGTGAGCCGCGCGGACACGGTCACGAACAGGAACCCGAACAGCACGACCAACAGCGCCCCCAGAATCCCCGTCTCGATGCCGACTTCGCCCGCGAGGAACGCGGCCAGCAGCCCGACGAGAACCACCGTGCCGCCGATCACCCACGTCATCGGCATGTCGCGGTCGGTGCGCTTCTCGCCCTGCTCGCCCGCGCCGCCGGCCTTCAGGCTCGACATGCTGGAGCGGAAGCTGCGCACGATCATCGGCAGCGTCTTCAACATGCTGATGATGCCGGCCGACGCGACGCACCCGGCCCCGATGTACAGCAGATAGGCGTTGCGCAGTTGCGACAAGCTCATGTCCTTGATCGGCTTCGTGCCCGGCGCGATCGCGTTCGGGTTGTTCTCGCCGATGAAGAAGATGATGGGCAGGATCACGAGGTAGCCCAGCACCGCGCCGCCCATCATCATGGCCGCGGTGCGCAGGCCGATGATGTACCCGACGCCGAGCAGTTCGGACGCCATTTCGGTCGAGAACACCGCGGCCTTGTTGATGAACGTGACCGGCAGCTTCGCGGTGGCGACGAACAGGTTCATACCCTCGGTCACGAACTTGTGGAGGAACGCGAGGCCGAACCCGATGAACACCGTCTTGCCCGTGGTGCCGCCCTTCTCGCCGCTAATGAGCACCTGCGCGCACGCCGTCCCTTCGGGGTACAGCAACGTTTCCTTCTGGTCCTTCTTGCCCGGTTGGAAGTGCATCTTGACGATGAACGCCCGGCGCAGCGGGATCATGGCGAGGATGCCGAGCAACCCGCCCAACACCGACACCACCATCACGCGGCCCAACTCCATGCCGAAGCCGAGGAGCAGCAGCGCCGGCATGGTGACGCCGACGCCGAACGCGATGCTCTCGCCCGCGCTGCCCGCGGTCTGAATGATGTTGTTTTCGAGGACGGTGGTGCGGCGGAACCCGAACGCCTTCGAGAGCGCGCGGAACACCGTGATGGCGAGCACCGCGACCGGGATCGACGCCGACACCGTCATGCCGACTTTCAGCACGAGGTACAGCGACGACGCGGCGAAGATGAGGCCGAGGCCCGCGCCGGCTGCGACCGCGGCGAGCGTGAACTCGCGCGGTGACTCCGACGCGGGCACGAACGGCCGGAACTCCGGTTCCGGCTTCACTTCAGACGACATGGGACGGCCCGTTGTGGGTGCGAGTGCGAGGGGCGCGGAGAGTTGTGCGACAGCTTACGACAGCGCGGGCGCGAAGTGAAGGAGTTAACGCCCGCGGCCCGCTGCTGTTCGCAACGGGCCGCGGGGAAAGGTGGTGTTAGGAGCGCGAGGATCAACCCACGCCGAGCATCTCGCGGTCAATACCGTTCTTACACATGGCTCGTCCTCCAGAAAAGGTGAGCGGTCACAACAACACGATTCTACACCCAGTCCAACCAAACTGCAACCTTACCTCCGTCGGGAACGTTGAGCGATTCCCACAGGTACACGCGGAACTCGTTCGCGTGGGCGTCGCGCCCGAGATCGGTCGCCGTTCCGTCCGCGTTCCCCCGCTTACTCAGTTTGATCGGCTTGATGGCCTCGTGGATTCGGAAAATCAGGCGCACTTCGGGCACCGGGTCCGCGGAGCGGATGGTGAGGCCGCCGAAGTCCTTGCGCTTGGTGTCGTCGAGTAGGTCGCGGTACGCGCCGGGGCCGGTCCACATGATGCTAAAGTCGAGCGGCGAGTCCGAAGCCTTCAGCGGAGGCAAAAACACGAACAGCACCTCCTGCGGGGTCGCGTCCAGTCCGACCGGGAGCCACGCGACCGTGTGCCCGCTGTGAACCTGCATTCGCAGGTTGAGGTCGAGGAACGTGTCGAGCGCCAGCGAACCCCGGAACTCGTCGATCAGGAACGACTGCGGGGCGTTCCCGACCGCTTTGAACTTCCGGCGCTCCACGACCTCGGCGTCGCCGTTCGGCTTGATCGTGACCGTCATCTCATAAGAGAGCAGCTTGGGGAACCGGTTCGCGGCTTTCTGGTAGTGCGCCGAGATTTCCGTAACGCCCACCCGGTACGCTTGGGCCAACTTCGTGAGCGCGTTGGCCCGCTTGGTCTCTCGGTCGATCCCCTCGCGCGCCAGCACCAGTTCCGCACCGGCGCTATCGCGCTCGGCCCGGGCAGTGTTGCGCTCGGCGCGGGCTGTGTCGCGCTCGGCGCGGGCTGTGTCGCGCTCGGCGCGGGCGGTGTCGCGCTCGGTGCGCGCGTCGTCCCGTTCTTTCATCAAAACTGGATCGGCCGTTTGTCCGGTTGGTTGTGTGTCCAACCGCCACGCCATGCGGCAGACCAGCACGACGACGACCGCCACGAACAGGGCGAAGCAGATTAGCGCGTGATCCGACTT
This sequence comes from Planctomycetota bacterium, assembly GCA_016872595.1. Lineage (GTDB taxonomy): Bacteria > Planctomycetota > Planctomycetia > Gemmatales > Gemmataceae > Gemmata. Next base: position 21,078 of record VGZJ01000080.1, read on the forward strand.
GTCGTTCAGCGCGAAGAACGGCACCATGAACGCGCAGAGCATCCCGACGAGGCCGATCGCGAAGAACACGATCCGCCCGCCGGTCGCGTCGCCACCGAAGGTGATGCTCGCCAGCTTCTGGATACCGTCCAAGACCCCGTGCGACTGCGCAGCCGGGTCTGGCGTCTTGGGTTCGTCGGCCGGTTGTGCGGACATCGGGCGACCTCGCGCGGGGTGCGTTACCTCACTCGAACAGGTCCATCACCGGGGTGCCGGTGCTGAGGGGCTTGCTCAGGCCGTCCTTCGTCACCTTCGATTCCCACTGCACGCCGAGCGAGTGGAAGATGGTCGCGCTCAGGTCTTGCGGGCGCACCGGCTTGTCGCGCACGCTCGCGCCGATCTTGTCCGTCGCGCCGTACAGCGCTCCGCCCTTGATGCCGCCGCCGGCGAGGATCGCGGAGTACGCCGCCGGCCAGTGCTGGCGGCCCGGCGTCGCGCCCGTCAGTTGGTTGATGCGCGGGGTGCGCCCGAACTCGCCCATCACCACCACCAACGTGCGCTCCGCGAGGCCGCGGTCGTGCAGGTCTTCGAGCAGCGCGGACACGCCCGCGTCCAGCACCGGCTGGCACCAGCCCATGCCGTAGGAGCCGGTGCCGAAGGCGTTGCCCATGCCCATCTCGCCGCCGTGCATGTCCCAACTGGAACTGGGCGGGCCGTTGTTCTGCGTCTGGCTCGGCGCGGGGCCGGTCCAGCCGTTCACGGTCACGAACCCGACGCCGGACTCGACCAACCGGCGCGCGAGCAGCAGGTTCTGGCCCAGCGGGTTGCGCCCGTAGCGGTCGCGCAGGCGGACCGGCTCGCGGTCGAGGTTGAACGCCTCGCGCGGCCCGGACGAGGTGGCGATCTCGAACCCGCGGCGCTGCACGTCGCGCCAGCTCTGTTGGGCCTGTTCGGTGTCCGTCGTGCGCCCGCGCCCGAGGCTGCCGAGCAGGTCGCTGCGGCCGTTCAACCGCTCGACCGTATCGACCGGCAGGAGCGAATCGGGGGCCTTGAAGTTCGGCTTCGACGGGTTGTTGATCGCGTCGCCCACGAACAGCGGCGCGTAGAAGTTGCCGAGGTTCCCGCCGGTGCCGATGTTCGGCGCGCAGAACACCGGGTCGCCGACGCACTTGATGAGCCACACGTACGACGCGAGGCTCTTCTGGCTGGGTCGCACCTTCGACAAGATGGAGCCGAGGTACGGCGAGTCCTGCGGCGCTTGGTGCTGCCCGGACAGCAGGTTGTGCATCGCGTCGAAGTGGTTGCTGATGTTGCCCGGGTGGGTCATCGAGCGGACCAGCGCGAACTTGTCGGCCATCTTCGCGAGCCGCGGTTGCAACTCGCAGATGCGGACGCCGGGCACGGTGGTTTGCGCCGGCTTGTACGGCCCGCGGATCTCGTCCGGCGCGTCGGGCTTCAGGTCCCACATGTCGAGGTGGCTCGGCCCGCCGCACAGCAGGACGAAGATGCACGCGCGGTCGGGCGCGCCGTCCGGCTTCTTCCCGGCGTCCATGCGGGCCGCGACCGTGCCGGGCACGCCCATCGAGAGGGCGGTAACGCCGCCGGCCTGAAGCAACTGGCGGCGCGAGAGCGCCTGCGAAGAAAGGGGAGCGGTCACGGGGGCGGCTCCGGGGTGGGTAGGAGGGAACGCGGGGCGGGCGGTCAACTCAATAGCGTACCCGAAGCGCGCGCGGAAGTGGGATCGGAAAAAATCCAACCGCGCGGCGCGGTCACAGCTTCACGACGCTCAAGCCCGTATTGCCGAGTCCGCGGTGCCGCATAAGGTCCGCGGTACGAGCGGTCGCACGTCGGCCACCGCCGCGACTCGCCGGGGCGGGTCCTTCTTCGGCGGGAAGATGATCAGCATGACCGGCATCGCGAGGAGCGGCGCGAGGCCGAACACGATCCAGATCGGGATGAAGAAGAACATCCCGCCGGTGAGCGGGTGAACGAACCGCCACCGCCCGCGCTCGCGAAAGCTCCGCCAGCGGTACGTCAGGTCCGACGCGAAGCACACGAGGAAGAAGACGCCACCGCCGACCGCCACGCCCTTGTCCCCTATTTCCCAGATGACCTTCGACTTTCGGCATGGCATGTGCGCCGGAACCCTGGGATTCCCAGCGTTTCTGCCTCTTTCCTGCCGAAATGACCGAGGAACCCAATGGGTGACCGCCGAAATGACCCCCTGCGTGTGGATTTCGACCGCGAGATCAAGTT
>VGZJ01000081.1 GCA_016872595.1 Planctomycetota bacterium
GAGCCCCGTGAACATGCGGAACAACAACGGCTTCCGACGCAATTTCTCGTAATTCGTCATAACCCTATGAATAGGCCATCGATCGCTATTGCGCAACGAGTCTAATCTTCTTCTGTCGATTCTCAACTACAACAGCGTGATGAACCACTACGTTTCGCACCTCGAAGGTGCCATCGACGGCGCGCGGCTGCCGTTCGGCCAACTCGCCAACCTCCACAAGGGACGCCCCATCTGGGTTCGCTACCACCTCGACAAGATCAGGGCCGCGGTCACGCCGGCCGACGTCGCGAAGCGCGCGCCGTCGCTGTGGCGCTACCGCGAACTGCTGCCGCTGCCGCTCGACGTGGAGCCGGTCACGCTCGGCGAGGGCATGACCCCGCTGCTGCACTGCCCGCGCCTCGGCAAGCAACTCGGCCTGTCGCAACTGTACGTGAAGGACGAATCGCAACTGCCGACGGGCAGCTTCAAGAGCCGCGGAATGGCCGCGGCGGTGAGCATGGCGAAGTGGCTGGGGGTGAAGCGGGTCGCGCTACCGACGGCCGGGAACGCGGGCGGGGCCGCCGCCGCGTACGCCGCGCGCGCGGGCATCGAGTGCTTCGTGTTCATGCCGCACGACACGCCCGCCGTGTGCCAGTTCGAGGCCGCGCTCTACGGTGCGAAGGCGTTTCGCGTGAACGGCCTCATCAACGACTGCGGCAAGATCGTGAAGGACGGCGCGGAGCGCATGGGCTGGTTCGACCTGTCCACGCTGAAGGAGCCGTACCGGATCGAGGGCAAGAAGACGATGGGGCTTGAGCTGGCGGAGCAGTGCGGGAGGGGGTCGCAGGGGGAACCTGCGGGAGGTTCACCCTCACAAGGGGGTTGGGAACTGCCGGGCACGATCTTCTACCCGACCGGCGGCGGCACCGGGCTGATCGGCATGTGGAAGGCGTTCCACGAGCTGAAGGAGCTGGGGTGGCTGGCGAACCCGGAGCGTGAGCGACGGGGTGACACGCCGCACCCCGTCGCTCACGCTCCGGGTTCACCAAAAATGCCCCGCCTCATCTCCTGCCAAGCCGAAGGGTGCGCGCCCATCGTCACGGCCTACGACAAGGGCGAGCGGTTCGCGGAGCTGTTCCCCAACGCGCGCACGGTCGCCAGCGGGCTGCGCGTGCCGGTCGCGGTGGGCGACTTCATGATTCTCGATGCGATCCGCGCCAGCGGCGGCAAAGCCGTCGTGGGGCGCGAGGCGAGCATCGCCACGTGGATGACGCGCGCGAGCGCCGCGGAGGGCATCAGCGTGTGCCCGGAAACCGCGGTGTGCTTCGACGTGCTGGAGCGCATGGTCGCTGCCCGCGAGATCGCGCCGGATGAGAAGGTGGTGGTGTTCAACACCGGGGCCGCACCCAAGTACCTCGAAGCCATGCCCTACGAACTGCCGGCCATTGATAAGGACGCCGTGAACTGGGGCGCAATATCATCTTCGTAGGACAGGCTTCCAGCCTGTCTCCCACAAAGAGGTCTCACCAATGCGCGCGTTGTGCGTCGGGTTCGTCGTCGCCGCCATAGTCGGCGTCGCGTGCGGACAGGAAAAGAAGGCGGCCACGATCACCATCAAGGCCCCGGGCACGGGCCACCGCGACACCGTCGTGAAGGTGGACGGGGTCGAGATCAAGGGCGCGGACGGGACGTGGACGTTCACCACGCCCGCGCTCGAGGCCGGCAAGGAGTACACGTTCAAGGTCGAGGCGCTCATCGAGCCGAACAACTACACCAAGATCACCCGGCCCCGCGAGGTAAAGGTCAAGGCCGGCGACGCGGTGAAGCTCGACCTGAGCACCGAGGACAAGAAGCTCGACAAGATCGTCGTGCGCTGGGTGCCCACGCCGGACGACATCGTGGACGAGATGGCGAAGCTCGCGAAGGTCACGAAGAACGACATCATCTTCGACCCGGGCTGCGGCGACGCGATTATGATGATCCGCCCTGTGAAGTTACTCGGCGCGAAGAAGGGTATCGGCATCGACATCGACCCGAAGATGGTGAAGGTCGCGAAGGAGAAGGCCAAAGAAGAGGGCGTCGCGGATCGCATCGACGTGCGCGAGGGCGACATCCTCAACGAGAAGGACATGGCGATTTGTTCGGAAGCGAGCGTCGTGCTCATCTACATCGGCGACGACCTCGGCGCGCGCATGGCCCCGGTGCTGCAGAAACTGCTGAAGCCCGGCACGCGCGTCGTGTCGCACCGCTTCAAACTTGGCGACTGGAAGCCGGACAAGAGCGTTACCGTGAAGGGCAAGGACGGCGACGACTACGTCCTGCACTACTGGGTGGTGAAGGAGAAGAAGTAAGAGCGCGCGAGCGGCGCGGCGTCAGCCCGCCGGTAGCCGCACAACTCAGATACGTTCAGCGCATCTCAGTTGTGTAGCTACCGGCGGGCTGACGCCGCGCCGCTCGCTTTCTTCGGGACCGATCGTCTGGTATCCTCGCGGCGTTCCCCTCTGGAGTGCCGCTCATGTCGCGCCGGGTCTGTCTGTTGTTCGCACTCGTTGCCGTTGGAACCGTTGGTGCGCTCGCGCTCGGGGCGCGCACGCAACCGCCTGCGCCGCCGGCAGCAAAGCCGGCCGGCACCGTGCGCGACCACGGCGCGAAGGGCGATGGCACTGCCGACGACACCGCGGCCGTTCAGAGCGCCGCGGACGCCGGCGCGCTTCGGTTCCCGCGCGGCACGTTCCGCGTCACCAAGTCCATCACGATTGACTTGGCGAAGACCGGGGCCGCGTCCGTCACGGGCGAAGCCGGCGCGCGCGTCGTCATGGCCGGCGAGGGGCCGGCGTTCAAGTTCGTCGGCACGCACGCCGGCACCGCGCAGCCCAGCAGCGTGAAGCCGCAGGTGTGGAACGAGCGCATGCCGACCGTCGAGGGAATCGAAATCGTCGGCGCGCACGACAAGGCCGACGGCATCGAGGCCACCGGCACGATGAAGCTGACCGTCACGAAGGTGCTGATCCGCAAGTGCAACCACGGCATCCGCCTGAGCGGGCGCAACCGCAACGTGCTGATCGCGGACAGCCACATCTACGAGAACAGCGGCATCGGCCTGTTCCTCGACGCGGTCAACCTGCACCAGATCAACGTGACCGGGTGCCACATCTCGTACTGCGACGGCGGCGGGATCGTGGCGCGGGCCGGCGAGGTGCGCAACCTGCACATCACCGGGTGCGACCTCGAGGGCAACCACGGCAAGGACGGCCCCGCGACCGCGAACGTACTCATCGACAGCACCGGCGGCTCGAACGCCGAGGTCGCGATTACGGGCTGCACGATCCAGCACAACCACGTCGCGCCCGGTTCGGCCAACATCCGCATCAAGGGGCCGAGCGCGAAGAAGGCGAAGGACACCGACGAGCTGCGCGACGGCCACGTCACCATCACCGGCAACGTGCTCAGCGACGTGAAGGTGAACGTCCACCTCGACGGTGTCCGCGGGGCCGTGATGACCGGCAACACCTGCTGGACCGCGTACGAACACAACGTGCTGGTCGAGAACAGCACCGCGGTCACACTCGGCGCGAACAACTTCGACCGCAACCCGCGGTACGCGAGCGAGGAGAAGCCCGACACGACCAACGCCATCCTGTTCCGCAACTGCACCGACTGCACGCTGACGGGCTTCACGATCTCGCGCACGCGCGCCGCGCCCGCCGGGGTGACGCTGGAGAAGTGCGACCGCTTCAACGTCGGAAATCTGACGATATTGGACTGCGACGCCGTCGGATTGCTGCTGAAGGACGTGACCAACTCGCGCGTCGGCGGGTGCCTGATCCGCGACGACCGGCCGAACGCGGAGTCGCTCTCGATCAAGACCAGCGGCGGGCGCGGGAACCTGATCGCGGACAACGTGTTCGGCCGCCCGCACGACATCCTGAAGGGCGTCGGCTCGGTCGAACGGAACTACCGGGGCGAGCCGTGATGCGCGCGATCACGCGACCACTCGGCTACTTGTGGGCGCTGCCGAACACTCTGCTCGGAACGTGCTTCGTGCTGCCAGCGCTGTTGAGCGGCGGGCGGGTCCGGTTCGAGCGCGGGGCGATGGAGATTCACGGCGGGTTCACGAAGTGGTTTTTGGCGCGAGTCGCGCGCGGCGCGAGCGCCATGACGCTCGGTCACGTCATCTTGGGCCAAGACCGCTGGGCGCTCGATTGGACGCGCGACCACGAGCACGTCCACGTCGGCCAGTACATGCGGTGGGGGCCGTTCTTCCTGCCGGCGTACGCGCTCTCCAGCTTCTTGTGCTGGCGGCGCGGCCTCGACCCGTACCGCGACAATCGCTTCGAGAGGCCCGCGTTCGAGCAGTTTCCGTAGTATTGCGAAGCCGCGAGCGGCGTTCATACGCACGGAGCTTTGCCATGATCCTCGGCCTGCGCACGTTCATCGCCCACGTTCCCGAAGAACACCTCGCGGACGCGCGGGAGTGGTACGCGCGGTTCGCCGGGGTGCGGCCGTACTTCGACCAGCCGTTCTATGTGGGGTTCAACGTGGGTGGGTTCGAGTTGGGCCTGCACCCCGGCGAGCCGGGGCCGGGCGGAGTGCTCGCGTACTGGGGCACGCCCGACATCCGCGCCGAACTCGCGCGCGTCACGAACCTCGGCGCGGTCCTGATCGAGGACGTGCAGGACGTGGGCGAGGGCATTTTGGTGGCGACCGTCGCGGACCCGTTCGGCAACGAGATCGGCCTGATCCAGAACCCGCACTTCGACCCGAAGGCCGTCAGGTAAGCAGTGAAGAGTGTTGACAGGATCACGGGATGAGACAGGATGAAGAAGAGAACCCCGTCTTTCGATCCTGTGTCATCCCGTGATCCGGTCGAAACCCTTCTGCCTGCTCTGCCGTTCAATCTGTGTGCCTCTGCGCAATCTGTGGATCAACTGCCTTTCTTTCCGCGGTTGGCGACGCGCACGACGAGCTTCAACCCGGACCACGTCGCATCGACGGCGCACACTTTCACGTCCACGAGACCGAGCGGGAGCGCGACATCGCGGATCGTGTCCTCGGTCACGTCGGTCGGCACCTTTGCGGCCTTTTTCGGCCACGACACCCAGATGACGCCGGCCGGGGCGAGGTCCGCGAGGAGGTCCGGCAGCCGCGCCGCAAGGTCGGCGCGCGCCGTGACGAAGAGGTGAACGAACGCGAGCGGCGGTTCCGGCCTGTCGGTGAAGGCGACACCCGCGGGCGCGCCGGCCACGAGCGCCGCGTAGTTCGCCGGCGCATGTACCAGAAGCGCCGTCGTGTCGGCGCGCAGTCCGAGTTTCTTCCACAGCGGCGTGCCGGAATACCCGTCGGGCATCGTCCCACCTCATCGCGCGGCGTTACACGTTCGACGCGCGCGCCGGCGTGGTGCGGCGCAGGTACACCTCGATGCCGATGGCCGCGACCAGAATCACCACGCTGCCCCACTGCGACAGCGTCAGGCCCAGCCCGATGCTCGGCTCGATGCGCAGCGACTCGTTCACGAAGCGGTGGAAGGCGTAGCACGCCATCAGTACCACCATCAGTTGCCCGTCGTGCCGCCGGTACGGGAAGTACGCCAGCAGGAACAAGATGATGAGCACCATGCTCACGGTCTCGTAGAGCTGCGTCGGGTACAGGCCGACGCTGGCCGGGGCGAACGGCGACAGGTCGACGGTTTCGCGGGTCTCGTCCTTTGCGCCCTCGTTGGTCGCGCGCTCGACCGTGAGCGCCAGCTTGGACTTGCCGCGCGGCCAGTCGCGCACGAGGTCTTCGAGCTTGTCGGACGGGATCAGGATGATCTCCGGCGCGGTGCGGGCGACGGTGCTCCGCGCCTCAAGGTACGCGACCAACGTATCGAACTCGATGCGGGCGCGCCCGCCGGGCGCGGCCTTCACTTCCTTGTAGTCCTTCAGCCCCGCGAGCACGGTCTTCACCTTCTCTTCGGGACCGATCAGTTCGACGACGATGGCGTTCGATTCGCCGTTCACCTTGGCGATCACGTCCCCGGGCTTCACACCGGCTTTGTCGGCGGGCGACCCGGTCTCGACGAACCGCACGCGGGTCCGCGGGTCCGGGTTGAACCCGTGGCGCGACTCGACCGCGAACCCGGTGGCCGTTTGCAGGTTCTGCTCGCGCACCAGTTGCCCGCGGGCGTGGGCCGGCAGCAGCGGGAAGTGGGCCGCGCCCAGCGGCACGACGCGGCACTCCTCGCACGCCACTTGGCCCCAGCAGCACCCGTTCAGGTAGCACCCGATGCGCCCGATGGCGAGGCCGAGCGCGAGCAGCGGCGCGACCGCGTCGGCGAGCTGCCAGCCGTTCACGTGCGGCTTCAGCCGGCGCAGCACGAACCAGTAGAAGAGGCCGTAGCCGACGACCCCGCCCATCGCGGAGCCGTAGAAGATGATGCCGCCCTCCCAGATTTTGAAGAACGCCCCGGCGAGGCCCGCGATGCTCTGATCGGGGAAGTTCTGCGAGTACTGCGCCATATAGAGGACGCGCGCGCCGATGATGCCGGCGACGAACAGCCAGATCACCATGTCTTGGAAGCGCTCGGCCGGCATGTCGGCGGTGCGCTTGGCGCGGCGCGACCCCCAGAGCGTGACCGCGACGAAGCACACGAACAGCATGGCCCCGAACCCGTACATCGGGATGCCGTCCGGCGGGAACGCGCTCTTGAAGATCGGGAGCGTGAACAGCACTTGTTGCATGAGGGTTCCTACGCCTGTTCGTTGCGCCAGTTCGGGTTAGCCGCGAGCCGCAGGCGAGCGCGCAGTTAGGGCACGGGCAGTTTATCGAGTACCTGCTTCACCAGCGCCTCGGGGCGCAGGTCTTCGGCCTCGGCCTCGAACGAGATCACCAGCCGGTGCCGCAGCACGTCCGGGGCCGCGGCCTTCACGTCTTCGGGCGTGACGTACCCGCGACCGGCGAGGAACGCGCCCGCCTTCGCCGCGCGCAGCAGCGAGATCGCGGCGCGCGTGCTCGCGCCCAACTGGATCAGACCGCCGAGGTCGAGGCCGTACTCCGCGGGCTTGCGCGTCGCGCGGATCACGTCGACCATGTACCCCTTCACCTTCGCGTCCACGTACACCGCGTCCGCGGCCCGCCGCAGCTCCTCCAAGTCGGCCGCGCTCAGCGCCGGCGGAACGTCCGTCGTCGTGCCCAGCCCGCCCATGCGGTCCAGAACGGCCAGTTCGTCGGCGCGCGACGGGTAATCGATCACCACCTTCAGCATGAAGCGGTCCACCTGCGCCTCGGGCAGCGGGTACGTGCCCTCTTGCTCGATGGGGTTCTGCGTGGCGAGCACGAAGAACGGCCGCGGGAGCCGCAGCGTGTTCTCGCCGATGGTGACTTGGCGCTCGGCCATCGCTTCGAGAAGCGCGCTCTGAACCTTGGCCGGCGCGCGGTTGATCTCGTCCGCGAGTACGACGTTGGCGAACACCGGGCCTTGCTTGACGGTGAACTCGCCGGTGCGCGGGTTGTAAATCTGGGTGCCGATCACGTCGGCCGGCAGCAGGTCCGGGGTGAACTGGACGCGGCTGAACTTCAGGTCGAGCGCGCCGGCGACCGTGCGCACCGCGAGCGTCTTCGCCAGACCGGGTACGCCCTCCAGCAGAACGTGGCCGTCGGTGAGTAGCCCGATGAGCAGGCCGTCCACCAGCTTCCGCTGGCCGATCAGCACGCCCTCGACCGTGCGGTAAAACGGGTCGAGCTTCGGCCGCAGTTTTGCAATGGTCGCGGGATCGAGCATGGTGAATCCAAGAGAACCTAACCCCCCAACCCCCTTCCCTGAAGGGAAGGGGGAGCAGGAGGGATGTCTTCGTTCTTCTCCCCCTTCCCTTCAGGGAAGGGGGTTGGGGGGTTAGGTTGCCTTTCTCCATGATACAGACGACCGCGCGAAGGGAACCTGTCCGGGGGCCGGTTGAAGCGGCTGTAGGGGCTGGGTAATTAGGCGGGGTTGGGAAAAACTGCTGGCCTCGTGCCGCGCGCCCGCGATACTCGTTTACATACCGCTCGTTCTGCTCCCCGGAGGTTCTGCCATGCCCCGCGTGCTGCCGCGCGCCGCGTCCGCGGTCGCCCTGTTCGGGCTGATCGTCGCGACCGCCGGCCCGCTCTCGGCCCAACCCGCCGCGACCAAGAAAGTGCTGACGTTCGCCGACTACGACATCTGGCGCGCCGCCAGCGGCGCGACCCTGTCGCGCGACGGCCAGTACGTCGCGTACCTGATCGGCCGCGAGGGGGCGGACGGCGAGGCGGTGGTGCGCCACGTCGCCAGCGGCAAGGAGTACCGGTTCGCGCGCGGCGCGGTCGCCCCGGTCGGCATCGGCCCCCGGTTCGCACCCGATAGCAAGCGCGTGTTCGTTCCGCTCTCGCCCACGAAGGCCGAGCTTGAGAAGGCTAAGGCCGACAAGCTCGAAACGAAGGACTACCCGAAGGCGGCGCTGGCGATCATCGACCTCGGCACCGGGCAAGAGGTGGACCGCATCGCCAACGTCGGCAGCTATCAGGTGGCCGGCGAGGGGCCGGGGTTCCTCGTGTACCGCAAGGGGCTTCCGCCGCTCGCGCCGCCGAAGAAGGGGCCGCCCCCGCCGCCCCCGCCGCCCGCCACGACCGCGACCGGCACCGACCTCTTCATTCGCGACCTGAGCGCGACCGTCGAGCGCACCATTCCCGAAGTGATCGAGTTCACCCTGACGAACGACGAGAAGGCGCTCGTGTACGTGGTGGCCTCGAAGACGCCGGGGAAGAACGGCGTGTACACGATGAACCCGCGGTTCGGCACGGCCGCGGCCGCGGTGAAGGCCGGGCCGGGGCGCTACACCAACCTCGCGTGGGACGAGAAACAGACCCGGCTCGCGTTCTACTACGACGACAGCCAAGTGCCGCCCGCGAACCTCGCCCCGCCGCCGAAGGCGGTCGGCCCGAACCCCGGCAGCATCGGCACCGGCATGCCCAGCCCGAACGCCCCGGCGCGCTGGCGCGTGTTCGTCTGGGACCGCGGCACGAGCGCGCCGGACGAGGTGCTCGGCGCGACCGTGCCGGCGCTGAAGGCCAACTGGCAGCTCACCGGCAGCGGGCTGAGCTTCTCGCAAGACGGGACGAAGCTCTACCTTCAGGCCGCGCCCGTGCGCGCGCCGCTGACCACCGGCGCGGACGACATCCAACTCGACATCTGGCACTGGAAGGACGCGCACCTTCAGCCCGCGCAGAAGATCAACGCGGGGCGCGACCGCAGTAAGACCTATGAGGCCGTGGTGTTGCTCGACACGAAGCAGTTCCGGCACCTGTCGGACGACGCCGTGAGCGTGGCCCCGCCCGGCGTGGGCGATTGGGGCGTGGCGACCGACGACCGCAAGTACCGGCACACGAACGGCTACGCGTGGCCGGTCCCGGCCGACTATTCGATGGTCAACGTGCGCACCGGCGAAGCGAAGCCGCTCCTGACCGCGAGCACCGGCGGCGTCGGCCTCGCCCCGTTCGGCAAGTTCCTCATCGGCTTCGACGGCAAGGACTGGTTCACCGTCTCCGTGCCAGATGGTAAGCGCGCGAACCTGACGGCCAAGTTGAAAGAGAAGTTCTTCGACGAGGAGCACGACACGCCGAGCGACGCGCCGCCCTACGGCCTCGCCGGGTGGACCCCGGACGGCAAGTTCGTTCTCGTGCGCGACCGCTTCGACATCTGGAAGATGGCGCTCGACGGTTCGAGCGCGGAGAACCTGACGAAGGTGGGCCGCGCGCAGGGCATCCGGTTCACGGTGCTGCGCCCGCGCAGCGCGGAGGACCGCACCACCGAGCGCGGCACCGACCTCACGAAGCCGCTGCTGCTGGGCGCGGAGAACCTGACGACGCGCGACAGCGGGTTCTACCGACTGGAACCGGGGGCCGGGCCGAAGCTGCTGCTCATGGGCGCGCGGGCGTACAACTACGTGCAAACCCAACCCGGGTTCCAACAGGTCGCGCCCGTCAAGGCCCACAGCGCCGACGCCTATCTGCTCAGCGTACAGGCGTTCACGCAGTACCCGGACCTGTACGTCACCGCGGCCGACTTCCACGACCTGCGCCGCGTGACCGACACGAACCCGAAGGTGAAGGACTACAACTGGGGCACGGCCGAACTGGTGAAGTACACGAGCACCGACGGCACACCGCTACAAGGCATCCTCGTGAAGCCGGAGAACTTCGACCCGCAGAAGAAGTACCCGATGATCGTGTACATCTACGAGCGCCTTTCGGAGAACCTGCACCAGTTCCGCGTGCCGAACGTGCAGCGCGGGCAGGTCATCAACCCGACGTTCTACGCGAGCAACGGCTACCTCGTGCTGATGCCGGACATCGCGTACACGACCGGCGCGCCGGGGCCGAGCGCGATGAAATGCGTGCTGCCCGCGATTCAGGCCGTGGCCGACAAGGGCTTCGTGAACGAGAAGGCCATCGGTATCAACGGCCAGTCGTGGGGCGGGTACCAGATCGCGTACATGGTGACGCAAACGAACCGCTTCAAGGCCGCGGTCGCCGGCGCGCCGGTCGCCAATATGACCAGCGCCTACAGCGGCATCCGCTGGGGCAGCGGGCTGCCGCGCCAGTTCCAGTACGAGAAGACACAGAGCCGCATCGGGGCCACCCTTTGGGAAGCGCCGTTGAAATTCTTGGAGAACTCGCCGGTGTTCATGGCCGACCGCGTGCAGACCCCGCTGCTGATGATCCACAACGATCAGGACGACGCGGTGCCGTGGTATCAGGGTATCGAGTACTTCCTCGCCCTGCGGCGGCTCGGCAAGGAGGCGTACCTACTGAACTACAACGGCCAACCGCACAACCTGACGAACCGCAACGCCGCCCGCGACTTCGCGATGCGCACGTTCCAGTTCTACGAGCACCACCTGAACGGCAAACCGGCCCCCGAGTGGATGGAGAAGGGCGTCCCGTTCCTCGACCGCGAGAAGGAAAAGGAGCAGTGGAAGAAGCTGTACGGGAAGTGACCGGGCGCGTCTGTTGTGGGGCGGGCCTCTGGCTTGCCCGTGCTGTGGCAGGCCAGAGGCCCGCCCCACAACGGCGGCGTTCTAGTACCGCACTTCGAGGCCGAAGTTGAACAGGTGCGTCGTGAACTCCACCGCGCGCGGGGTCAGCGCGATCGCGTTGGTGTACATGTCCGGGGCGCGACGCACGTTGTTCCAGTACACGAAGCTGTACCCGCCGGTCACGCGCACATGGTCGGTCACGAGCCACTTGGCGCGCAGCCCGCCCTCGCCCACCAGCCCGAAGTACGTCAGTTCGTTGCGCACGGTCGCGGTCCCGAACGGCACTTGGTTCGCCGCCGCCGCGATCTGTAGCGCGGTCAGCACGTCCACGCCGAGCGCGAGGAGGCCCACGGCGATGGGCGTGGGCGCGCCGGGCACGCCGAGGCCCACCGACCGCTGGCGCGTGTAGTCCACGTCGCCCACGGTCACGCCCGGCGCGGCCGACAGGTGGCCCTCGATCACGAACCGCGTGCCGCCGGTTTCGGCGTGCAGGCCCAGTTGTGCGCCGCTGAAGTTGTTCCGCGTGCGGAGCTGGTCGCGGCCCGCGAGCCGCGGCGCGACCGACGGGTCGATCCCCAGCACGGTCGCGTCGAACGACAGCCCAAACTGGTCGCGCAGGAACATGTGCCGGTACCCGACGAGCAGTTCGAGCCGCCCGCGCTCGCTCCCGGTCAGCAGGTGCCGCAGAACGAGGTCGCCGCCGGTGAACGTGGACGTGACGGTCGCGGCCACGTTGCCCGTCGTGAGGCCGGGGAACCCGACGAACGCCGGGAACTGGATCGTGCCGATCGGCGTCCCGGCCACGACGTTCGGCACGTTCACCACGGTCAGCGCGTCCGGGCGGCCGACCAGTTCCTCGCGCGCCGAGAACAGCGAGTACACACGCGCCCCGATGCCGAGGGTGCGGTCGCGGTCGAACCACATTCCGGTTTCGACGCGCAGGCCGGCGCGCCAGTCGCGCAGCACCCGGCCCCCGCCGAACAGGTTCACGCTCCCCGGTTGGCCGATCCCGCCGGCGAACACCCCGGCCGCCGCCGGCCCGGTGGTGACGACCGGCACGAGGCTCGGCGCGCGGGCCTTGCCGATCAGCAACTCGGTTGTGAGCCACGTGGCCCCTTCAAGCGGGCACCCCGGTTCGTCGGCGCACGGCGTGAAGAACTGTTCGCACGAGCGCAACAGCAACGGGAGCTTGGTTGCGGGGCCGGCCCGCGCGGCCGTCGGTTCCGGGCCGGGTTGGAAGAACGGGGCCGCGAGCGGATCGCCGGCCGTCGGAGGAAGGCCCGCGGGTTCGTCGCCGGCGCGCGCGGCCGCGCCGAGGAGGGTCACAAGGCACGCGACCAGCCACCGACTGCGCATGATTCCGCCCCCGCGCGAGACCGTACCAGCGGTCTAATCGGCACAGGCGGTACGGGCGGTTGAGTCCGAATCGGGGCGCCGCGCGCCCCGGCAAGCGCGCGAAGGTGGGTAACGCGCCTCACTTCGACGGGTGCCGCAGCACGCGGCCCGCGGCGGTTTCGGCGTACGTGCCGTCGGCAACCGCCGCCGTCCCGTTCACCAGCACCCACTTCACCCCGGCCGCGTACTGGTGGGGCTTCTCGAACGTCGCCGTGTCGCGGTACGCCTTCGGGTCGAACACCACCACGTCCGCGAAGTACCCCGCCTTCAGGTAGCCGCGGTCCTTCAGTTTGAGAATGTCGGCCGGCAGCCCGGTCGCGCTGCGAACCGCGAACTCGACCGGGATCAGCTTTTCCTCGACGGCGTAGAACCCGATCTTGCGCGGGAACGTGCCGTAGCTGCGCGGGTGCGGCACGGTCGCGCCCGGCACCTGCACGCCGCCGTCGCTGGCGGTCGCCACCCACGGCTGTTTCATGTACAGGCGCACGTCTTCCTCGCTCATGGCGAAGTTCACCACCTGCGCGCCGCCGTTGCGCTCGATCTCCAGCACGATGTCAACGGGGTCCTTCTTCTCGGCCTCGGCGATCGCGGTGATCGTCTTCCCCTGCCACTTCGGGTTGTGCTCGCACTGGGCGATCTGGATGCGCTTGCCGCCGTCGCGCCCGTCGAGCGCCTTGGCGACGTCGGCCTTGATCTTGGGCCCGGTTTCCGGGTCGTCGAGGCGCGCGACGAACTCCTTGTTCGTACCCTCGCGGTACTTGGACGGCACGAGTGTGGCGCGCAGGGACGTGGAGCTGGCGACGTAGGGGTACTGGTCCGCGGTCACGTCTTGGCCCTTCTTCCGCGCCGACTCGATCAGCCCGATGGCGCGGTTCGCCGTGCCCCACGCCGCCTTGCCGCTGGCCTTGATGTGCGAGACGTGAACGCGGCACCCCGACTGCTTCCCGATGGTCAGCGCCTCCTCGATGGCGTCGAGTAGACCGCCGGACTCGTTGCGGATGTGGCTCGCGTACAGCCCGCCGCGCGCCCGCGACCTTCGCGAGCGCGACGATCTCGTCGGTCTTGGCGTAGGTGCCGGGGTTGTAGATCAGCCCGGTCGCCAGCCCCCACGCGCCGTCGGCCATCGCCTTTTCGACCAGTTCCTCCATCTTCTTCAACTCGGCCGCGGTCGGCGCGCGGTTGGCGTTGCCCATCGCCCGCGCGCGGATGCTGTTGTGCGGGGCGAGGTGGATCACGTTCGTGCCCACGCCCGCGGCCTCCAACTTCTTGAAGAAGTCGCCGACATCGACCGGGCCGGACCCGCAGTTGCCCGTTACCACCGTGGTGCAGCCCTGCGTGACGTAGTTCTTGTTCAGCCGCCCGACCTTGCCCGTCAGACCGGAGTCGCAGTGCGTGTGCAGGTCGATGAAGCCGGGGGAGATGATCAGCCCTTTGGCGTCGATCTCCTTCGCGCCTTCGACCTTCCCCACCGGCCCGACCGCGACGAGCTTGTCCCCCTTGATGTGGACGTCGCCCACGAACGGCTTGCCGCCGGTGCCGTCGTACACGGTCGCGCCGCGGAACACGAGCGGCGCGGGCGCGTCGGCGCAACTGGCGAGCGGGGGGCGCAAGCCCTCTGATACCAGCACAATCGACGCGAAGAGAACGGTGATACGCATCGGTGGCCTCCTTCGCGGCGGGGTCACTTCTTGGGAAAGACGGTGCCGCCCCAGCTCGCCCGCGGCCCGCGCCGGGGCCAGCACCGTGAGCAGGTTGACGCCGGGATCGGCGGGGGCGTTGCGGTCGACGGTGGGGGCGAGGTCCGGGGCCGCGACCGAGAGCGTGGCCCCGGCCCCGTGCCCGCCGAGGGGGAACGGGTCGGAGTGCGACCGCGGGTCGTGGGCGCGCGTGTCAGTGGGTTCCGAGGGATCGGGCATGAGCGCTCCGGGCCACACGCGCGCGGGCCGTCGCGCGCATCGCGTATCACAGGGACCACGATACCACGCACAGCGTCGGAATGTACAGGTTCAAGTCAGAGGCCGATGCCGAAGAACGGCGCTGGAACCCCTCGCTGCCCCAACCCCCACGCGGTAGGCGGCTACGGGCCTTCACGATGAAGGGCGCTACACGTTCAGGAAGTAACCACGCGAGCCGCGACCGCGAGGGCGCGGGGCTACGCAACTCAAGGTGCGTAACCCGCGCCCTCGCAGTCGCGGCTCGCGAGCAGAAGTGATCGCGCAGCGGCATGACGAACCCCTTTTGGGCAGTATGCCGTGAAGCCGCATGGCTCACTTCTCCCCAACGTTCAACGCCGCTTCGAGCAGATCGAATACCGCGGTGAAGCCGGCGAAATCCTCCTTGGTCCCGTTCTCGCACAGCCAAGTACAGATGTTTTTCTTCTCGTCCTTGTTCGCTTCGAGCAACTCCGGGCTCACCACTTCCTTGCCGCGCACGGTCTTGCGAACCTCGGGGGTCACATCGATGAATCTGTCGTTCGCCGCCCTTAGCTTCTCGATAGTGGAGTTGGGAAACAGATTCTCGATCCCCTTTCGGATAGGGTTTTCTTCTGTCAACGGGATGCGCCGTTTGATGGCCCGACCCCGGGCTTCGTCTTTCGTTTTCTCCACGTCGCAGTCATACAGCAGGATCGTCTGGTGGGCGAGCGTTTGGCCCACTTTAGAGTCGAGATTCTTCCACACACCGTTCAAAGTTCCGCACCCTTCGCCGTCGATCAGACTGACGCGATCGAGTACCGCATGACGATCGAGGAGTTCTGCCGCTTTGTTCAGATAGCGGATGTCGTAATCCCCCTCAACGAAAACGACGGGCTTGCGTGAATTGGAAACAGCCTCGGCAAGCTCCCGCTGGTGGGCAGCCGTGTCCTTTAGCGTGTCGTAAGCCCGTTCGAACTCGGAGAACCGTTCGGCACCGATCTCTTGGCATTCAGGGAGGTTCATTATCACGAACCCGTTCTCGGTCAACTCTCGGCGCAGGCCGAGCAAGAAGAGTGGCGAGTGCGAGGTCAGGATGAATTGCACCTTGGGAAACAGTTTGACGAGTTTGGGCAGGACGCTGCTTTGCAAGTCGGCATGCATGTGCGCGTCGATCTCGTCCACGACCACGATGCCGCGAACCTCTCCGAGGCCGGTAAATGTAACATCGGCCTCGTCGTAATCGCGAACGATCGACATGAACAGGTTGAGCACCGCAGTCTCACCTGTCGAGAGCTGAAACACATTCGGAATCGAAACCTGTTCTCCACGTTGCACAGCTATTTCCCGTTGCTGACGTGGGGCAACCCTAAAGCACGCGCCCTGCTCCCGAAGCGTCAGCTTCAGAATGGTGTTCAGCGCCTTGTCAATCTTGGTCGCTACTCCCGAGTAGCCGAGGCACAGCGGTGAGGACACTGGCCACCCCGGAACGTTCGCTAACTGTGGTTGGAGGGTCTGGTGCTCGAAGACATGCTTGTCGAACATCAGATCAAATAGCCAGTCTCGGTTGCGAGCCAGTGGCGAGTGCTGAATAACTGTTCGTCGTGAGCGCCCCTCAATCCGATTGCCGTCGGAAAATACCGGGCGGCGGGTCAGGTTCTCGACGTTGAGCCACCCCGGTTCTTCAAACCGGTTAGGTGGGAAGTACAAGCAGCAGTTACGGCTGAACAACCCGTTCGCCAGCGCTCTCTTTTCGTCTACGTTAGACCAGTCCGCCGTTGTTCTATCCTGAGGTATTACTTCCCAACTCTTGTGGGTCGGTCGGGGTTCGAGGCTCGCTTCAAAGTCTTTTCTCGTGGCTCTGAGCTGCCATTCGGCGACCTCGATGTCACCCTCGAAGGTCAGGTCTGAGAAGTAAAAACTCGCACCCGATCGGATATACGCCGGCGAGCGGTACTTGTAGACTTTGCCATCTTCCACTTCCGAGTTCGTGTAGATGCGCTGGTGTACAATAATCAACGAATTAACGATGAAGGAGAGCACGATGCTCTTGCCCGAACCGTTGGGCCCGACCAGTACAAGCGGCTTGGGGTTCCCACTCGCGTCGAAGGGGAGAGAGTAGTCAAGCGAACTAATGGGACCGACATCCTTCAGGACGATGTTTTTCAGGTACATTGGCCGGGCGGCTCCGTGCGAATGGGGTGAGAGTGATATTATCACGCACCCACCCGCGAGGAGAAGGTCGGATTCGGAGCGCCCACCTGCGCCCCGAACGCCGGTTCTCGCTTCACTTCCCACCGGTGCCGTACAGCTTCCGCCACTGTTCTTTTTCCTTTTCCCGGTCGAGGAACGGGACGCCCTTTTCCATTCGCTCCGGGGCCGGTTTGCCGTTCAGGTGGTGCTCGTAGAACTGGAGCGTGCGCATCGCGAAGTCGCGGGCCGGCCGTTCGTGGAACTCCTCGCATTCGCGGAGAGCAACGAGTGGGAACAGTACGGGAAATTGCGTGCGGCCTGATGCCTCCTCCCAGTGGCCCTGCCCGCAGGGCAACTTCGGGCTGACTTCCCCGCGGGGGCGTGTACGATAGGTACGGCCGCGCGCCGGCCGGAGGCTGCTATGATCCGCGTCAAGACGATCCTGTACCCCACCGACTTCTCCAGCTACTCGAACCAAGCGTACTTCCACGCGGTCGGGCTGGCCGAGACGTACGGCGCGGGCCTCACGGTCGTTCACGTCCGCGCGCCGGGCACCGGCGACCGGGCGCACTGGCAGGCGCTGCTCGAACAGGTGCGGCCCGCGAACCCGCTCATCCCGGTGGCGCACGTGCTGCTGGAGGGCGACCCCGCGGCCGAGATCGCGCGGTACGCGGCCGACACCGGGATCGACGTGATCGTGATCGGCACGCACGGGCGCACCGGCGCGGATTGCGGCCCGCTGGGGAGCGTGGCCGAGAGCGTCATGCGCGCGGCCCCGTGCTCGGTTCTGGTGGTGAAACTGCCGCAGGGCGCGCCGGGGGCCGTGCGGCCCACGGCCGTTGTGCCCGCGGCCCGCGCGTAACGCAGGAGGCGCGCCGTGACGACCGACGACGAACCGGATTCGCTGCCGTTCCCGGACGACTTCCGCGCCGCGGTCGCTACGGAGTTGTGCGCGGCCGGGTTCACCGTGGCCGGGTGGGAGGGCGGCGGCGCGGCCGTGTGCCCGCGCGGCGCGACCGAGCCGCAGTACATGGGGCTGGTGAACCTGCACCGCCGGGCCGCCGCCGCGCCCGCGGCCGAGTGGCCGGCGATGATCCGCGAGTTCCTCGCCCACCGCGCCGAGTTGCTCAACGGCACCACCATTCCCGACGACCTGAGCGCGGTCGCGGCGCGGCTGCGCCCGCGCCTCGGGCGGCCGTGCGACCGCTCCGACAAGTCGCCGCCGTGGGGCGTGCCGCTGCCCGGCACCGGGCTGGAACTGAACCTCGTCGTCGACTTCCCGCACGGCATGGTGTACGTCACCGACCCGATGCTGGCGCGCGCCCGCAAGAGGGGCGAAGACCTGTTCGACACGGCGCTGGAGAACCTGCGATCCGCGACCCCGCCGGACTACTTCGAACGCGCCTCCGACGAACTGGACATCTACATCGGGCACCTCGGCGATGGGTACGACGCGGCCCGCGCGCTGCTCGTCGAAGAGCTGATGCCGGACGCGCCGGCGGGCTATTGGGTGGCGATCCCGAGCCGCGAGGAACTGGCCGTGTGGCCGGTGTCGTTCCCCGCGCTGAGCCGCATTCATGTGCTGAAGCTGTACGCCGAGGATAACTTCCAGAAGAACGCCTACGCGGTGTCGGACGAGGTGTTCTGGGTGTGGCACGGGGCGTGGTACCGGTTCGGCGTGACCGTGGGCGACGACGTGGTGCTGGACGCGCCGGAGCCGTTCGGCGACGCGCTCCAAGCGCTGGGCGAGTGACCGCGGGGCTTTTCGCTCCCCCGCGGCGCGCGGCGCGGCTATCCTAATCGGATACGCCTGCCCCGCGTCCGGCCCTCCCCCGGAGCCGCCATGCCGCTCGTTCGTGCTTGCCTGTCCGCTGCCGCACTACTCGCCCTTGTGCTCCCGGCCCCGGCCGCGGAGAAGGTCGATTACGGCCGCGACATCCGGCCGATCCTTTCCAACCACTGCTTCAAGTGCCACGGCCCGGCCGTACAGAAGGCGAAGCTGCGCCTCGACGACCGCGCCGCGGCCGTCAACAAGGGCGCGCTCGTACCGGGCAAGCACGCCGACAGCGAACTGCTGAAGCGCGTGCTGCTGGCCGACGGCGACGACGGCCGCATGCCCCCGGCCGATGTGGGCGCGCGCCTGACGCCGGACCAAGTGGCGAAGCTGAAGGCGTGGATCGAACAGGGCGCGGAGTACGCCCCGCACTGGGCCTTCGTCGCGCCGAAGCGCCCGACTGTTCCTGCCGGCGCGCACCCCATCGACGCCTTCATCCGCGCGCGACTGGAGAAGGACAAACTCGCGCCGAGCAAAGAGGCCGACAAAGCCGCGCTCATTCGTCGCGTCACGCTCGACCTGACCGGGTTGCTTCCCACGCCCGCCGAAGTGGACGCCTTCCTCAAAGACGATTCGCCGCAGGCTTACGAGAAGGTGGTGGACCGCTTACTCACCTCGCCGCACTACGGCGAGCGGCAGGCCCGGCACTGGCTCGACCTCGCGCGCTACGCCGACAGCAACGGCTACACTATCGACGGCCCGCGACAGATTTGGGCTTACCGCGACTGGGTCATCAAGGCGCTCAACGACGACATGCCGTTCGACCAGTTCACGCGCGAGCAACTCGCCGGCGACCTGCTGCCTAACGCGACGACCGCACAGAAGGTCGCGACCGGGTTCCACCGCAACACCAGCTTCAACGAAGAGGGCGGCACGGACGCGGAGCAGTTCCGCGTCGAGCGCACGGTGGACCGCGCGAACACCACCGCGGCCGTGTGGCTCGGCCTTACCGCCGGGTGCGCGCAGTGCCACGACCACAAGTACGACCCGGTTTCGCAGAAGGACTACTACCGCCTCTACGCCTTCTTCGACTCGTGCGACGAGCCGACCATGCCCATCGGCGGCCCGCCGAACCTCGAAGACACTATCGCCAAGCTTAACCAGATGGAGTTCTGGCTCCAGAAAAACGGCGGCAGCCGCGAAGACATCGCCATCATCCGCGACCACATCAAGCGCGCGCAGGGCAAGGTGCCCACGACGCTGGTGCTGCGCGAGCGCAAGGCCCCGCGACAGACCTTCGTGCAGATCCGTGGCGATTTCCTCCGCAAAGGCGACGTCGTTCAGCCCGCGTACCCCACGGCGATCAGTGCCACGAGCGCCACCCAGCGCCTCACGCGCCTCGACCTCGCGAAGTGGCTGACGAGCGCCGAGAACCCGCTGACGGCGCGCGTGACGGTGAACCGCGAGTGGCAGAAGTTCTTCGGCCGCGGGTTGGTCGAAACCGAGAACGACTTCGGCCTCCAAGGGAGCTTCCCCACGCACCCGGAGTTGCTGGATTGGTTGGCCGTGGAGTTTCGCGAAGGGGCGTGGTCCACGAAGCGCCTGCACAAGCTCATCGTGACGAGCGCGACCTACAAGCAGTCCTCCGCAGCGCGGCGCGACCTGACCGAGCGCGACCCGCGGAACTTTCTCCTCGGCCGGCAGACGCGCCTGCGCCTCGAAGCGGAGATCATCCGCGACGTGTCGCTCTCCGCGAGTGGGCTGCTGAACCCGAAGTTGGGCGGCGCGGGCGTGTTCCCGCCGCAGCCGAAGGAAGTGTTCCTGTTCACGCAGAGCAACCACCCGTGGGCGGAGAGTAAGGGGCCGGACCGCTACCGTCGCGGCATGTACACCTACATCTGGCGGCAGAGCCAACACCCGCTGCTGACCACGTTCGACGCCTCCGACGCGCAGGTCGCGTGTACGAAGCGGAACCGCAGCAACACTCCGCTACAAGCGCTGCACCTCGCCAACGACCCGGTGTTCGTGGAGTTCGCGACTGCGCTCGGCACGCGCATCGAAGCCGAAGGTCCGAAGGACGACGCCGGCAAGATCGCGTTCGCGTTCCGCGTGTGCCTGTCGCGCGAACCGACCACGCAAGAAGCGCAGCGCGTGCTAGCCTACCTCGACGCGAAGCGCAAAGCCGACGCGAAGACCGCATGGCAAGCGGTCGCCCGCGTGCTGATGAACCTCGACGAGTTCATTACGCGAGAGTGAGCGCTACTCGGAGACTGGCTCATGCTCAATACGAAAGAGATTGCTTTTGAAACAGCCATCGTTGACGGCATCAACATCTTCGTCAGGACAGTACTCGCGGCCAAAGGGGTAATACGCGCGGAAGAGTTCGAACGAATTACGGACAAAGAAATCCTTGGTCTGAAGTACCAGATTGCGCGGGAACTCGCTCGCAAATGGGCTGAGATGCCGCTCCGAGATTGAAGGCAACCACATGACCCCGCACGAACTCGATAGCGACTCTCTTCTAGCCCGCACGCGGCGGCACTTCTTCCGCGACTGTGGCGTCGGCGTCGGCGCGATGGCGCTCTCTTCACTCCTAGCGCGCGACGCCTGCGGCGCGAAGGAGCGCATCGACCCGCTCGCGCCCAAGAAGCCGCACTTCCCAGCGAAGGCCAAAGCGGTCATCTACCTGTTCATGGCCGGCGCGCCGTCGCAACTGGAGCTGTTCTCGCCCAAGCCGGAACTGAACAAGCTCAGCGGGCAGAAGGTGCCCGAATCGTTCACGAAGGGGAAGCGGTTCGCGTTCATCAAGGGCGACGCGAAGCTGCTCGGCAGCGTCCGCAAGTTCGAGAAGGCCGGGCAGTGCGGCATGGACATCAGCGAACTCCTGCCGCACCACAAGGAAGTCGCGGACGAACTGTGCTGGGTTCGCGGGATGAAGACGGACGTGTTCAACCACGGCCCGGCGAAGTGCTTCATCAACACCGGCTCGCCGCAGTTCGGCCGCCCCAGCATGGGCGCGTGGCTCACCTACGGGCTTGGCTCCGAGTGCGACAGCCTGCCGGGGTTCGTGGTGCTCCAGTCCGGCCCGCGCGGGCCGCGCGGCGGCGCGTCGCTGTACGGCTCCGGGTTCCTCCCCAGCGTGTATCAAGGCGTGCCGTTCCTCAAAGGCCCGAACCCGATCCTCGACCTCGCCCCGCCGCCGAAGGTGAGCACGAAGGAGCAGGGCGAGTTCGTGGACGCGGTGAACGACCTCAACAAGCTGCGCCACGACGCGACCGGCGACCCGGAGATTCAGACCCGCATCGCGGCCTACGAGATGGCCTACCGGATGCAGACCAGCGCCCCGGAACTGATGGACCTGAGTAAAGAGTCGAAGAAGACGCTGGAGAGTTACGGGGCGGTCGCGGGCAAGCCGAGCTTCGCCGCGAACTGCGTCCTCGCCCGCCGGCTCGTGCAGCGCGGCGTCCGGTTCATCCAGCTCTACCATACCGACTGGGACCACCACGGCGGCAGCCTCGACCTGACCAAGCCGCTCGATTCGATCTGCAAGGAAGTGGATCAGCCGTGCGCGGCGCTGATTAAAGACCTGAAGCAACTCGGCCTGCTGGACAGCACGATCGTGGTGTGGGGCGGTGAGTTCGGGCGCACGCCGATGGGCGAGAGCCGCGAGACCATCGGCCGCGACCACCACGTCGACGCCTTCACGATGTGGCTGGCTGGCGGCGGCTTCAAGGGCGGCACGCTGTACGGCAAGACCGACGAGATCGGCTACAACGTGACCGAGCAAGAGGTTCACGTCCACGACCTGCAAGCGACGATCCTGAACCAGATGGGCATGGACCACACGAAGCTGACGTTCCGCTTTCAGGGCCGCGACTACCGCCTCACCGACGTGCATGGGAAAGTGGTGAAGGAGATTCTGGCGTAGCAAAAGCGGGCGCGAACGCGCGCAATCTTGGCGCGCGGGCGGCGAATGCCATTTCTGAAACCCGATCCCGCGCCCGCGGGTACTTCCCTTCTGAGGGGCACGAGTGTCCGCCGACGCCGCGCTAGTAACCCGGTGTTTGCAGGGCGACCCGGCCGCGGCCCGCGAGCTGGTCGAGCGGTTCCAGACCGACGTACTGGCGGTGTGCCGGCGGCTGCTCGCCCACCTGCACGACGCCGAGGACGTGGCGCAGGAAGTGTTCCTCCGCGTGTTCCGCAGCCTGAACCGCTGGGACCACGCGCGCCCGCTGCGCCCGTGGGTGCTCGGCATCGCGGTCAACCGCTGTCGCACCGCCATCGGCAAGCGCGGCAAGGGGCCGGAACTGGCCGACTACCTGCACGACGCGCCCGACCGCACGCCGCCGGACGACTCCGCGGAAACGGCCCGCGAGATCCGCGCCGCGGTGGACGCCCTGCGCGGCGAGTACCGCGAAGTGTTCGTCCTGTTCCACGAGCACGGCCAGCCCTACGAGGCCATCGCGGAGGCCGTGGGGCGGCCGGTCGGAACCGTGAAGACGTGGCTCCACCGCGCCCGGCTCGAAATCCTCGACCGGCTCCGCGCCCGCGGGCTGGTGCCCGCCGAAGACCCGACGCCCTCCGCCCGCGGTGAGTAAATGTCGCTGCCCACGCACCCCTTCGACGACTCGATCATCACTCCGCCCGAATGCGCGCCGACCGTCGCCCGCGTTCAGGCCGCGCTCGACGGCACCGTCGCGCCCGAATCGCTCGCCGCCGACCCGCACCTAACCCAATGCGCGGACTGCCGCGCCCGCGCCCGCGGCGCGCGCCTGCTGCTCGCGACCTTTGCCGCGCCGCGGGCCCCGGTCGCGCTGCCGGC
>VGZJ01000082.1 GCA_016872595.1 Planctomycetota bacterium
CGCCCCGTCGTCACACGGTGATGATGAAGAACGTCGCCGGACTCCACAACCGGATGTACGGGTAACGACCACACAGGATCGTCTGGCCGAAGTGCGACTGAACCAACACCTATTGCGCAACGAGTCTATTTCGCTGATGAGCGGCGCGTCGTCCACGATGATCTTCAGCGGTCGCCCGCCAGTCGTGTACAGTTCTTTGTCCGGGTCGATACCGAGCAAGTGGTACAGCGTGCGGCCGAAGCTGATAGGTGAGTAGTAGTTCTCGACCACGCGCAGCGAGGTCTTGTCAGTCTTGCCCAGCACCATGCCGCTCTTGAACCCGCCGCCGGCGACGAAGATGAACTGCGTAGTGCCCCAGTGATCGCGGCCCGGTGGCCCGGAATAGGCCGAGTCCTTGTAAATCTTGTTGCGGCCCATCTCGCCCAGCGCCACGACGATGGTGGTTTCCAACAGGCCGCGCTCGTGAAGGTCTTCCACGAGGCTGGCGAGCAGCGCGTCCACTCTCGGCAGCGCCCGTTTGCACCCCTCGGTGATGTTGCCGTGCATGTCCCAGCCGGGCCACGGGACGAACACGAACGGCACGCCGGCCTCGATCAATTGCCGCGCGTGCAGGGCCATCGTGCCCTGTTCGTTCTTGCCGTACCGCTCGACGTCCTTGGGGTTCAGCTTCTTGGGATCGACCGCGTCACGCAGCTTCGGCGCGCGCAGCAGGTCGAACGCACTCTGCCGGCTCTGGTCGAGACGGGTGATGACCGGCTCCGCGGCGTCGAGGCGGCGCGCCTGTGCGTCGAGTGATTTGAGCAGGTCCGCGCGGTGCTGGAACCCGGACAGGTCGAGGTGCGCGGGCGGGGTCAGCATCGCGCCGGTGTCGCTCTTGGCGTCGCCGGGCTTGTAGGTGATGGGGTCGTAGCGCGGGCCGAGGTAGTTGTTCTTCAGGTCGCCCGCGTTGTCGCCGGTGTCGTAGTAGTGGCCGAGCGCCATGAACGTGGGCACGCCGGGGATCGGGGCGCGCTCGCGCGACACGACGCTGCCGAACATCGGGTACTTCGGCGTGGACTTCGTGCGCGGGTTGCCGCACAGCCAGTACAGCCCGCCGTTGTGCTCCCACTTCTCGTTCCCGATGCCGACCGAGCGCAGGATGCTGAACTTGTCCGCGTTCTGGGCCAACCGCGGCATCAGGTCGCAGAACTCCATACCGGGCACTTTGGTCTTACCCTGCTTCAGCTCGCTACCGAACGGCGGCGGCGTGTCCGGCTTCATGTCGAACATGTCTTGGTGCGGCGGCCCGCCGGCCATCCACAGCAGGATCATCTGCTTGGCGGGTGGCCCCTTCGTGCCGGCGGCGCGCGCTCGCACTGTGAAGAAGTCCGGCATGGAGAGGCCGAACAGCCCGGCCCCGCCAACGCGGAACAAGTCGCGACGATCCGGGTGGTAACTGGTGGGCATGTTGGTTCCCGCTCTGGAGCCGGCCACAATGGAGCCGGGGCAAGGTGACTCGTTCGGAACCGGGTGGACTCGTTACTCTTCTGTGGCCGGCCTCTGTGAGGCCGGAGCGCCCCGCGCCGCTCTGCACCGGCCTCACAGAGGCCGGCTACAGAAATCGCGCCCTCAACACGGATCGGCTTCACTCCGGCTTCGGGGGCACGAGGCCGGTCGCGGTCTGCTCGGTCGCCGACAGGTTGGTGATCGTGTCTTCGGTTGTGGCCTCGTGCGCGGCGGCGGCGAACATTTCTCGAACTCGCACACAGAACGCACAGCCCAGCACGTGGCGCTCTTCGGCCGCCGTCCACGTTCCGGCTTTGAAATGATAGACGGCGGCGAAGCGCGCGACCGGCGGGCACTCGGCGGTTTGCGCGGAATGGCGCTTCGGCCCGCGGCTGGCGTTGTCGTTGGCCTTCGTCGCGCGCAAGAGCCGGACGACGGTCTCTTCCGACACGGCGGTTTCGTTGGTTACGGACATCGGCGCACTCCGCGGGTCCTAACGGTGGCTACGGGGAAACAGGTCGGGCCAGCGGTCATGGAGGATTTCGCCGAGCCGCTTCCGGGCGCGAAACAAGCGGCTTCCCACAAGCTTTACCGTGATCTCGAGCACCAGTGCCGTTTCTGGGGCACTCAACCCTTCGTAATCATGCAAGAGGATCACGGCGCGCAAGTGGTCGTCTAAATCGCAGAGCGCAAGGTGGAGCACCGCGGCGCGCTCGCGGGCGAGGGCGCGCTCTGGTGGCGTCGGCTCGTCGTCTGGCACATCGATAGCGCCCGGCACGTCGTCCGGCTCACTGATCGACACGGCGCGGCGCGTGTCCTCCCGCCGGAAGTAGTCGCGCACGACGTTCCGCAAAACCGTGAGGAGCCAGCTCCGCCCCCGCGCGCCCTCTCGGAAGGTCGCGGCCCCCGTAATGACCCGAACCACAGCCTCTTGCGCGTGGTTCTCACCCTCGGTGGCGTCGCCCGTCAGTCGCGTCGCAAGCCGCGCGAACTGCGGGAACCACCGCGCGTAGAACGCTTCTATCGCCGCGCTATCGCCGGCGGCGATTCGCGCAATGAGCGCCGCGTCGTCGGGTTCCGGCGGTACGGCCGCAGGGGGCATCGGCCACTCCAACAACGCTCGATTCCCGCGCGCCCGGTTACGGTACGCACGACCGCCCGCAGGATTACCGGAAATTCTACCACACCCGGTTCGGTGTAACATCAGGAACCTCGCGCGCGACTCGGCGTTTATACTCTGGTCGCGCCCCGTGGAGCAATCGCTATGGTCCGATTTGCCGCACTCACCGCGCTCGTATCGATACTGTTTCCGGCCGCGCGCGGGGGCGATTGGCCACACTGGAGGGGGCCGAACTACGACGGCGTCAGTCGCGAAACCGGGTGGGACGTGAAAGCCGCCGCCACGGGGCCGAAGGAGTTGTGGCGCGCGAAAGTTGGGCGCGGGTACGCGGCCCCGGCGATCCGCGACGGGCGCGTGTACCTCCTTTCCACCGACGCCGCGAACGTCCAGCGCGAGTTCGTCCAGTGCTTCGACGCCGTGACCGGCAAAGAGTTGTGGAAACACAGTTACGAAATCAAGAGCGTCACGCGCGGGTCGAACCCGTCCGGCGGGACGTGCGCCGTCGCCGACGGGCGCGTGTTCACCTGCGGCGCGGCGATGGACCTGTTCACCCTCGACGCCAAGACCGGCGCGGTCGTGTGGCACCGCGACCTGATGACCGAGCTACCGGGCCAGCCCACTTCCTACGGGTTCCAACTTAGCCCACTCGTCCACGACGGCACGGTGATCGTCCCGGCGCTGGTCGGGCGCGCCGGCGGGCCGAGGCGCGAGGCCGCGGGCGGGCCGTACCCCGCCTCCGGCGGCGCGCTCATCGCCTTCGACGTGAAGACCGGCAAAGAGGTGTGGCGTAACACCGCCGGGGCAAGCCCGTGGTCCAGTCCGGTCCTCGCCACTATCAACGACGAACCGACGCTCGTCCACCTCACCGGCAGTGTCGTGCTCGGCGTGAACCCCAAGGATGGGAAGACGCGCTGGACGTTCGAACCGAAGGCTGCGGGCCTCGGCGGGCAAGACATGTGTTCCTCGCCCGTTATCGTCGGCGACCTCGTTGTCGCGCCGATCCACATGGCCTACGGCACGACCGCGAAGGGGACTGCCGGGACCGCGTGTTTCCGCGTGAAGGGCAACCAAACGGAACTGGTGTGGAAGAGCGCCGCGTGGTGTCACTGGTTCCAGTCCGCGGCCGTGTGGGACGGGCGGTTGCACGGCTACGACGAGCGCGGCACGTTCTTCTGCTTCGACCTGAAAACCGGCAAGGAGTTGTGGAAAACGCGCGAGATGGGATCGACCGGACAATCCGGCGGCGGGCTGCTGATCGCCAACGGCGTGGCGCTCGCCATCGACAACCGGCTCGACCTGTACGTCGCGGAACTGGGCGCGAACGGGGCGAAGGTGCTGGGCGGCACGCGCGTACTGACCTCGGCCGGCGGCGGGCACCAAGCGCAAACCGCACCCGTGCTGCTCGACGGGCTGCTGTACTGCCGGAACCATACGCAGTTCGTGTGCTTCGACCTACGCGCGAAGAAGCCGTAGCCCTTACTCGGGGTCGTCCAGCAGGCGCTTCGGCAACGTAATCGTGAATGTCGAGCCTTTGCCGACGACACTTACGACGCGGATGCGGCCCTGATGCTGCTCGATAATCTGCCGGCACACGCTGAGGCCGAGGCCGGTGCCGCCGCGCCCGTACTCGTCTGGCTGCTTCGTGGTGAAGAACGGCTCGAAGATCATCCGCAGTTGGTCCGGGGGGATCCCCTGCCCCGTGTCCGAGACCTTCAGTTCCACCGAGTCGGCCGCGGGCACGTCGCGGACCTCGATCTTCAACCGCCCGCCGGCGCTCATTGCCTGCCGCGCGTTGATGACGAGGTTCACCAGAATCTGCTCGATCTGCCCCGGCACGACCCAAGCGAGCGGGCGCGAGTGGAACCGCGTTTCAACGTGGATGCGGTGTTTCGACAGGTCCTTGTCGGTGAGGATCAGAACTTCCTCGACGAGCCGGGCCACGTCGCAGTGTTGGCGCGTGTTGTTGCTCTTGCGGGCGAACCCCAACATGCCACTGGCGATGGCCGCGGCGCGCTGACCGGCTTTGACGATGCGCTCGAACGCCTGTTGGTGCGCGGCAGGGTCCGGGTTTCGACTCCCGAGCTTGGCCGAGTTGATGATCGTGGTGAGAATGTTGTTGAACTCGTGGGCGATGCTGGATGCGAGTTCGCCGACGCTGGTGAGCCGCTGGGCTTGGAGGAGTTGTTCCCGCAGGGCTTCGGTCTCACTGGCCGGGGCCAGTAGCTCTTCGCTGGTCATTCGCGCGCCTCCTTGCGCCGGTCCCCGAACGGGCGCACCCCGCCCGGCCCGCGCAGGTTCGCGCGCCGGAAGCAACGGTGCTAACGGGACCCGGCCCTCGTTCGCCGCTCGCGCGGCGGCCGGTCCCCCGGCCGGGTCTCGCTGGCAAGTGGTATCGGTTGTGCCGGCGCGCGGCCTTCATCCGAAGCGGACAAACGGAACACACGCGCGCCACCGCGCGCGATTCGGCCTTTCCCTTCAGTCTCACGCCTCTGTCTTTCGTACACCGTCGGCGAACGCAGCGTTTACCGCGGCGACCTGCGGGGGCACTTCGAGCAACCGGATCGCGGCCCACGCGCCCGCGGCGGGTACGAGTTCGCTCACGGACAGGTTCTTCGCCATGCCGATGGCGTTCCAGTCGGCCGCGGTGCGCCCCGCGAGTAACGACAGCAACAGCACTTTGCAGACGACGCCGTGGGCGACAATCACGACGCGCCCCGCGGGGTGCGCCGCCGCCACTCGCTCGAACGCGGCCACCGTGCGCGTGCGGATCGCGTCGAACGACTCCATCCCTGCATGGGAGTAGCCGGTTTCGCCCGCGGCCCACCGCCCGAGGGTCGCGGTCCAGATGGCGTCACCCTCTTCGCGTGGCCGGCCCGACAGTGCCCCGACGTTCCGCTCGTGCAGCATCCGCTCGCGCGTATGGGGCACGCCGCAGACGGCAGCGATGGGCGCAGCCGTTTGCACCGCGCGGCGCATCTCCGACGAGACGACCGCCGTGGGCCGTAGGCCCGCGAACCACTCCGCGCCGGCCACGGCCTGTCGGTGGCCGTGCACACCGAGGTCGACGTCGGACTCCGCGCCGTGGAACAGCGTGGGCGTCGTGGTCTCCGCGTGCCGCACCAGCCAGACCCGTTCGGGAAGGTTCGCGCTCATGTTCGTCTCACGTATGTGGTTCGTCTGTAGTTACGATTCCAACTTGTGAAGTTTGGGGAAAGAGGCGAAACTCGAACCTACCCACACGACAACCGCGAGGGCGTCGATGTTTGCTGCGACCCTTGGAGTTTTGTTACTGACGCCCGGCGCGCCAGTGCCCGCGCAACCACCTGTGCCGGCCGCGAAAGCCGACCGCTTCAAGGCCGAAGAGTTCGCCCGCGTCGTCTACAACGTCGCCGATCAGGTCGCGCTGCGCTACGTCCGTCCGGTCGAGATGAAGGACCTGATCGACGCCGCAGTACGCGGCCTGTACGACGAGTGCGGCCTGCCGGTGCCGGAGCGCGTGCGCGACGCCGTGCGCGCCGCGGGCAACGGCAGCGAACTGCTGCAAACCCTCACCGACGTGCGCCTGCTGCTCGCCGGGCAACCGGCGCTGCGCGGGCCGCGCGCAATGTACGCAGCCATCAACGGGTTCAAGCACGCCACCGAACCCGCGTGCCAGCTCGTCAGCCCGCGCGCCAACACCTTCGCTTCCATAGACATGGATTACGGCATCGGCATCGAACTGGAAGGCGTGAGCGCGTCGGCGTGGATGCTGTACCAAGTGGAGTACAAGACCGCGCTGGGCCATTACCAGCCCGTTGGGTGGCTCGACCGCGTGCCGCGCGCGGAAGACGTGACCGCGCCCGCGGGTGTGCCGTGGCGCATCAAGCGCGTGATCCCCGACAGCCCGGCGCAGAAGGCCGGCGTCCGGCCCGGCGACCTGATCACCCACTTCAACGGCACCGAGATCGGTGCGGACAACGTGAACAGACTGTTCGCTCAGTTCGCGTTCCCGCCGCAGATGTACGACCCGCAAACCGGGCTGCCCAAAGCCCCGGACCGCGCCTTCACCTTCCGCCGCGCCGGGAAGTCCTTCGCGCTCGACATCAAGGGCCAGAGCTACCAACCGGCGAGCGCGTTCGGCGTGATCCGCACCAACGAGGACAAGTGGGACTGCTTCCTCGACCGGCAGCGGAAGATCGGCTACCTCCGCATCGGGGCCGTCGAAACCGGGCTGGACCGGAAGGTCGAAGAGATGGTGGCGGACCTCGAAAAGCGCGGCTGTCGCGCGCTGATCCTCGACCTGCGCTGGTGCCCCGGCGGGTACGTCGATCCGGGCGTGCGGATCGCGGGCACGTTCCTCCCGCAGAACGTGATGCTCGCGCAGATGAAGTACCGGAACCCGCAGCTCGCCGGCAACCAGCCGGAGATTCGTAACGTGTTCCCCAACCTGACCCGGCACCTCGACGTGCCGCTCGTCGTGCTGGTCGGGCAGGAGACGACCGGCGGCGGCGAGCTGATCGCCGCGTCCTTGCGCGACAACGACCGCTGCGTGCTGGTCGGCCAGCGCACCGCTGGTCGCGCGTCGATCCAGAACATCGTGGACGGTGGCTTCGGCGGGTTGCAGTTTAAGATCACGACGGGCGAGTCGTTCCGGCCCAACGGCAAGTCGCGCCAGCGCAAGCCCGACAGCGGCCCGACCGACGAATGGGGGCTGAAGCCCGACGAGGGGCTTGAGGTCCCGGTCACTCTGGACAAATCTCACGAGCTGCGCCGCGCCGCCGAGCTACACGCGCTGCGCCCCGCCGACAGCACCGAGGCGCTCGACTTCGATGATCCCGCCAAAGACCCGTACCGCGTCAAGGCGCTCGACTACCTGCGCCAGAAGCTCGACAAAAAGAAGTAGGCGCGCGGGGCGAACCCGGAGCGTAAGCGACGGGGTTGCTTTGGTGCGCGCGTGCTCGGTTGCGGATACGTGTGGCGAGCTTGGGGTCAGCAAGGCTTTGCGAGCGCCACCCCAAGCTCGCCACACGTATCCGCAACCGGACCCCCCAAGCACTCCAACGAGGCCCGCAACTCACATACAAGAGAACAGGGGGCTTACTCCCCCCGCTCGCCTGCTTATAATCCGCGTGTCGGCCTTTCCCACTCGCGGAGTCCCCCCATGCGTCTGTTCACGTTGATGTCCGTCGCCGCGCTGCTCGCGCTGGCCGCGCCGTCGCGCGCCGCGGAAGCGCCCGAAAAGGGCAAGAACAAGCGGCTGCTGCTCGTCACCCACTGCGGAGGGTTCCCGCACGGCTCGGTGTTCACCGCCGAGGAAGTGCTGAAAGAGGTCGGCCCCAAGAACGGGTTCGACGTGACCGTGTACCGCTACACCGAAGACCCGGATCGCAAGGACAAGAACGGCAAGACCGCGCTGGAAGCGTATAGCGAGAAGTTTCGCGGCGCGACCAAGCAGCCCGTCGGCAAGGAGCACTGCGGGCGAATCAACAAGGAGACGCTCAAGAACTTCGACGTGGTGCTGTTCTTCACCACCGGCAACCCGGTGAACAAGGAAGAACTCGCGGACCTACGCGAGTGGGTTAAGAACGGCGGCGCGCTCGCGGGCACGCACTGCGCCACCGACACGCTGTATGGCGAGAGCGTGTACGGCGACCTCATCGGCGCGTACTTCAAGACGCACCCGGCGGGCCTGCAGAAAATCAAGGTGAAGGTCGAAGACGGCAAGCACCCGGCCGCGGCCGGGTTCGCCGACGGTATGGAGTACCAAGACGAGATGTACATCTTCCGTGACGCCCCGTTCTCGCGCGACCGGCTCCACATCATCCTGAGCATCGGCGAGTGGACCAATACCAAACTGAACCCGAACCAAGCGCGCAAGGACAACGACTACGCCATCTCGTGGTGCCGCGAGGAAGGCAAGGGCAAGGTGTTCTACACCGCGTTCGGGCACGACCCGAAGGTGTGGAAAGACGAGAAGTTCCAGAAGCACCTGTTCGGCGGGCTGAAGTGGGCCACCGGCGAACTCAAGGGCGACGCCACCCCTTCGGGGAAGAAGTGACGCGCGCGAGCGGAGCGGAGTATGCCCGCCGGTATATAGTTCAACGTACAACCGGCGGGCTTACGCCGCGCCGCTCGCTATTCCTCGGACCAACTCGTCGTGAACTTCCTCGCGCACCTGCACCTCGCGGACGGCGACCCCGGCGACATGACCGGCGGGGTCGCGGCCGACTTCGTGCGCAACCCGCAGTTGCACCTGCTCGCGCCCGACGTGCTCCGCGGGGTCATGTTGCACCGGGCCATCGACGGGTTCACCGACCGGCACCCGGTCACGCTCCGCAGCATCAGCCGCGTGGCCCGCACGATGGGCTGGTTCGGCGGCATCGTCATCGACATCTACTATGACCACATCCTCGCGCGTGAGTGGGACCGCTACAGCGCGGAGCCGCTGCCGAGCTTCGCGGCCCGGTGCTACGCGGTCCTCGAAACCGCACACGTCCCACTGCCGGAAGACGCGCGCGATTTCCTCCGCAAGTTCATCGACCAAGACCGCCTGAACCGCTACGCAACGCTCGACGGTATCGGGGACACGCTCGCGCGCGTGACGAAGGTGATCGAGAAGCGCATCCCCAACCGCGCGATCCCGCTCACCGACGCGATGCCGCTGTTGATCGAGCGCGATGCCGAGATCGCCGCCGACTTCCACGAGTTCTACCCGGAGCTGATGGCGTTCGTGGCTGAACTGCGCGCGCGCTGATGCGCCTTGCGGGGGCTCGACATCTGTGGCAGACTGCTAGCGCCCTCTCCCTTTCGGAGTCCGCCATGCGCGTCCGTCGCTGGTTCGCCGCCCCGCTCGCGCTCGCGCTCCTCGCCACCGCGTCGGCCGAGGAGAAGGTACTCGAAAACAAGCTGCCGGACGCCGTCGTGAAGGCGCTGGAAAAGGCCGATAGCGTCGAGCTGTACTCGCTCACCGGCGAGCGCGCCGACAAGGAAAAGGACAAAGAGAACTCGTGGCGCGGGTGGAAGAGCTTGGGTAAGGCCACGCTCTCGAAGGCCGCTGACAAGAAGGCCGTTTCGACCGCGGTGACGAAGGGCGTCGCGGAGGCCGACGGCGGCGCGCGGTGCTTCGTCCCGCGGCACGGCCTGCGCGCCACCCACGGCGGCAAGACCTACGAACTGGTGATCTGCTTCGAGTGCAGTTGGGTCTATGTCTACACCGACGGCGGCGACAAACCGGACGTATTCATGACCGCTAACACGCCGCAAAAGGCACTCGACAAGTTCCTCACCGACGCGAAGGTGAAATTGCCGAAGCCGGATAAGAAGTAACCCTGCTCACCCGCGGCTCGCGGCTCGCGGACTTTCACCTCACACTCGTGGCGATTTCGTTGGGCCACGTCAGATCGCTGCCGGCTTTCGCCAACTGTGCTTGGTAGTCAGCCAGCAGCTTCGCGTCTTTGCGCACTTGGCGCGGGGCGCGCTTCTTCGCGGTGCAGAACGCCACCAACTCGCCCACCGCCTCGCCGACACTCCACTCGACCGGGTGCAGCCGGTAGCAGCCGTTGGTGATGTGCGTGGTGCCGATGTTCTTGCACGCGGGCAGCAGGTTCTCGACGCGCTCCGGGATCAGCGCGCCCAGAGGAATCTGAAACGGCAACGAACTCACGTCGATGTAGTTGTCGCCGCCACTCGAAGGGTGCAGATCAATGCGGTAACTCCCGGTGCCCACTGTGTCCTTAAAGTCTTCCGCCGCGAACTCGCCGCCGCGTTTGCCCAACATCTTCGCGCGCGCGTCTACGCCGACGTGGTTCTCGGTCACCGTGAACACGGCCTTGATGCGCCGGCTCTCGCGCACGTACGGGGCCATTGCGAGGCCATGCGTGTCCTCCGTGCCGCAGAGGTCGCCGCGCAGCCGTAAGCCCTTCCAGCCTTCCTTGCGCGCGTTCGGGTGCGGGGCTTCCGTCTGCATCCAGTACAGCAGGCACCGGCTCAGTTCGCGCGCCGCGGCCTCGTGATCGGTCGCGTCGCGTGCGGTCAGGGTGCCGAGCCAGTAGTCGTTCTGCGGCCAGTTCACGAGGCACACGTCGGAAACGCCGCTGTCGGTGGTGAAGTTGGACTTCGCCACGATGCGGCGGTAGGTCCACAGGTTCAGCCCCTTCACGGCCGCGCCGGTCGGGTCGAACCCGACCGCGCGCGGCTTGAGCGTGATCGGGTCGGACATCTCCCAAGACAGCAGCTTACCGGGCCACGCCGGTTCGAGCTTCGGCGCGTAGTCGCGCCACTGCTTGTAGAACTCTGGCTTCTCGATGGTGTGGTCCTTGTCCTTCTCATAGTCCATCGCGAAGCAGACCGTGAACGCCTGATGGTTGTCGGGCTTGGCGACGTCCGGGGCGTGCGGCTCGCGCGTGTCGCGCTGGCCCTCGGCCCCGGTCACGTATTCGACCTTCGCCAGCGGGAGTAGGTCGCCCAATTCGGTAGCATCGACGAAGTACTGGGCGACGAGCGCGAGCTTCGTGCGCCGGCGCGTGTCGAGGCCCAGCACCGCGCTCACCGTGTCGCCGTCGGTTTCGGCCCCGACCGCGCGGAACGGCTGCACGAGCTTCACGCGCCCGGTCGTGAGGTGCGGGGCGAGCATCTCCAACAGGACCGCGAGCGCGGCCCGCGGTTCGTGGCACAGGCGCGACACGTTCCCGCGGCCGGGGTTCAGGTCCGGGTCTTTGGCCGCGAGGTCCGTGAGCGGATAGTTGCGCCGGTAGAAGTCGCGCACGCGCGTGCGGAACGCGCGATAGGTCTTGGTGCTGCCGCGCTCGTTGATCCACGGGTGCTCGTCGGGCGGGACCGCTTGCGCCGTGAGCTGCCCGCCGATCCAGTCCACTTCTTCGGTCAAAATCACGGACAACCCGTTGCGCGCCGCGGCCAGCGCACACGCCACCCCGCCCACGCCGGCCCCGACGATGACCACATCGGCCTTCAGCTCGCGCGCGCCGTCGGCTGCGCGCCCGTAGGCGGGTAGCAGGTGCGCGAGCGGAGTAACGGCGGACAGCGACAGGAACGCGCGGCGGTTCATGCGGCGACTCCGGGCGCGGGCGACGAGGCTTCCCTACGGTATCGGCATGCGCCGCGGGCCGTAAGCACGAGTTCGCGCGCGAAGGTGGGTTATTCGCGTTGCTGCCGCGCGCCGCGGACCATATTTTCTCTGTACCGCGCTAGAACGATCCCCTACTACTCCACGAGCGCCACCATGCCGAAAAACGTGCCATCGTTCGCACCGGCTCAAATCATCAGCCCGATCCTCGCGGCGCTGGCATTGATCCTCTTCTTCTTCGGCTGGATCCACCTCCAAGCGATACCGCCTGAGTCGGCGAAGAAGATGTCGAAAGAGGAGATCGAGAAGACCAAAGAAATGTTCGGGATCGATCCGACGAAACCCTTCTCGGCTGTCTCTCAGAGCGGTCTCCAAATCGCCGGCGGAACGGCGTCGCTCGGTTCAGACATGAAGAAAATCCAAGACAAGATGCAAGAGAAGCGGAAAGGGACTTCGAAGTCCGAGCGGTCGGCGGAAACCGAGTTGAACGAACAGATGAAGAAGGAGGACGGGATGACCGCTCCCCTCCTCTACGTCTATCTCATCGCCGTCATTGCCGGCATCGCGCTGGGGTTCATTCCGTGGCCCAGCGCGACCAGGAAGTACATCGCGGCCGGTGTCTGCGGTCTCGCGCTGGCAATCGTCGGTCTCCAAGCGATGATTGGGTTCCCCATCGATAAGAAGCTCCAAGAACAGAAGAAGAAGGACAAAGAGGGCCCGGCCTTCGGGAACATGTTCGGCGGTGGAGGTGGGTCGGATAAGGATTCCGAGCGCGTCCGCGTTTCGTGGCAGTTCCCCTTGTACCTGACGTTCCTGCTGCTGATGGGCGCGACGGGCACCGCGTTCCTCGGCCCGGTCGCGCCCCGCGGGAAGGGCCGGAGGAAGGACTATGACTTCGACGACGACGATGACGACGATGACCGCCCGCGCAAGAAGAAGCGCCGCGACGATGATGACGACGATGACGACGACCGCCCCAAGAAGAAGAAAAAGGCGATGAGCCTCGATGACGACGAGGACGAGGACGACCGCCCCAAGAAGAAGAAGCGGCGCGACGAGGACGATGAAGACGACGAACCGCCGCCCAAGAAGAAGCGTCGGGATGAGGACGAGGACGACGCGCCGGCACCAAAGAAGAAGCCGGTGGCTCCGATGCCGGACAGCTTCGAGCCGCCGCCCGCGCCGGTCCCGAAGCCGTCGGCCCCGGCCACGCCCGCTGCCGGCGGTGGCAACCCGTTCGCCTTCGACGACGACGCCCCGGCCAAGAAGAAGTCTAAGCGCCGTGACGACGAGGACGATGACGATGACGACCGGCCGCGCAAGAAGCGGCGGCGCGACGACGACGATTGAGTTGGGTGCCAAATGGGTTAGCCGCGACCCGGAGTCCGCGGAGGGGATCGCGCCACATACGCGGCGCGCCCCCCACCGCGGACTCCGGGTCGCGGCTAACCATTTCGTGAGGCCGCGCTTAGTCCTCGCGCTTGGCCTCGGCGATGCTCTTGATCTTCTCGCCGAGGAGGGCCACGTCGAACGGCTTCTTGAACACGTCGTTGAACCCGTACTGCGCGAGTTGCTCCGGGGCGGCCTCGTCCTCGCTCGCCAGCCCGACGATCAGCGTCGTGGCGAACGCCTCGTCCTTGCGCAGGTTCGAGACGATCTGGATCGACTCGGCCCGGCCCAAGCCCAGATCGATGACGATGGTGTCCGGGTGGAAGCTGCTGGCGAGGATGCCGGCTTGGAACCCGCTGTCGGCCTGCTCGAACTTGAAGTCGTCGTTGGCCGGCAGCAGGTCCTTGATCCGGTCGTTGAACAACTTCTCGGTGCCGATGAGCAGCACCTTGTGCCACTCCTCCTCTTCAAGCTCGCCCAGCGGCATGCCGTGGTCCTTGAGGAACCGGATCAGCTGCTCGCGGGGGATGCGCCGGTCTTGGCTGCCGGGGATCCGGTAGCCCTTGAGCCGGCCCGAGTCGAACCACTTCGACACCGTGCGCGGGGCGACCTTACAGATCTTCGCGACCTGCCCGGTGGTGAACACCTTTTTCATGGCGAGACACTCCGTTTGAACTCGCTCGACCCCGCGCCCCACCGGCTGAGCCTTCCGTGGCGGGCGGCGCGTCAGGTTCCACAGGCGAACCCTCGGGGCTGAGGTGCCGCCGCGTTCGGGGGGACCGCGGCGGGCTGGTGTATGAACGTCCGGCGGGCAACCGTCCGGTCGGTAAGCGGCGCTCAAGTTCCCCGCGCGAACCCGTCGCCGGCAAAAGGCCCGGCAGACTGGGCGGGTCCGGGCGATTACCCCGACCGCGCGAGAAACGGTTGCGACGCTAACTCCATCGGCTACGCCAACCGTTCGACTTCGCAAAACTCGCGAAATTGGGCGGTTGGTACAGGCCGTGGGTTCCGGGGCGGTTGCGACCGCTGGAACGGCGAGCCGCGCGAGACCGACCGCCGGCCCCAAGTGCTCGCGTTGTCAGTCACAATGATCGTTCCGGCTAGTCGCGTAACTGAGGTGCGAACTCTTCGTTGTGATGTGCCTTCCTTGGCAGGAGGGCCGGTCGGTCCGGTTGGTCCGGTTCTGACGGCCGCGAACCATCATATCGGTCAAGGCAAGAGGACATTGGACAGCGGGCAAATGACAGAAGGCAGTGTGGCAGAGTTAGGCGCGAGCCGCAGGCGAGCGCGGTTCAGCCGCCCGCTCGCTTCGTGAAGATCACCAGCCCGTCGTCGTCGGCGAAGTAGTGCGGCACGGTGGTGGCGGCGGTGTAGCCGCGCTTGAGGTAGAAGCGGCGCGTCGGCTCGTAGAGCGGCGTGTCGGCGGTTTCGACCACAATCAGACGCCCGCCCTGAGAGCGAATGTCGTCCTCCGCGAACGCCAGCAGGCGTGCGCCGAGGCCGCGGCCCTGTTGGTCGTTTGCGACGGCAATCCACCAGACGCACCACGTCTGATCCGTCATTTCTTCCGGCGCGTGGTAGACGTACCCACGAACGTGCCCGGCTTCCTCCCACACGAACGCGCGGTGGCCGAGGTCGCGGTTCTCCTCGTGGAACTCTGCAAGCACGCCCGCGAGCGCTTCGATTTCGAGCGGCTTGAAGAAGCCCGTGCCCGCGGTCAGCGCGAGAAGGGCAGGCGTGTCGGCTTCTGTCGCGGGTCGGATCATGGGGGAAATTGTACCGTATCGGCGCTCGCGTTCGGCCGCGCCATCTGGTGAAATGTCGCGACTCGGAGGCCGACCCATGCTCATCGGTTACGTGAGCGACGAACGCTACGTCGCGGTGCCGGACGCGCTGCTGGAGTTCGTAAGCGCGTGCGGCGCGTCGTTCGAGGCGCGGTCGCGCGCGTCCGGCGCGGTCTATGCCGAGCTGCCGCCGGGCGAGTATCGCGTCGTGTTGCAGAAGTCCGGCTTCGGGGCGAAGTTCAGCCGCGTCACACTGCCAAAGAAGGAACCGCACCACTTCCGCCTGCTCAGCGACGGGCTGATGGGCTATGTGTGGCCCAAGTGGGTACGCAGCGGCGAGGCGTCGGAGTTCCGCGTTCACTCGGTCGAGCCGTACAAGTTGGAGCTGTGGCGGTACGGTTGGGAACCTGAGTTCGTCCGCGCCCTCGGTTGGCACGACGAGCACGGCCCGCGCGCGGTTATGCAGGTGACGCCCGACGGCGACTACACGCGGACCGGCGCGGAGTGGAACAAGGTCGGCTACGCCAACTCGGTTCACTCGCAACACCTCGAAGCACCAGCGCGCAGCGGCCTCTATTACTTTCGCGCTTCGACAAAGTCGGGTAGGGAGTTCAGCTTTCCGTGGATCGTCGCGCCCGCAAAGCCGCAGGCGAAGCTAGCGCTGTTGGCGTCGAACATCACGTGGAACGCTTACAACAACTTCGGCGGGCGCAGCAACTACATTCACGCCGACGGGTTGCCGCCCACGCCGACGGTCAACTCGCGCACCGAACTGAAGCGCTACTCGGACGCAGGGTTCTTCACGTGGGGCGCAGACGATTACCCCGCGCTGTCGTTCGACCGCCCGGAGCCGTTCAACCACATCGATTTCGCCGAGCGCATCACCGATCCGATTGAAGGGCGGCAGGCGTGCCACCTCGCCCCGGCCGAATGGCGGCTCGTCGGCTGGCTCGAACGGCAGAACATCGCCTACGACTACTACGCGGAGACGCAGATCGACGACGGCACGCTCGACCTGAGCGCGTATCGCGTGCTCGTGACTGCGGTTCACCCGGAGTACTGGACGCGGCGGATGTACGAGCGCGTCAAGCGGTGGGTGTTCGACGAAGGCGGGCGGCTGGTGTACCTCGGCGGCAACGGACTCAACTGCGAGGTCGAGATTCGCGGCGACTGCGTCCGGTTCCTCAATGGGAATCTGACAGGCCTGAGCGTCGAAGGGCTGGGCGGCTTCGAGAGCCGCTACCACCAGCGCCACGAGTCCGAAGCGAACCTGCTCGGCTGCGTGTTCACGCCGGCGGGCGCGATGACCGGCGCGCCGTATCGCGTCGTTGACGCTTCGTATTGGGCCTTCGCCGGCTCCGGGCTCAAGAATGGTGACACGTTCGGAGAGAAGTCGTTACACATGCGCTGCCCCGGCGGCGCAAGCGGCCACGAAACGGACAAACTCTCCGCAAGCTCGCCAAAGAACGCCCACGTGATCGCGAAGGGGCTGAACCCCGACGACGGCGGCGCGCACATGCTGACCTTCGACACGCCGAGCGGCGGCGCGGTGTTCTCGGTCGGTTCGATCAACTTCGTAGCGTCGCTGCCGGTAGACGAGAACGTCTCGCGCATCACCGAGAACGTGTTGAGGAAGCTGCTTTCGTAGCACAGGCCTCCCGGCCTGTCTCACAATGACAGGCCGGGTGGCCTGTCCCACGAGAAGAAACCCCATGAAGATTACCCGTATCGAAGCGATCCCGGTGTGCGTGCCCTTGAAGAAGGGCATGACCGCGAAGACCGCGCACGGCGAACACGTCACGTCGCCCTACGTCATCGTCAAAGTGCACACCGATGAAGGGCTTGTGGGGCTGGGCGAGGCGACTATCTCCGGGCTCTGGTCCGGCGAGACGCAGCGCGGCACGGTCGCG
Source organism: Planctomycetota bacterium (assembly GCA_016872595.1). Taxonomy (GTDB): domain Bacteria; phylum Planctomycetota; class Planctomycetia; order Gemmatales; family Gemmataceae; genus Gemmata. Next base: position 16,750 of record VGZJ01000082.1, read on the forward strand.
GTCATCGAGGAGTACATCGCGCCGCAGATCGTGGGCAAAGACCCGCGCGACATCACCAGCGCGCGACGGGCGATGGACTTCATCATCAAGCTGAACCCGTTCACGAAGGCCGCCGTCGAAATGGCCCTGTGGGACATCGCGGGGAAGGCTGCGGGCGTGCCGGTGTATCAGCTCCTCGGCGGCAAGGTGCGCGACAAGGTGCGTATCAAGCTAGTGGTGTGGGCGCGCGACGTGCCCGGCTCGCGCAAGATGGCGGAGGAACACCTCGCGCGCGGTGTGTCGTGCGTGAAGGTAAAAACCGGTCTCGACGTGGACGGCGACATCGCCCGCGTCCGGGCCGTGCGCGAAGTAACTCCGAAGCACATCCCGGTAACGACCGACTCGAACTGCGGCTGGACGATTCAACAGACTAAGCACTGCCTTCGTGCGCTCGCCGACGTGAACCTGCTGCTCGCGGAGCAACCGATCCCGCCGGGCGACCCCGCGGCGATGGCCGAACTGCGCCGCGAAACGCCGACGCCGATTATGGCCGACGAGAGCGTGTTCACGTTGCAAGATGCGTGGCTGCTGACTACGCATCGCGCCGCGGACGTGCTAAGCATCTACCCCGGCAAGCACGGCGGCATCGCCGCGACCGCGGAGATCGTCGCAGTGGCGAAGGCCGCCGGGATTCGCTGCACGATTGGCAGCAACCTTGAGTTGGGCATCGGCACCGCGGCGATGTTGCACGTCGCGGCGGCGTTCCCTGAAGTGGACTGCGACACGTTCCCCGCCGACACGATCGGGCCGTTCTACCACGAGGGCGAAATCATCACGCAGCCCCTCGACTTGGGGCCGCCGTATGCGAAGGTGCCCGATGGGGTGGGGTTCGGCGTGGAGTTGGACGAGAAGATGCTGGCGAAGTTTCGAGTGGGGTAGGCGCTTGCGGCTTCGCACGCGCGTGCGAAGCCGCAAGCAGCGCGTGATTACTCAGCGACAACAGGATTCCGCAGGGTGCCGATCCCTTCGATCTCGACCTCGGCCACGTCGCCGGCCTTCAGCAGGATCGGCGGCGTGCGGGCAATGCCGACGCCCGGCGGCGTGCCGGTGAAGATCAAGTCGCCCGGTTCCAGCGTCACGCACTGCGACAGGTACCACAGCACGTGCGGCACACCGAAGATGAACTCCTTCGTGTTGGAGTTTTGGAGCGTCGTGCCGTTCAGCCGCAGTTGCACTTGGAGCTTGTGGGGGTTGGTCAGTTCGTCCGCGGTCACGAGCACCGGCCCGGTCGGGGCGAAGGTGTCGAACGTCTTCCCGATGATCCACTGCTTCTCCGCGCCGATGAACTGCCAGTCGCGGGCGCTCACGTCGTGGCCCACGGTGTACCCGCCGACGTACTCGAACGCGCTCTCGTTGTTCGGGATGTGCTTCCCGGTCTTACCGATCACGATGACCAGTTCGGCCTCGTAATCGACCTTCTTCGCGACCTTCGGCAGCTTGATCGGGTCGCCATGCGCGATGAGCGTGTTCGGGAACTTGCCGAAGATCACCGGCTCGTCGGGGATCGGCTTATTGCCCTCGATGGCGTGGTCGCGATAGTTCAGGCCGATGCACAGGATCTTAGCCGGGTTCGTGACCGGCGGCAGCAGCTTCACGGCGTTGGCCGCGTACTTGACCGCGTTCTTGCAGGTCGAGGTGTCGGCCGCGGCCTTGCGGATCGCGGGCGACGCCGCGAGGAGCGCCTTCATGCAGGTGGGCAGGCCGCGGTCGGTGGCGTGCAGGTCGATGTACCCGTCGGCAACGGCGAGCGCTGCCCGCGGGCCGTGCGGGGTCTGGATCGTGGCGAGTTTCATGGGGATAGCTCCGGGGTGAGGAAGGAGCTATTGAATGGAGAAGCGCCGGTGTTGGCGAGAAGTTGCAGCGAACAGGGGGCTTACGCCCCCCGCTCGCCAAGAGAGTTGGCTATGTCCTCTTCACCACAACAAGTGTGCGGTCGTCGGCGGCGCTGGTGCCGGCGGTGAAGAGGCCGTGCGAGGCGAGGATCGCCTTTAATAGCGCGCCGGCCGTCGGCAGGCAGGTCGCGAGTTCCTCGTCGATGTGCGCCGTGCCGAACACGTCGCCATCGGTGTTCACCGCTTCGATCACGCCATCCGTGAAGAAGACGACCTGATCGCCGGGCAGCAGCGGCACCGTTTGTTCGAGATACACTTCGTCTTGCTTAATGCCGAGTGGGAGCTTCTGCGCGCGGTTCAGCACCATCTTGAAGCCATCGGCGGCGCGGAGCAGGCGCGGCGGGTTGTGGCCGGCACTGGCGTAGCTCAGGGTGCCGTTGGCCGGGTCGAACACCGCGTAGAACGCGGTCATGAAGCTGCCCGTCGGCCGGGTGTAGCGGCGCGTCAGGTGGGCGTTCATGTACGTCAGGAACTCGCCGGGGCGCTGCGGCGGTTCCGGGCGCGTGTGCGCGATGCTGTGAGCGACCGCCATCAGCACCGCGGCCGGCGCGCCGTGCCCGCTGGCGTCGGCGATCAGCACTCCGAGTCGGTCGTTGGACAGCGGGAAGAAGTCGTAGTAATCGCCGCCGGCGCGCTTCGCGGTCTGATAATGCACCGCGACGTCAAGGCCCGGCACGCGGGGCTTTTCCGCGGGCAGGAGCGAGCGCTGGATTTCGGCGATGGAGCGCAGCTCGTAATCGAGACCGTCGAACGCTTCCTTCACCGCGCCGGAGAGGACGAACGTTTGCGTCGCGCGGGCGAACAGGTTGCTCAGCATCACGAGATCGGCGACGCGCTCGCGCGGGAACGTCTCCACGTCGTCGCGCGTCACGATCAGCATCGTCTGGGCGATGCCGTTGTCGTAGTGCGGGACCGCGAGCAGCGATCGCTGCCCGGCGAGGTACTCGGCCGCGGGGTCGTCAGCGTCGAGGGCGAGGCCGTCGATGACGCGCGGCAGGTCTCCGTACAACAGTTCGGCCAGCAACCCGCCGTGACGGATCGGTAGCCGGTGCGACTCCTTCCACGGGTTCACCGGCGTTTCCCACTCGCTGAACCGGGCGACGCGGTAGTCCGGGTGCCGCAGGTTCCGGCGCGAGATGGTCATGTACCGGCTGACGGGGAACAGTTGTTCCATGTACCGCGCGAACACCGCGTACATCTCTTGCGGGTCGGTGGCGCGGCTCAGCTCGCGCATCACTTCTACGCTGAGGGCCAAGCGCGCGCGCCAGTTCCGCGGTTCGGTGTCGAAGAAATCGGGTGCCACGGTCATTTGCCGCCTCCGCGGCTGCGATGCGAGCGACAATCCATGATGGGCGAGCGAGACAGACGGGACGCCCCCAGTAGACCCGCGGCGCGAGCCCAAAGCAAGCGCTTCGCGCGACTTTACACAGTTTTCATCTTCGGCCGAGTGACGTTGTCACGAGACCCCGGAACAAACCTCACTCGCCGAATTCCGGCAAGCGCTCTGCGATCGGTCGCCCGTCCCACACTCGCACTGCGTCCACCTCCGTTACCAGCAAACGCCCGGCGCGGTCGAACGCGAGCACCGAGCCGGGGTGCCGGTACGTGACCGGCAGCCGCACGACCGGCTCACCGGTCGCCGTGTCCCAGACCCGCAGTGTGGCGTCGTCGCCCGCGGAGACGAGTCGCTTTCCGTCGTGTGTGAACGCCAGATGGGTAACACTCGATTTGTGCCCGTTGATGATGTGGACGCGCCGCCCGCTGGTGGCGTCCCAAAGGTAAATCGTGCCGGGCGCAGTCTGGATGCTTTGACCGCTGGTTGTTCCCGTTGCAATCCACCGTCCGTCGGGACTGAACGCCATCGGGATGATGTCCGCATTGTGCCCCCGCAGGTCGTACAGCTTGCGCCCACTGGGTAGCTCGTATACGGTTGCGTTGAGGCGCGTGGCAACCGCCAACCGGGTCGAGTCGGCGTTGAACGCAAGACGCGGCCACTGGTCCGCGGGGTACGCGAGTTCGCACGCCACCTTGCGCGCGTCGATGTCGTAGAGTTGAATCTGATCGTCGCGCACCCTGCGCGTTACGAATCGGCCGTCGGGCGACAGTTCCGCGCCGTAGCCGTCGAGGACTTGGCGCGTAGCCTCCTCCGGCCGATCGACGGACCGGACTACGACTTCGAACCGCGGTGCTTTTGTCTCCAACACCGAGTTCTTGAACTCTGCGGCGACCGTGACCAACTGGCGGCCCGGACGGAACGCGATCCCCCCGACGCTCCACTCGACTGGCGTTGCGCTGTTGAACACCTTCACCCCGAGTTCCAAGTCCCAAACGCTGACCGCGGCGGCTGCTCCGGTGCTGCCCGCGGTCGCAAGCAGGTTCCCGTCGAGGTCGACGACGGCCCGGTGAGAGTTCAGGTTGAAGGTTCGCGCGTCCCGGCTCCGGTAGCGGTGCCAGACGCGGACCGTTGAGTCCTCGCCGCACGAAACAATGTGAACCCCGTCCGGGTGGATCACGGCCCCGTTCGCGGCCCGTGTGTGCCCCGCGAGCGGGTACGCGGTACCGGTCCGGAGGTCCCAGAGATACACCTTCCCCCTGCTACTACTCATGACCAGTGACGAACTGTCGGCCCCGAAGCTGATGCTGTCGATACCGGGCGGAGCGGCCAACCGGCGCGCGGGCTTGCCGTCCGTGGTGTTCGCGCTCCAGAGCAACACTTCCGAAGCGAAATCCGAGGATCTGATTTCTCCGTCGTTTTTGCGACCCACTGCAGCGATCCACTTCCGGTCCTTACTCCAAGCGACCGCCGGGCCGAGTGCTTCGGGGACCGCTTCGGTCAGTTTGAGTGCGAGCGCTGGATCGGTTTTCGAAGGCTCCCAGACCTTGACCCAGCCGTCCAGATTCTGATCCATTGCGTTGGTCACGAACCGCGTTCCGCCCGGCTCGAACGCCACGCCGAAGGCCCCCGGGCTGGCGTTCGTCGTCACCTGCCACTTCGCGATGAACTGGTTGTCGGCGAAGCTCCAAAGCCGCACCGCGCCGGCGGTGTCGGTGACTAGTAGCAGCGCCCCGTCGTGGTTCAGGGCGACCGTGATCGGCTTCGCGGGGGCTATGGTGATCGTCTTCAGTTGCTTGCCGGCTTTCGGGTCCCAGATGACCACGGTGCGGTCCTCCGACGCCGAAGCGAGGCGCGTCCCGTCGCCGCTGTAGGACAGCGAGCGGATCGAATGGCGGTGGGCGTACAGCCCGTGGACCACGCGCCCGGTTTCGAACTCGCGGATCAGAACCCCGGTGTTGGCCCCGACCGCGGCCGAACCGGACGCGACGTGTTTGCCGTCCGGACTGACCGCGACGCACCGCACCGGAGCGTACGAGCCGACGACCTCCCCCGCGGGCCGGCCGGTCGCGGCGTCCCACACCCGCAGCAGGCCGTCCGCGCCGGCCGAGATCATGGCGCGGCCGGTCTTCTCGAACGCCACGCTCGTGACCGCGAGCGCGTGCGCCTCCATCTGGCCGACGGCCTTCTCCGCGGCCACGTCGCGCACGTGCACGACGCCGGCCGCGTCCCCGGTGGCGAGCAGTTGGGAGTCGCCGCTCCACGCGACGGCACGAACCTGGTTCGCGTGCTCCGGCAGCTTCTTGTGCGGCTGTTTCAGCTCGCCCGCGAGCGGGCCAGTCAGATCCCACAGGCCCACCTCGCCCCGGTCAGTCGGCAGCCCCCACGCGACTGCGAGGAACTTCCCGTCCGGGCTGAACGCGCCGGCCTCGGTGCGCGCCGCCGGCGTCGGCGGCAGGAACCGGCACTTGCGGGTCGCGGACTCGACCTCCCACAGTTCGAGGGCCTCGTCCTTGCAGGTCCACGCGAGGAACTTCCCGTCCGGGCTGTACCGCACGCTCCGGGCGTTCCCGGTGTGGCCCTTGATGGTCTTCACCGGCTCCCCGGTGCGCGGGTTCCAGATGGTGACGACCCCGTTGGTCGCGCCGACCGCGAGGTGCCTGCTGTCCGGGCTGAAGTCCAGCCCGTGAAAGTACCCGCCGGAACCGCCGAGCCGCTGGAGCATGTGGCCGGTGGCGAGCTCCCAGACGACCACGACGCCGGCCTCCGGACTGCCCTCAGGCCCACTCGACGCGACGAGGGTGCCGTCCGGACTGACCGCTAGAGCCAGTTATGCACTTATCGTCATGATAGGGGATAAGTTAGGTGCATGAGCGAGGCACGGAAGTCGTACCCGAGTGACGTAACCGACCGGGAGTGGGAGTTCCTGCTCCCGTACCTGACCCTCATGCGCGAGGACGCGCCGCAACGGGACCACCTGTTGCGAGACGTGTTCGACGCCCTGCGGTACGTG
>VGZJ01000083.1 GCA_016872595.1 Planctomycetota bacterium
CGCCCCGTCGTCACACGGTGATGATGAAGAACGTCGCCGGACTCCACAACCGGATGTACGGGTAACGACCACACAGGATCGTCTGGCCGAAGTGCGACTGAACCAACACCTATTGCGCAACGAGTCTAGTGTAAAACCGGGCCGGGACCGTGAGCGGACCATGACGAACCTCCCCGCGAAAAGATGACAGGGAACGGAAGACGAAAGACGAAGACTTGTACTTTCTGGAGTGTACCCGACCCCGCGGCCGGTGCAAGCCAAATCGCGCGGGCCGCGCGGTGGCCTGAGCCGCGCGCGGCCCGTAAGCCGAAGGGGAGCGCCGCGCGCCCGCGCGCGCCCGGGGGCCGCGCGATGTTCTGGCGGTTGTTCCTCACGTACCTGATGCTGGTCGTCGTCACCATCGTGCTGGTCGGGCTGCTGATCGCGCAGCGCCCGGAGGCCACGGCGGGCGAGTTGGTCGGCGAACTGACCGCGGCGCTGGCGCTCATCGTCATCGCCGCGGTCGGGGCGGCGTTCGTACTGGCCCGGTGGTTCGCGCGCCCGCTGGTCGAACTGCACGAGGGCGCGCGGAAGCTGGCCGAGGGCGACCTCGGGCACCGCGTCCGCGTCCGCGGCGGGGCCGAGCACTTCGAGCTAGCCGAGACGTTCAACGCCATGAGCGCCCGCCTCGCGGACACGTTCCGGCTGCTCGAACACGACCGCGAGCAGCTCCGCGCGATCTTGTCCGGGATGGTCGAGGGCGTCATCGCCATCGACGAGCGCCGGCGCGTGGTGTTCGCCAACGACCGGGCCGGCGCGCTGTTGGAGTTCGACCCGGCGAACGCCGTGGGCGCGCAGCTCGCGACCGTGACCCGGCTCGCGCCGTTTCACGCCGTCGTCGACAAGGGCTTGGCCGGGGCCGTGGCGCACCGCGAAGAGTTCGGGGTTCCCGGCGCGGTCCCGCGGCACCTGTCCGTGTACGTGTCCCGGTTCACCGGCCACGGCACCCCCGGCGCGGTCGTGGTGATCGACGACACCACCGACGTGCGCCAAGCCGAGCGCGCGCGGCAAGACTTCGTCGCCAACGCCTCCCACGAGCTGAAGACCCCGCTCGCGGTCATCAAGTCGAACGTGGAGGCGCTGCTCGACGGCGCGACCGCCGACCCCGAGGCCTGCGCGACGTTCCTCGCGCAGGTGGCGAAGGAGGCCGACCGGCTCGCGGACCTGATCAAGGACATGCTCAGCCTGTCGCGGATCGAGTCCGGGGCGCTGGGGCTGGAGCTGCGCCCGGTGCCGCTGGGCCGGGCGATTACCGAGTGCGTCGAGCGCAACCTGACGCGCGCCGAGGCCAAGACGCTGACCATCGTGGAGAAGCCGCCGACCGACGTGCCCGCCGACGTGACCGCGTGGGCCGACCAAGACGGGTTGCGGCAGATCCTCGACAACCTCGTCGATAACGCCATCAAGTACACCCCCAGCGGCGGGCGTATCACGGTGCGCTGGGGCGCGACCGCGGACGCCGTGAGCTTCGAGGTGGAGGACACTGGGATTGGCATCCCCGACGCCGACGTGGGCCGCGTGTTCGAGCGGTTCTACCGTGTAGACAAGGCCCGCGACCGCGCGCAGGGCAGCACCGGCCTCGGGCTCGCCATCGTGAAGCACCTCGCCCAAGCGATGCGCGGGCAGGTGCGCGTCAGCAGCATGTTGGGCAAGGGGACGACCTTCCGCGTCACGCTCCCGCGCGCCGGCAGCGCGTGACGCGCGCGACGCGCGGGTCAGCGGCCGAAATCGACACGGACCACTTCGCCCGGCGCGCCGGTCACGTCCTTAGAGACTTCCACCACCTGCCCACGCTCGACCCAGCGCGCCGTGACGCGGTACTTGTAGGTTTGGCCCGGTTCCAGCGGCGGCGACTCGAACGTGCGGTCGGTGCCGGTCTGCGCGGTCTTCTGGCCGTCAACGAACACCTCGGCCGCGGGTTGCGGGACGCGCACCGAGAGGATCAGGCCGCCGCCGCTCTTGGCGGCAGGCACCGGGGCCGCACCCGCCGCGGGGAAGCTCTCGACCACCGGCCACACCGACACCGACGGGTTCCGCGGGCGCGGCGACGCCGCGTAGATGCCGACCCAGCCGTAACCGGCGAAGCCGGGCGCGACCATGCTGCGCCACTGGCGCACGAGGTCGTCGTTGCCGAACACGCCGGGGACCGGGCCGTACACCGGGACCGGCGGCCCGTACAGGCTCAGTCCGTTCGACCACGAACTGCCCGCGCGCCCGGAGTAGCCGAAGAAACCGGGCCAGTACGGGTAGCCCACGAACGGGCCGCCATACAAACCGGGGTAGCCCCACGCGGGCGCGACCCGCGGCCCGTAGGGGTAGCCGTAGTTGCCCACCCCCACGCCCACCGCGACCCGCGGTTGCGCCGTCGCGCCGTTCGGGAGTGCGACACACAGTACCGCGAGCGACCCGGACAGACGCGCGAACATCGGGTATCCTCGAACGACGTCTGTGCAGGACAGGCTCCCGGCCTGTCCAAGAACCGGGACAGGCCGGAAGCCTGTCCTGCACAGCACCACTGAAACGAATCGGCCCGCCGGGGCGGGAATGCTCACCGGCGGGCCGAAGGTGTTGAGGGGCGTGTAACTCGTTCACGGCGCGGGCGGTGCGACCGGCACGGACGGCGCGAGCGCCTTCGGCGGCGCGACCGCGATCAGTTCGCGCACCGCCCCGAGGCGACCGTCCGCCGTGTGCCCGGCGACGACGAGCTGATAGCCGCCGGGTGCGCTGCCGAGGTGAAAGGTGAGCTGCGCCTTGCCGTCCGCGGGGAGCACGATCACGGGCTCCCACAGGATCGTATCGGAGGCCTCGGGAGCGTCGGCGAGCGCCGGCGGCGCGGGCCGCGGGGCCGCGTACTCGCGCACCACGAGCGGGGCCACCACAACGGTCACGCTCGAGCGTACCTGTTGGGCCGCGTAGTTCTCGTAATACAGTTGGCCCTTGTCGAACTTCTTGGCGTCTTTGACGTTGTCGCTCTCAGTCTTGGCCTTGCGCTCGTTCAGGTTGAACTCGACCGCGTTGGCGAGGTTGTTGGCGCGGTCGGCGGCGTAGCGGTTGGCGTGCTCCGCGGCCTTCTTCACAGCGTCGAGCTGTTCGGCGGCGCGACCCGCGCGGAGCTTGCCGTGGAAGAAGTCGAAGAACGAGTCGCGGCTGCGGGCGATCTCGCTCTGCGTCACGCCGTTGAGCCGCTGCGGTTCCCACCCGCCGGTGCCGGGCGCGGCCGACGGGCGCACTTCGGGCGGGGACGGACCACCGGGCGGCCCGGCCGGGAATGCACCGCCACCGGGCGCGGGTTGCGGCGGGTACGGCACGCCGACCATCGGCGGGCCGAACTTCGGCGGGCCGAACTTCGGCGGGTTGATGCGCGGGTCGAATGGCTTGCCCGGTTGCAGCAGCACCGGCGGGCGCACGTCCTTCAGTTGCACCTGTTGGCCGGCCCCGGGGCCACCGAACCCGCCCTTGCCCGGCCCGCCGCCCGCGCCGTCTTGGTTCACCGTCGTGTTGCCGTCGTTCTTGCCGTTGCCCTTCGCGAACACCGCCTCCGGGTTGCGGGCCGGCGCGCCGGGCGGGAGCGGCGCGGCGGGCGGCTGCGCACCCGTCGCGCGCTCCGCGCCCGCCATTTGCGGCGCGTCGGCCTTCGTTTCAGACGCGGTCGCGCGGTCGCCCCACCCGGAGGCGACGACGAGGAACCCGGCGAGGCCGATAGAGCCGAGCGTGCTGAACCCCAGCGGGAACCGGCCCGCGGGCCGCGCGACGGCGAGGAACCCGCAGCACAGGGCCAGCGCGCCGAGGCCGATCACGCCGAGCCACGCGTTGGCGCGGAACCGGCGCACCGGCTCGCCCGCGGCGGTCGCGGCTTCGGCTTCTTTGGTCGCGGTGCGGTTCGCTTCGGTCGCGGCGGTGGCGGCGCGGGCAATGATCTCGGCGTCACGCGCGCGCTCGGCGGCGGTCTCGTCGAGCGCGGCACGGGCGAGGGCCACCGCCTTCGTCGCCGATTCGTACCGCGGCGCGAACTTCTGGTCGATGTCGCGCTGGTCGCGCACCGGGGCCGGCTCGGTGTGAACGCGGTACTGCCCGTTCTGGATCATCAGCCGCGCGAGGTCCGGGTCGGCCGCGCCGACGTTCGGCGCGGGCCGACCGCCCATCGGCAGTTGCGGGGGGGCTTGTTCGGCGAACCGCCGCCACCCCTGAGTGCCGAGCACGAGGTCGAGCGCTTCCGCCGCCTTCGGGTGGTTGGTCAGCAGGAAGTCGGCGTGTTCGAGGTCGTCCGGGTTCTTCACTTCGCCCGCGAGGAGGAAGTGCGTCGGCAGTTTGCGGTCCTTCGGGCCGGGCGCGACGCCGGTGTTGAGCGCCGCGGCCCACAGCACCGCCGCGGCCGGGCCACCCTTCTCGTCGGTGGCGAGGATCGACAGGTTGAGCGGGCTGCCCGCGGTGAACGTGGGGGGCGCGCCGGGCGCGACCGGCACCGCCGGGGCGTTCGCCGGGTTCGCGCTCGAGGTCGTGATCGCGAGGTTCAGCACCTCGCCCGGCTTGCGGAACACGAGGCGCTCGGCGACCGGCTTCAGGTCGCCCTTCGGCGCGCCCGGCCGCTCTTCGGGTTCCTCGAAGCAGGTGATGCGAACGACGCCGCCGCGCGGGTCCGGACCGGCCATGAGCTTCACGATCTGCGGCACGTCCGGTTCGATCTGCACCTTCTGCGTGTCACTGAGTTTGCCGCGGGTGTACGCACCGACGACGAGCACGCGCGGCCGGCCGACCGTGTGGAGCTGCACGCGGATCGGCTCGCCGGGCGCGGTGATCGGGTCGAGCACCGACATCACCACGCCCTCGGCCTGCGGGGTGGGCAGGAAGAACCCGGTGCGGGTCGCGGTCGCGCCCGCGCCGCCGAGGAGCGCGACCTGCGCGTTCGCCACCGGCACGCCGGGCAGGATCGGGGCGTAGGTGGTCGCGGGCGCGTCGAGCTTGAGCCAGACGCGCGTGCCCAGTTCGGGCGTGTAGGTGAACGCGGCGAGGCCGCGGTTCGCGCCGGGTTCGCCGTTGTCGCGCAGCGACTCGACGTTCGCCAGCACCTTCCGGCCGTCGGTGACGACGCCGCGAATGTCGACCGCTTGGCCCGCGGGCGTGGTGGCCCGAACGTAGACTTTACACGGCACGCCGGCGACGAGGTTGTCGCCGCACTCCGGGAAGAACTCGACCGCGAGCCGGTTGCCGACCACGGGCACGCGCTCGGCGACGTTCTCTTCGCCGTGCGGCGTGCGGAACGTGACCTTGAGGCGCACGTCGCCGTCGAGCACTTCGGCGGGCAGCTTGAACCGCACCCCGGCGCGGCCGTCGGCGGTGGTCTCCTTGGTGAACTCCGCCCCGACCGCCTCGCGGCCGTCGATCTCCAGCGCGACCGCGGCGACCGCGGCCTTCGCGACCGGCTTGTCTTGGAAGTACAGTTCGGCCCACGCATCGACGGTGTCACCGGGGGCGTAGGCGGCGCGCCCGGAGAAACCGATCAACTTACGGTAGGTGTCGGTGGTGCCGGCGCGGACCTTCACCGCGCGGGACACGGGCACGGGCACGGTAGCCGGGAACCCGCCGGGGTGTTGCTGTTCGCGCAGCACGAGCTTGTAGTCGCCGTCGTCGAGGTTTGCGGGGAGGACGAACTCGCCGCAGCCGACGCCGCGCACCGGCTTGCCGTCGGCGCGCACCGGCTGCACGCTCCCGTCGGCCCCGACGCGCACGAGGTCGGTGGTGCCCACGGTGTGGAGGCCCGGCACCGGGCGGCCGCTGGCGTCGAGCAGTTCGTACTTGAGGATCTGGTCGCGCGTCGGCGGCTTGAACGTGATGCGGTCGAGCGTGAGCGAGCGGAAGAACAGGCGCTCGCCGGGCCGGTACGTCGGCTTGTCGGTAACGAGCAGCGTGGCGAACACGGGGCCGGCGAGCTTCACCTTCTCCTGCAGTTCGGTGCGCGCCCCGGTCTTCTCGTCCACTTGCGCGACGACGAGGAACAGTTCCGCTTCGGGCTTCACCTTCGCCCACGCCGCGGCCGGGAGCCGGAGGGGGTGCGCGTCGCCCTTGCGCTCGGTGTCGATCCGTTGGCTGAAGATCACAGCGTCGCTGGAATCGACGGCATGGACCTCAGCGACCATGCGCTTGCCGTCCAGCTCCCAGTTCTCGCGGCTGTCGCGGACCACGACGAGGAAGTCGTTGGGCGCGCCCGGCTGCACGGTCTGGGGTTTGTACACGTCGATGTTGAGCTTGCGGTTGGCGGCGGCGAGGGTCGCGGCCTTTTGCGCCTCGACCCACTGGTTGAGAATGGACGCTTGGGCCTGCTCCACAGTGGTGAGCTTGAAGCGCGCATCGGTGAGCGCGGAGTCGCGCCTGCCGCGCAGGGTGGCGGCGACGGTTTCGGCGGTAGCGGCCTCGGCCCTCGCGCTCTCGGCACTGCGGTTGGCTTTCGCGGCGGCGTCGAAGATGCCCAGCACCGGCACGACGGTTCCGGGGATGGCGAGCAGCACCGCGGCGGCGACGGCCCACGGCAGCGCGGCGGCGACCCGGCGCAGCGTGCGCGACGGCGTGTTCGCCGGCGCGGGGAACGCCAGCACCGCGGGCTTAGCCGGCGCGCGCGCCGGGGCCTTTGTGGGCTTCGGCGCGGGCGGCTCGAACTTGGTTTGGGGGAACGCGGACTTGGCGGCGCGGGCGATCAGCCCTTGCACGCGCCCGGTCTCGGCGCGGGCGGCGGCGCACGTCGGGCACGACGCGAGGTGCGCGTCAACGCCCGCGGCTTCCGCCCCGTCGAGCAGGCCGTACAGGTGATCGAGCAGCAGCGTTCGGCAGTGTTGGCAGTTCATCATCATCTTTGGGGTTAAGGCGCGCTCGCCTGCGGCTCGCGCGCTCATCCGTCTTCACTCCTAACTCCTCACTCTTCTCTCCTCACTCCTCACTCTGATCGGCCCCGGCGGGGTTGAGCACTTTCCTCAATTTAATGAGCGCGGTCCGCATTTGCGTTTTCACGGTGCCGACCGGGGCGTTGCGGATTTCGGCGATCTGCTCATAGGTGAGGTCACCGTTCTGCCGCAACAAGAAGACTTCTTTCTCGTCTTGGCGCAACTCGGTAATGGCGTGACGGAGCCGGTCGAGGGTTTCCTGATCCTCGACCGCGGTTCCGGGGCCGTCGTCCCGCGTGGGGAGCATCACGTCGTCCTCCGGGAGCGGGCGGCTCTTGCGGTTCCATGCGGAGCGCTGGTGGTCCTTGGCGGCGTTCAGGCCGACGCGGAAGATCCACGCCCGCAGGTTCTGAACGTCGGGCACGGTGGCCCGCGCCCGCCAACACTTGAGGAATGCCTCTTGCGCCGCGTCCTGCGCGTCGTCGGCGTTCCCTAACAAATACAGGAGGGTGCTGACCAGTTCGTCGCGCACCGCATTAAAGGTGGCGACGAGGGCCTCGCCGGGGTCGGCGGGCGCGGCGGGACCGGGTCGGTTTCCCGCGCTCGGCGGGCCGACAGCGGGTGCGGGTGCGGCGGGGTCCGTGCCCGCGCTCGGCCGCACGATCGGTGGCGCGCCGGGTTTGGCCATATCCTCCTACCAGTTACGACGACGACCGGCCCGAAACCGATTGGCGAAATGCCGGCGACTGCGGCGCGCGCGGAAAAAGGTCGTTTGCCCAATGCTAGCGGCCCGAACCGCGCCCCGGCAAGCGGGAAACGCGCCGGGCGCGCCCGGCGTTGGTCGCACGCGCCCCAAACTTGGTACTTCGCGGGGCGAAGTTGGCGCACTTCGCACGCCAGAGCCTTGACGCGGTCCCCGCGCGCCGTCACGCTAATAGCTGGCAAACTTGCGGACCCGCGAGAGGTGCGGTTATGACGATCCGGCACGCGGCGCTGGCTCTGGGCGTTTTGGCGGGCGCGGCCCTTGCGGGCGCGCAAGACCAACCTCCGGCCCCCGCCGCGCCCACCCCGGCCGACACCGCAATGGCCGGGGCCGCGTCGTTCGCCCGCGGCGCGGGCCGCGCCAACGTCGTGCCGCAACCGTTCCGCGCGCAGCTCGTCGTCGATAATCGCTACAAGCAGAAGGTGAAGAACGTCGACGGCACCGAGGGTACCGACCCGCGGAACCGGACCGGCACCATTCACTGCCTCGTGTGCGAAAACGGCCTCTCGCCCGTCGTCGCCATCTTCGTTCGCGCGGACCTGAAAGGGCTGGACGAAACCAGCGGCCTCGGGAAGCTCATCAAGGGCACCGACACGCTGATCCCGAAGTACCGCTCCGACAAAATGGCCGCGTTCGCGATGTTCCTGAAGCTCGAAGGCGGCCCGAAGCCGGTCGCGCTCCCCGGCGGCGACCCCGACAAGCCCGTCATCGCGGCGAAGGAGTACCCGGACGACGAGAACCGCGACCTGTACGTGACAGAACTCAAAGACTTTGCGAAGGTCGTGGTCGCCGACAACGTGCCGTTCGGCCTCGCCCCAAAGGTTTCGCCGTACGTCTCCGCGTTCGGCGTGGCCGGTGACGTGCCCGTGACCGTGCTGATTTACAACCGCCTCCGGATGGTCCAGCGCTGGGAACTGAAGATCGACGAAGTGACCAACGAGAAGATCAGCGAGATTCTGAACGCCACCGAAGAAATGATCCGCGGCAAGGTGAAGTAGTACCGGCCTTTTGTAGCCGGCCTTATTGAGGCCGGTGTTTCGCCGCGCGGCCTGCACCGGCCTCAATGTGACCGGCTACAGAAAGCCCCGAAAAAACGCTCTCAGCATCGCTTCCGGGTAAAGCACCCACGGGTAATCGCGGCGGCGCAGGATCGCGTTCGCCGCGACTTCGCTCCGCACGCGCGCCAACTCCGCTTCCTCACCCGGTACCTCCCCCGCGACCTGCACCCGCATTTGCTCTTTGATCGCTTGTAGCTCGCGGAACCACTCGCGCCGGGCGGCGTGGTCGCCGCGCGGCGGCTCGTTGGCAGCCAGCGCCGCGTGCGCCTCAGTCAGCGCGCCCGGCGGCAGCGCGACCTGCGGGTTCCAGCGCAAATCGCGCACGCGGCGCTTGGCACGGTCGAGGTCGGCGGCGGTCGAAGGGAACGTGGGCAGCGGCAGGTGCAGCGTCGCGGAGAGCACCTGATACGAGGGCGGCTCGATGCCGAAGTAGTCGCGGATGATGGCGTCGGTCACCTCGTCGTACTTCCCGCCGCCGATCCCGTGGATGAAAAAGTCGCCCAGACAGACGCGCGCGAACAGCGTCAGCGTGAGGGCACGCGGGCGAAGGCGATTCGGGGTGATGTCCATCGTCACTCCGCGAAGCCGACGACGACCGCCCGGCATCTGCTCCCATAGGGGAACTTCATCTTCCGCCAGTTCCGGGGCCGGGTGGTGCGCACTGCGGACGCCGTTCACCGCGCGGTAGGCGCGAATCGCGGCGTTGTAGGCGGCGCGGAACCGCGTGCGATTGTCGATCAACTCAGCGGCGAATAGCTGAAAAGCCTTCGTCTGCGATAGCCTGCTGACGGGCAACTCGCGGTTATCGCAGCCCCACGCACGTTCGCGCGCGCGCCGCGCCGCGGTGAAGGCTTCGCCGATGTTGTTTGCGCGCACCCCCAAGAAGCGATCCGCGAACGCACCGAACAGCGCTGCATCTTGAACCGCGCGGTCTTCGTAAGGCACTTCGCCATCGAAGGTGTCGAACGCGACGCTCTCCTGCCGCACGGAAGCCGGGTCGCCTTCGCGGAACACCGGGACGCGGATCGTGGTGCTTTTGAGCGTGTCGTTATCGACGATGAGGTGTAGCGGGACGCCGCCGAGCTTGCGCGCGAGGCCGTTGAGCGCGAAGTTCTTCACCCACACGCCGGGGTGCGACAGCTCCGGTTGGTGGCCGGTGAGCAGGAGGGGCGCGCCCGGCGACGCGCTCGCCTTCGGCTCGCGACTAACGTCATCCACCAATCCCAGCGCTTCGCGCCGCGCGAGCTTGCGCAGGTCGCGCAGCGGAAGCCCGCCTATGGTCACGTCCGTACGGTCGAGTAACCGGCGGTTGGCTTCGACCAGCGCCGGGAGCGCCTCGAAGGGCGGGTCGGCCAGCACTTCGCCGTGCGCGGTGGGGGCGCGGAACCGGCGGCTCATCCGCACGCCCCCGGGCACGCGACGCGCGCGCCGCGCTCGGCCGCGGCCAGTACGTCGCGGTAGTACGCAAGGCGCTGTTCGGGGTCGTTCATTACACCGCCGAAGGCGCGGTTCGGGTCGAGGTACAGGCGCGGTACGCCGATCTCCTTCACCCGTAGCCCGGCGCGCGCGGCCTGCACCCACAGTTGCAGCGGCATCCCCCACCCGCGTTCCGTGATGTGCAGCTTGGCGAGCGCCTCACGCCGGTACGCCTTGAACCCGCAAAAAGCGTCGGTGAGGTTCAGGCCGTAACGGGCGTTGATCTCGCGAGTGATCATGGCGTTGATGAACCGCCGGTCGGTCGGCGCGGGCGTGTCTTGGCGGAAGTCGCGGAAGTAGCGCGACCCGGACACGATGTCCGCGTCGTGGATCGATTCGAGCAGAACGGGGATGCGCGACGGTTCATGCTGGCCGTCGCAGTCCATCGTCACCAGCACGTCGAAGTCGCGGCACCGGGCGAAGTCGAACGCCGAGATGAGCGCCGCGCCGTAGCCGCCGTTCGTGGCGTGGTCGATGCGGTGCAGGTCCGGTTCGCGGTCGAGCAGTTCAGCGGTGCCGTCGGTGGAGCCGTCGTTGACAACGAGAAGGTCCGGCGAGTACCGGCGCACCTCGGCCAGTACGTCGCGAACGTGCTTGGCCTCGTTGTAAACCGGGATCGCGGTGAGAACGCGCATGGGGATATTCCGCGGAACGAGATGCCCCATTGTACGCAAGCCGCAAGCCGCGTGTTGCGCGAAACCGCCGCGCCGCGGTTCTCTGTCGGACAGGCTTCCAGCCTGTCCCGGCAATACAAAGAACCGCCATGCCCTCCGTCGCACGCAAGCTGCTGGAGCTGATCCGGTTCAGCCACACGATCTTCGCGCTGCCGTTCGCGCTGCTGGCGGCGGCGCTGGCGTGGGCCGACGAGCCGTTCCGCTGGCCCGACCTCGCCGGCGTGCTGCTGTGCATGGTATTCGCCCGCAGCGCGGCGATGGCCTTCAACCGCGTCGCCGACCGGCACATCGACGCGCGGAACCCGCGCACCGTCGCCCGGCACCTGCCCGCCGGCACGCTGTCGGTCGCCGTCGTGTGGGGCTTCACGCTGCTGTGTTGCGCCGCGTTCGTGGCCGCCACCCTGCTCTTCCAACTGCGCGACCCGGCGAACCCGTGGCCACTATACCTGAGCGGGCCAGTGCTCCTCTTCGTGTTGGGCTACTCTTTGGCGAAGCGGTTCACCAGCCTCGCGCACTTCTGGCTGGGTGCGGCGCTGATGCTCGCGCCGGTAGCGGCGTGGATCGCGATTCGCGGGTTCGTGGACATGCCCGTGCCGCTGCTGCTCGGCGGAGCGGTGGCGTTCTGGGTCAGCGGGTTCGACATCCTGTATGCGTGCCAAGACGCGAAGTTCGACACGGAGACGGGGCTGCACAGCGTCCCGGCGCGGTTCGGCGTCCGCGCGAGCCTGCGCATCGCGGCCGTGTGCCACGCGGTCATGTTCGGAATGCTGGTGGGGCTGTACTTCGCGTCGCCGCACCTGAGCGGGGTGTTCGTCGCGGGCTTGGTCGCGGTGGGCGCGCTGTTGGTGTACGAGCACAGCCTCGTTCGCGCCGATGACCTGACCCGCGTGAACCGGGCCTTCTTTCACGTCAACGGCGTCATCAGCATTGGGTTGCTGGCCGTGGTACTGGTGCAACTGGCGGTGCGGTAGCTTGGGGTCGAAGACAAAGTTAGCCGCGTGCCGCAGGCGGGCGCTCCCTCAACAGGGGGCGCCCGCCTGCGGCACGCGGCTACGAATGTGGTTCTGCCGGGCGCTAGAAGCCGTCAACCTGCTTCTGCCTGCCTTCCTCGAAGGCCTTTGCCGCGGCCTCTTCCGCGCGCTGCTTCTCCATCCCCTTGTTGAAGAACACCGCGACCGGGATGAACACCATCGTCACGAAGACCATCGCGAAGGCGAGCATCGCGAAGTACACGCCCGGTTCCATTAGCGGGTACAGCCGCGTGATGGGGGCGTTGATGAGCAGGTTCGCGAGGAACACGACCGCGAGCCAGCACGCGGTCACGAAGCTCTTCATGCTCTGCGGCGCGGCCACGAACGCCAGTTCCAACCCGGTCACGGAAATGAGGATTTCCGCGATGGTGATGATGAGGAACGCGAACACCTGCCACCACACGGTGACGCGCTCGGCCGGCTTCACCCAATCGACCACCTCCAGCGTGGCCGTGTCCTTCTCCGGGTCCGGCTTGATCTTGGCAATCGCCTCGGCCGACTTCATCAGCGGCTCGGCGACGCCGCCGTCGGTGAAGCCCTTAGCGTCCGGCGCGCCGCTCATCGTCATGCGCCCGCCGCTGAAGGC
This sequence comes from Planctomycetota bacterium, assembly GCA_016872595.1. Classification (GTDB taxonomy): domain Bacteria; phylum Planctomycetota; class Planctomycetia; order Gemmatales; family Gemmataceae; genus Gemmata. The sequence goes on from VGZJ01000083.1 coordinate 12,500, forward strand.
GACCTCGCGCCCGCCCTTGAGGATGAGCTTCCCGTTCTTAAAGGTCAGCTTCTTCTTGTCCTTGTCGTAGATGAAGTCGGTCGCGGCGATCTGCACCTCGGTGCCGGCGGTCGCGGTGCCACTCACGCTGTCGAGTTTCTGTTCCCACATCGGCAGCACGAGCGACCCTTCGGGGGTAGTGAGTTTCACCATGTCCTGCTTCTTCCCCGCGAGGAACCCGGACACGGCCATGATGACCATGCTCAAGCCGGTCAAGATGAACCCCACCGTCATCTTGTGCGTCGCCTTGACCCTGTACCCCTTCTTTTCCAACGACTTGAAGAGCCAGACGCTGACCGGCACGAGCAGAATGATGAACACCGGGTTGAACGCTTGGATCGCGTCGGCCGAGGCCGGGATGCCGAACAGCGTGCATTCCATGTAGGTGTCGGCGAAGAAGATCCACGTACTGGCCGACTGGTCGAAGATGGCCCAGAAGAACATGACCGTGAGGAACAGCAGCCCGATACGGCCCAACACCTGCATCTTCATCTTCCGCTCGGCTTCCTTTTCCTCCGGCGTGACGATCTGGTACTCGACCTCGATCCCGGTAACGGTCTTCCCCTTTTCCAACGGCGTGGAGGGGTCGCCCACGACTTTCTTGAGGATCTTCTCCTTCGCGTAGTGCTTCTTACCCAGTGCGAAGATGATGAGCGCCATCGCCATCAGGCCCGCCGGCAACAGGAACGCGATCTTGTACCCGTACTCGGTGCGCAGCCACGGCATCCCGAACTGCGACAGTGCCGCACCGATGTTGATCGACATGTAGAACCACGAGAACGCGCTCGTTCTCAACTGGTCCTGTCCGGGCCTCTGCTGGTCGTAGGTGAGGCCCATGAGCGTTGATATGTTGGGTTTGATGACACCGGACCCCATCGCGAGTAAGGCCAGCGCCCCGAACACCGTGTACTTGTTCTCGATGCCCACGATGAACTGGGCCACGACGTAGGGCACCGAGAACCCCACGATGGTCCAGTACTTTCCGAAGAAGTTGTCCGCGAGGTACCCGCCGATGAGCGGGAAGAAGTAGCACGCGGCGATGAACAGCGACATGAACGTGCCGGCGTCCTTCTTGTCCACGCCGAGGCGCTCGGTCATGTACAGCGCGAGGATCGCGCGCATGCCGTAGTACGAGCAGCGCTCCGCGAACTCGCCCCAGAAAAAGAACCAGAACCCGGTCGGGTGGCCGGTCGGGGCCGGTGCGGGCGCAGCGGAAGTAGCGGTATCGGTCGCCACGATGGAAGCCCTTTCGGTTGCGAGTGTTCGGTCGGTCGTGGAGAAGTGTAGCGATAGTACCCACCGGCCGCACGCCCCGCACGCGGATTCTTCCCTACTCGGCCCCGTGCCGGGCCAGCGCCGTCGTCAGCACCTCGACGAGTGCGGCGTGAACGCGGGCGTCCGCGGCGGCCACGGTCGCGGTGCGCGTGCCGGTGCCCGCGGGGAACGCCACCTGCGACACCGTCGCGCCGGCCTCGCGCGCGATCAGCAGCCCGGCCTCCACGTCGTAATCGTTCGCCGTGAGGATCGTGCCGCACCCGCCGGCCCCGGCCATGTGCGCGAGGATCAGCGCCACCGAGCCGCTGTTGCGCAGCGCCGCGTTGCGCGACACCAGCTCGCGGAACACCGCCGTTTGGCACTCGACGCCCAAGCCGCGCGCGGAGAAGTCGATGAGCTGGTGCCGCAGCGGGTTGGCGTCGGCCACCGCGAGCGGGCGCGCCGTCGCCCGGTGCTCGTGGTCGGTGCGCTCGATCACGAACGCGCCCGCGCCGCGCTCGGCCCAGAAGATGCGCCCGCTGGCCGGGTGCGCCACCACGCCGTCGGTCGTCACCCACGCGGTCCCGGTCCACTCTTGGCAGGCGATGGCCGTGCTGAACTCGGCGCGGCGACCGAGGAAGTTGCGCGTGCCGTCGAGCGGGTCCACGAGGAACCGCTTCGCGCCGGGCGCGGGCGCACTGGCGTCCGCGTCGCCCGCCTCCTCGCCGTAAAAGCGGTACGCCGGGAAGTGCGCCCGCAGCACCTTGAGAATCGCGCCCTCGATCTCGGCATCCGCGGCGCTCGTGATGTTGTGCTCGTCCTTGTGAACGGCTTCCAACACCGACTCGAAGTGCTTCAGCGCGATGGCGTTGGCGTCGAACGCGGCCTCGATCATGGCCCCGATGTGTCCGTGGTGCATCCCACCGGGGAGCTTCCGCTTCACGACGCCGTCCCAGATCGGCTTCAGAACGGTAATCCGCGGATTCACCTCGCCGCGGATCGCGCCGAAGTAGCGCCACATCTCGCGCGAGAGGCTTCCGTAATCGTCGAGCCACGCGCGCGGCCCGCTGGGGTGGGCGTGCGCCTTCGCCAAGAGGAGCGCGACGTAGCGCGCGGTGCGGTCGTCGCCGTCGCAGCGCGGCGCGCGGCCGTCGAGCTGATCGCGCACGGCGCGCTCGTGCCGGGCCAGCACGTCCTTGCACTCGTCGTAACGGCGCTCGAACACGTCGATGGCGTGCGGCGTGCGGAAGTGCTCGCACAGGAGGTAGCCGGCGACCATCCCGACCGACAGGTTGCGGCCGTGCTTAGGGTGATAGAGCCAGTCGTAGAACTTGAGGATCTCGTCGAGTGTGTCGCGATATCGGACGAGGCACGCGCGGAGCGCGTCCACCGGGATCGCCGGGATCGTGCCGATCTTCGCGTTGTCGTCGGCCAGTCGCGCGTCCTCGAACAGGACCGGCAGCGCGCGCCCGGCGCGGTCGGTCAGCGACGGGCCGTGAATGTACACCGTGGAGCAGAAGTCACCGTTGGCGAACCCTGTTTCGGCGTTCGTCTCCACGAAGTGCGCGTCTTCGAGTACCTGTGCGTAAGCATCTCCAGACGTGAACGTCTCGGACGGGCCGCGCTCCAACGTCGCCTCGCCCAAGTAGGTCTTGCGCAGTTCGCCGGCTTCGTCACGCCTGTAGCCGGCGTAGGCGGGCATCACGCGGCGCGTGTCCACGCGGGCCGCGTCCGGCTCCGCGACGTTCACGCCCGCCAGCAGCCCGTTGGCAGGGTCGAACTTCACCACGCGCCAGATGTGGTTGGTCAGCTCGCCGGTCACGATGGCCGAGGCCATTTCGAAGCGGTGCAGGTGGAGCCGTTCGAGTGAAGCGAAGTTCGCGCCGCGCCAGTACACGTGCAGCCGGAACTTAAAGCCGGTCGCGCGGTCGTCGTCGAGCACGAGCTTATCGAAGCCGATGGGGTGCGGGTACGACCGGGCCGCGACACCGGCGAGCGCGCCCTCGTCGTCGAGAACGGACTGCACGACGGCGCGTACGAGGCGCTTGTCGGCGAACGCGGCGGTCGCCATGCGCAGCGAGCCGATGTCGCCGACCGTGTGGTTGCGGAAGTACGTGCGCAGGAGTTGCTTGCCCGTCTCGAGCGACGGCGCGGCGAAGAACGCTTCGACCTTCGCGGGCACATCGGGGAAGCGCTCGGCGCAGGCCGCGAAGTACGCGCTGATGGCGGCGCGCGTCGAGAGGTGCGGGTCGAACGACATGACACTACCCCCAGCGGTTCGCGATGGGGGTAGTGTAGCGAGGGGGTTACTTCGTTTCGTCGAGCTTGGCCCGCGCCGCGGCCTTCAGTTCGCCGTCCGGCCCGGCCGCGAGCGCCTCTACCGCCTTGCGAACGTCCCAGTACGACTTCCAGTTGAGGCGCTTCGCGTCGAGCGCCCGGACGAACTCGGCCTTCGCGCCCGGGTGCGCCGTCTCGGAGGTCAGCACGCGGGCGAACGCGCCCTCGATGCGGTTGAAGGTCGGGTCCCACTCGTCCAACTCCGCGAGCCGCGCGAGGGCCGACTTCGCGTCGGCCGCGGAGCCGGTCCAGCCGACCAGCCACTCGCTCACCGGCCGCAGTTCCAACACGCGCCCGCCGGGGGCGACCGAGGCGACCAGCACCGCGGCCGGGGTGCGAACCGGCGTGAGGAAGGCGTTCGCGGACACGTCGAACAGGTGCGGCTCGACGCGGACGAACACGGTCCCGCCCTTCTCGGTACCCGGCAGGTTCGTCATGCCGCTGAGGTCTTTCCGGGTCACGTCGAACGTCTCGTAGAACTCGATCCAGTCGTGTTCGCACTTCACCGTGCGGACGTTCAGGGCGACGCCCTTCGGGAACTGCTTGGTGCCGAGCAGCGGGCCGGCTTCACCCTTCGCGGTGTGAACGCGGAGCTGGTACGACAGTTCGTACTCCTGCCCGGCCTTCGGCTTCGCGACGGCGGCGCGGGCCGAGACGACAACGACCAGACCGCCGGCACTCTCCGACACCTCCGCGACGGCGAACGACTTCGCGGGCGCTTCGGCGGCTGAGCGCGTGCCGCCTTGCGGCCGGTTGGTCGGCCACGGCGGGCCGGGCGGCGGGGCCGCGGGCGCGATCGAGGCTGCGGCGAAACCGAGGGCGAACAGGGCGAGCAGCGTGCGAGCGGACATGGCTCTTTCTCCGTGTGGGGTGGCTCGTTCGCTCCCCGTATCCCCGGGGCGCGCCCCTGTGACAAGAAAAAACACCTTTCGGGCGCGGTTCCGGTGGCGCGGATTGTTCCAAATGTCCGGCCGCGGGCCGCGTATTGCTGGTAAGCGCCGATACACCCCGAGGAGTTCTTTCATGTGCGCCGCCCCTTCGACGCGAACGCTCAGCATCGCGCTGGGCTTGCTCATGCCGTTCGCCGCGACCGGGTGCGGCGACGACGACCCGCTCGCGGCCATCGACCGCTTTGAGAAGAACCGCCAGAAGGCGCAGGCCAAGATGGACGCGCTGGAGGGCGAGTACGCCAACTGCGCTGTGCCGACCTCGCCGGCCGCGAGCGACGCCTTCGCGGAGGAGTGGAAGAAGCGCTGGGACGGCATCGAGAAGGAAGTGAACCGCCTCAAGAGCGAGTTGAACAGCGTCATCAAGGCCGGCGACAAGCGGTTCAAGAAGATGGACGAGATGGCGAAATCGATCCAGACGAAGGACATGCGCGAGGCGGCGCTCGCCAAGAACAACGCCCTCGCGAAGAACTGGACCGCGGTACTGCGCGAGGCCGGCGAGAACGTCAAGAAGATGGATCAACAGGTGGCGCTGGCACGCGACATCTACAAAGTCATCAAGCTCGACGCGATGCGCGCGCAGACGGAACACAAGATTGCGGAGATTCGCGCGCTGAACGCGCAGATGCGCTCGACCGTCTTGGAGTTGAGCAAGGTCACGGCCGAAGGCCGCGCGCTGCTGCGATGAGATGAGAACAAAAAACAAACAGGGGGCTTGCGCCCCCCGCTCGCCAATCCGGGCTTACACCCTCGTCGCGATTACGGGCACGCGGGCACGCACACCGGGACGTAGCGCTTGACGCAGTAGTTCACCGTGTACGGCTCCATCGTGCAAGTGGTCCGCGGCACCATGCGGCAGTGCTGCTCCGCGACCACCTTGCAGGTGGTATGCGGCACGCAGCGGACGCGCTCCTCGCACACGTAGTTGACGCGGCACTGGCGCACCACACAGTGGCGCTCTTCGGGCACGAGGCGGCACGTCCGCACCGGCACCTCGCGGACGCACACTTCGGGCACGCGCTCGGTCACGCAGCGCGTTTCGTAGCGCACGTGGTCCTCCTTCACCAGCCGGCACGTCGTGTAGTGGACCTGCCGCGTCACCTGTTCCGGCACCAGTTGGCAGTGGCGACGGGTCACGTAGCGGACGTGCTCTTCCTTCTCGTAGCGCACCGTCTTGTACGGCACGCACACGGTCTTCACTTCGGGCACCGTGTAGCACCGGGTCCGCGTCACCATCTTGCAGTGCGTTTCGGGCACCATGCGGCAGGTCGTGTAGCACTGGTGGCGAACGTGGTGCTCGGGCACAGTGTAGCAGCGGTATCGCGTCTCGGTGCGCGTGTGCTGTTCGGGCACGATGCGGCACGTCGTGTAGGGCACGTGCTTCACGCACTCCTCCGGCACCTTGTAGCAGCGGGTCCGCGTCTCGTAGCGCACGTGCTCTTCCTTCACCATCGTGCACACGGTGCGCGAGCAGGTCCGCATCTCTGTCTGGGCGACCTTGCGGCACACCGGCACTTGAACCGTGGTGCAGACCGGCTTGCAGACGGTGCGGCACTCGCGCACGACGCGGCACTCTTCCTGCGGAACCCAGACCTTCTTGCAAACCGTGCGGCCGGGGCACTGGACCGTTTCGCGGGTCAGGCACCCGGGCACGTAGCGGCTGGTGCAGGTGCAGGGGTCGAACACGCACGTGCCGGGCGAGCGCGAGATGCGAGTGACGACCGGGCCGGGCACGTACTCGGTCACGGTCTCCCAGCGCCCGCTGTTCACCTTCACGACGCGCTCGGTCACGACCGGCTCGGTGACGTAGTGAACGCGGGTCTGCGGCACGTAATCGACCTCGGTGCGGTACGTCGTCACCGGCACGCAGTACGATTGCGTTTCGTACACCGGGCGCACCGTGCAGTACGGGATCGCGACTTGGTACTGCTGCGTCTCCGTGTGCCACGTCGTGTACCGCACCTCGCGCACGTGCTGTTCGATCTCCTTGCGGTACGTCGTGTACGGCACCTCGACGCAGTACGGCTCGCGGACGACGCGGTAGGTCGTGTACGGGATCTCGCGCACGTGCTGTTCGTACACCGGGCGCATCACGGTGTAGTTCACCGGCACCTGATAGTGCTCGGTCACGGGCCGGTTGACGACGTAGTTGTAGGTGCGCGTGTGCTCCTCCACGACCGGGCGCATCACACAGTACGGAATGGCGACCGTGTACTCCTGCACGCACGGCTTCCACACCGTTTGGCACACGTCGCGGACGTGGTGGTCCACTTCCTTGCGGAACGTGCTGTACGGGATCGCGACTTGGAACGTCCGCGTGACGGGCCGCAGAACGGTGTACTGCTGCTGTTGGTAGTGCGTCTCGTACACGGGGCGCATCACGGTGTAGGTGCGCACGGTGTCGAAGTGCTCGACGACCGGGCGCTGCACCGTGTACTTCTCGGTAACGTAATTAGTCTCGCGCACCGTGCGGTGCGTGGTGTACGTCTCCGGCGTGTACTCGGTGCGGTACACGGGGCGCATGCAGGTTTGTTGGTGGTTCTCGTACACCGCCTGATAGTGAACGGTGCTCGCGGCGGGCGGGGCGCACTGGTCGGGGGTCACGCAGCGGCGCGGGTACTTGATGGCCCCGCAGTGGCCGGCGCGGGCCGGTTCCGCGAGGCCCGCAAGCCCGCCCAGCGCGAGCAGCCATAGCCCCAGTTGCTTCCTCATGAGTCACGTCCCCGCGATGTTGATCTTCGGCGCACGTCGATCGGTGTGCGGGTCGGGTCGACCGCCACACATGCTGAAATGTGCGCGATGCGCGGCGGTCGCAACAGGGCGCATCATCAGTTCGCCCCAATGTTCCCGTGCCCGCCAACCGCGGGACCGGCGCAAAGGCGCTACCCGGCACGAAGCGCGCCGGCGGCACGCCCGGCACAACCGCACGGGTCGCGCCAGCCGGACCAGATTTCGCTGAACCGCCCGGCGCCCGGCGGCGTTCTTGACAGGGAGTGAGCGTTGTCGCAGGGCCGCGCGGTGCGGTACGATGAGCAGAGCAAGGGAGGTGCTATCACATGATCGACGGTGGAACCAAAGAGCCGATCCGCGTCCGCGATCAGGACAAGGACTACCTGTATCTCGTCGTCTCGGTGGGCGAGATCACGCGCGTCCGCTCTGTTCTTGAGTCGCAGGGCCTCCGGTTCTGGGTGTCGCACCCGCAGATTTCCATTGGCGGCGGCCCTTACACGAGCTGGGTCAACGTCAAGCGCGAAACCAACGCGTCACAAGTACAAACCATCCTAAACTCGGTCGCGTGATGAAGTCGCGGTGCCAGCCCCAGAACGACCGCACCCGACACGCGACGACGAGCAACCCGCTTCAAGGTGAACCCATGAGTGGCAAGCGGCCGACTACCGACTACCAACTACGAGCCGCAAAGATAGGGACCGATGCTACCGGAGAGTTGGCCTCGTCAGTATTGCAGTCGCCTGTTTCGGCTGTTGCTTCGGGGTCGGCATGTTTTTCGGTGGTGCGCGGGCCACAGAACGCGAGTACCACGAGCGATACCTCCGCGAGCGCGAACTGGTTGAGCCCGTTCTTGCACAAGACCCAGCGTACCAAGAGATCAAGGTTCATCGTAAATCCAGCGGCGGTATCTTCCTGACCGGCGTGGTCGCGTCTGCACAGGAGCGCACGAAGCTGTTTGAAGCACTCATCAGAGTTGTCGGTGAGTCGCGCGCGAAGGAACTCATGAACGGAGTGCCCGCGCGCTCGTGATCCGATTACCGATCCTTCTGGCTCGAACACCCATGATCACCGCGACCGTTCTTGAGCGCGAGGAGTACGTCGAGCAGGCGTACCTGTTCCGCACGCTGCGCGAGCAGATGGCCGAAAATCAGGCAGCTCAGGACGTGCTCATGCGTGTCGCCGATGAGTTGCTGTCGAGTACGCGATTGCCGTACGCGGTGCAGTTCCTCGCGGCCGAACTGAAGCACACCGGGTTGCTCGCGGCCGGATTCGCGAAGCTGCCGCACTACTTCACCGCGTTCCAAGCGTTCGTCGTGAAGCAGGCCGAGGACGAGAAGTCGCGGTTCCCGATGATTACCGCGTTCCTACTGCTGGAGCGCGAGGCCACGTACCGCGCGGCCGCGCCCACCAAGCAGGGTCTGTTCGTGTACCAGTTCGAGTGCATCGCGCGGAACCGCCTCGGCTACCTCGACGGCATCGAAGCCCTAATCGCCGACCCGTTCTACGACGACCTCTGGCGCGAATACTTCAATGACCTGCGCAAGCAGGTGGGCGAGATCGACTTCTGCGATGTGGTGTACGTGCGGTCCGAGCTACACGTTGCCGACGAGCGCCGACGGAACCCGCACTACGAGCCGACGCAGCCGCCGATCTTCGGCGAGAAGGAGGGGAAGATCGCGAAGGCGAGCCGCAAGCGCGACCCGCTGTACCTGTTCGCGGCGCTCCAGCGACAACTGGGCTACCCCGAAGTGCCGCGCTACAAGCCCCGCGACGAGTCTTCAACGAAACTGGAAATCATTCAAGCGAAACTGCGCGAACTGGAAACGCGCCTCAAGCTCGCCGAGGGCGAACTCCGCGGCAACATCGACCTCAGCCAGTTCGGGAAGCCGGAGTTGCTGAAAGACGACGAGTAGCGGGGCGGATTTTTTCGAGAACACTTCTCACAGCCGCGGGCGCGGCGCATCTGTCGGGTAGCAACACGGGCGGCCAGCGTGGAGACTGAGCGGGAGCGGGAGTGCGTGCGCCGGGCGCGGGCCGGCGACCGGGCGGCCTTTGCCGCGCTGGTCGACCGGTACTGGAACCCGGTGCGCGCGTGGCTCGCCGGCCTGACCGAGAACGCCCACGCCGCCGAAGACCTCGCGCAAGAGACGTTCCTCAAGGCGTGGGCGGGGTTGGCCCGGCTCGGCTCGGACGGCACCTTTTGCGTGTGGCTGTTCCGCATCGCGCGGAACGAGTTCCTCGCGGCGCACCGGGCGCGGCGCGCGGCCCCCACCGAGGTGCCCGATGCGCCGGACCCCTCGCCCGGCCCGGCGGAGTTGGCCGAGGCCGGTGAAGGGGCCGCGGCCCTGCGGGCCGCGCTCGCCGCCCTGCCCGCGCCGTACCGCGAAGCGTACCTGCTCTGGACCCACGAGACGTTGCCGTATTCCGAGATCGCCCGCGTCCTCGACACGACCGAGGACACGGCCCGCTGGCGGGTGTGCGAAGCCCGCCGGCAACTGGCCCGCGCCCTCGACCGGTTCCTTAACCCCCCGAACCCATGACCTGCGCCGCCGCCGAACCGTGGGTACTCGCCGCACGCACGGCCGCCGAGTTGCCGGAGCGCGTGGCCCGGCACCTCGCGCGGTGCCCGCGGTGCGCGGCCCGGTTCGACCAACTGGCGCGCGTCGATGTCGCCGCGGCCCACCTCGTTCCGTCCCCGAACCCGGAGGCACGCGCCCGGCTCGACGCGCTCCTCGCGCGCGCCTCGGCCCCGCACGCCGAACCACAACTCGCGCGGCCGGCGCGCCGGCGCGCCGTACCGCAGTGGGCCGTGGGGCTGGCCA
>VGZJ01000084.1 GCA_016872595.1 Planctomycetota bacterium
CACACGGTGATGATGAAGAACGTCGCCGGACTCCACAACCGGATGTACGGGTAACGACCACACAGGATCGTCTGGCCGAAGTGCGACTGAACCAACACCTATTGCGCAACGAGTCTATTGGACGTTCCCGCCGTTCTGATCGAACGACCAGAGCGTGTTGCCGGTGCCGACGTGGTAGACGGTGCCGTCGTGCCCGGTGGCGAGGTGCGACCCCCACGCGCGCGGCAGCGGCATGTTCCAACTGTTGCCCCCGTGGAGTTTCCACAGCTTCCCGTTGGTGTCAAGGCACCACACGTTCGTCCGCGAGCCGGCCGACACCTGCTTCGCTTGGGTTCCGTTCGGGAGCGGGCGCGCGACCCAATCCAACCCGACCCACTCCCACGGGCAGCCCGCCGCGTCGACGGCCCAGATCACGCCGCCGGGCGCGAACGACACGTCCGCGGCGCTCTGCATCTGTACGCGCGGCACGAACGGTTCGTCCAGCCGGTTGCGGAAGTTCGGGAACGACAGCCCGCTCCAGCGCAGTTTATCGACCTCGTTCCAGATACCCTCAATGCCGGTCGGTGTGCCGTTGTACCGCACGTTCGGGTTCGAGAAGTACGGGATCTGCTCCGGGCGCGGGTCGGGGCCGCCGTTGGCCTCGTTGACCGACATGATCGTCGCGAACCGCGGCTGCGAGCGGTTGTACGGGATCGTCGCCCCGTCCTCGTGGAACAGCCCTTGAAGGTGGCCCAGTTCGTGGGCGACCGTTATGGCGTCGAAGTAGCGCCCGATGGTGGCGTAGGCGTCGCGCGGGTGGGCGTTGAAGTCGCGGGCACCGCCCCCCACGTCGCCCCAGAAGAACACGCAGTCCGCGGAGTACTGCTTGCGGATCGCGTGTAACCGGGCCAGCAGGAACCGGACCCGCTCCGGGTCGGGTTGCGTGCGGCCGTGTTGCAGTTGGCTCACCTGATCCCGTGTCAGGGTCGCGAAGCTGCCGGGGTAGTTGGCGAGTGTACCCCCGATCGCGGCGTCTTCCTCGCGCGTCATCGGTTCACCGACCAACCCCGCCAGCACGAGTTCCTGATCGATCCCGCTGTTGCGGTAAATCTGGTTCGCGCCGCGGATCGCGTCGTTGACCTGATCGAGCGCCGGGCGACTTCTGACGGCCGGGTCATAGGTGGTGATCGGGCCGTGGACGACGAGCACGCGAATCTGGTTGGGCATGGGGTGCTCGAGTAGAGAGGGGGTGGTGTACGCGCGACGGCGTGAGCGACTGTAAACCATAGACGCGGGAAAGGCGAGCGGAATCCATCGTGCGTGAGGTCGAACGAATGGAGCCCGAACCACGACGCGCGTGCCGGGCCGGTACACCGTCGACAAACCTGTCGCGGTGGTCGCGACGTGCCCGATCTGAGCGGCATTCTTGAAACGCGGGCATTGACCGCGCGCCCGCCCTCCGACCTCGATGCGAGACGATGGCGAGCGGCATGGCCCCGCATGTGCATCGATGCGCAGGGCATAGATTCGGCCACGGAACGTGGAGTGGTCAGAGCGGCACACCCATAGGCGGACCACGCGGGCTTGTGGGCGCGCGGGGCGGCGCGTACACTGCCCATAGCCGCACCCGTAGCTCAACTGGATAGAGCATCGGTCTTCGGAACCGAGGGTTACAGGTTCAACTCCTGTCGGGTGTACTTCACTGTTACCGCCTTGCCGCACTGGTGCCCCATGTCACGTCGCTTGGCGTTCCTCGGGCTGCCGTTGCTCCTTTCGTTTACGGGTTGCTCCTGCACTTCGCAGAGCTTCGAACTGAAAGTGAAATCAACTGCCGGGAAGCTGGAACCGCCGTTCGAGCGGGCCACGAACGACGCCGGCGTCGTTGCTCTGATGCCCGACGGCACTGCCGAACTGAGGATTCGCGCCGCCGGGCGGTTCTCCGCGTTCGGGCTGGGTGGGTCTGGCAGCCGTGAGCAGCAGGGCACCGTGACCGTTGAAGTCGAAGCTCCCGCGCCGCTGAAGGCTTAACCGGCCCGCTTCGATGTAGTGCAGGCCGAACATCAGGCAGCAGAGTTCGTCTGCACGCTGACGGCCCCGACCGGGTGCCCGGCGGGCGAGTACGAGGTGAACGTCCGCGGCAAACACACCAACGGCCACGGCAAAGAAGAGAAGGTCAAAGTTCGCGTCGTGACCCGTGCCGAACTGCTCCGTGCCCGGCAGACGGTTCTCGACGGCCTCACCACAACCACCGAAGGCAGGTTGGTGAAGGTCTCGGTCAAATCCGTCGACGGAATCGGCGACCCCAATAACGGCTACGGTGTGGGGAAGCTCCATTGGATAGACGGCACCGGCAAGGAGGGCGAACCACTTCCGCTGAAACTGAACCCGCACGAACGCGATCGCGTCGAGGTACCGGTTCGCGACGACCCGCGCTTCACACTGCAACGGATAACGGGGAAGATGTACTACTACGGCATCGTTGTGCCGTTCGAGACGAAGTTGGGCGAGTAGCGCCGTGCGGCAAATCTCGTCGCCGGTTCCGGGTGCAGCGCTAGAATAGCGCGGAGCCGACCCCAAACCCTCGAGACGACACGCGCCGATGGCTTCCCCCACCGTCCGCAACCCCAAAGCGATTGCCCCGCCCGTTGGCCCCACGGGCGCGGCCCCGTTCGTCCGATCCGTCGTCGATTCGAGCGTCGGCGCGAAGGTGCTCGTGGCGCTGACCGGCCTCGGTCTCGCCGGGTTCGCCGTCGTCCACATGATCGGCAACCTCAAGGTGTTCGGCGGCCCTGACGCCATCAACCACTACGCCGACTTCCTCAAACACGACCTCGGCGCGCTCATCTGGATCGCGCGCGCCGGGTTGCTCGGCGTCTTCCTGTTACACATCGCGCTCGCGATCCGGTTAACCCTGCGGGCAAGGGCCGCGCGCCCGGTACCGTACGCCCACCCCGGCCGCGTGCAGGCCACCGCCGCCAGCCGCACCATGATTTGGAGCGGGGCCGTCGTGGGCCTGTTCATCCTGTTCCACCTCGCGCACTTCACCCTGCTCGGCTTCCAGAAGGTCGAAGTCGGCGGCGGGAAAATGGTGCCGGTGCTGGAACTGAAGGACGCGAAGGGCCGGCACGACGTGTACAGCATGGTCGTGGTCGGGTTCACGACGCCGTGGCTGTGCGTGCTCTACGTCGCGGCGCAGCTCGTGCTGTTCGTTCACCTGCTGCACGGCGTGCAGAGCGCGTTTCAGACGCTGGGCCTGAAGAACAACCGGTTCGCGCCGGCGATTCGACTGCTGGGCGTCGCGGTCGCCGCCACGATTCTCGTGGGCAACCTCGTGATCGTGATCGGCATCTGGGCCGGCGCGGTGCCTCCGATTACAAGCATGGCCCGCTGATCGCGCAGAGCAGACGCAGATGAAATCGGATCAAGGCAGAAGGCAGAAGAGTTTTGACAGGATGAACACGATTAACAGAGATGGTGAATACTGCACTCAACTCTTCATCCTGTCTGATCTTGTCCATCCTGTCGAAACTGCCAGTTGCCTTCTGTCTGATCTGATTTCATCTGCGTCTGCTCTGCGCGATCCGCAGGCCATTTCTTAGCAGAAGAGAACAACATGCGACTCGACTCGAAGATTCCCGGCGGGCCGATGGCCGAAAAGTGGTCGCGGTTCAAGAAGGAACAGCGGCTCATCAACCCGGCGAACAAGGCCAAGTACCACGTCATCGTGGTCGGGAGCGGGCTGGCCGGCGGTTCGGCCGCCGCGTCGCTCGCCGAACTCGGCTACAAGGTGTCGTGCTTCTGCTTCCAAGACTCGCCCCGGCGCGCGCACAGCATCGCGGCGCAGGGCGGCATCAACGCCGCGAAGAACTACCGCAACGACGGCGACAGCGTCCACCGGCTCTTCTACGACACCGTGAAGGGCGGCGACTTCCGCTCGCGCGAGGCCAACGTCCACCGGCTCGCCGAAGTCAGCGTCAACATCATCGACCAGTGCGTCGCGCAGGGCGTGCCGTTCGCGCGCGAGTACGGCGGCCTGCTCGATACCCGTAGCTTCGGCGGCGCGCAGCTCCAGCGCACCTTCTACTGCCGCGGCCAAACCGGGCAGCAACTCCTCCTCGGCGCGTATCAGGCGCTCTCGCGCCAGATCGCCCTCGGCGGCGTGACGATGTACCCGCGGTGCGAGATGCTCGACCTCGTGACGGTCGACGGCCGCGCGCGCGGCATCGTCACGCGGAGCCTCGAAACCGGTAAGATCGAGTCGCACTCCGCGGACGCGGTCGTCCTCGCCACCGGCGGCTACGGCAACGTGTTCTACCTGAGCACCAACGCCATCGGGTGCAACGTGAGCGCCACCTACCGCGCGTACAAGCGCGGGGCCGCGTTCGCCAACCCGTGCTACACCCAGATTCACCCCACCTGCATCCCGGTGGCCGGCGACCACCAGTCGAAGCTCACGCTGATGAGCGAGAGCCTGCGCAACGACGGCCGCGTGTGGGTGCCGAAGAGCGCCAACGACTGCGGCAAGCACCCCGGCCAGATTCCCGAAGAGGCGCGCGACTACTACCTCGAACGCAAGTACCCCAGCTACGGCAACCTCGCCCCGCGCGACATCGCCAGCCGCGCCGCGAAGGAGGCTTGCGACGACGGCCGCGGCGTCGGCCCCGGCGGGCGCGGCGTGTACCTCGACTTCGGCCGCGCCATCGAGAAGCAGGGCCGCGCGAAGATCGAGGAGAAATACGGCAACCTGTTCGAGATGTACGAGCGCATCACCGCCGAGAGCGGCTACGACCGGCCCATGCGCATCTACCCCGCGGTCCACTACACGATGGGCGGGCTGTGGGTGAACTACGAACTCATGTCGAACGTTCCCGGCCTGTTCGTCGTGGGCGAGGCCAATTTCTCGGACCACGGCGCAAACCGGCTCGGCGCGAGCGCGCTCATGCAGGGGTTGGCCGACGGCTACTTCGTGCTCCCGTACACGCTGACGCACTGGCTGGCCGGCGAGAAGCCGGGCGTCACGCCGACCGACCACCCCGACTTCAAGCGCACCGAGGCCGACGCCACCGAGAAGCTGAAAAAGCTGCTCGCGATCAAGGGCAAGAAGACCGCGAACGAGTTCCACCGCGAGCTCGGTCAGGTGATGTGGAACAACGTGGGCATGGCCCGCACGCGGCAATCGCTGGACGAGGCCATCAAGAAGATTCAGGAGCTGCGTGCGTCCTACTGGCGGGAGGTGAACGTACCGGGCACGGACGCGGACCTGAACACGGCGCTGGAGCGCGCGAACCGGGTCGCGGACTTCATGGAGTTCGGCGAACTGCTGGCGCGCGACGCGCTGGTGCGCGAGGAGAGCTGCGGGGGCCACTTCCGCGTGGAGCACCAGACCCCGGACGGCGAGGCCAAGCGCGACGACGCCAAGTTCTGCCACGTCGCCGCGTGGGAGTACGCCGGCCCCGACAAAACCCCGGTCCGCAACGAAGAACCGCTGACCTTCGAGACCGTCAAGCTCGTCGAGCGCAGCTACAAGTGACGCGCGCTAGCGGCTTCACTTCGCACCGGGCTTCACAACGAACGGCTCCGGACCCGGTTGGTACTGCCCTTGGAAACTGGTCAGTTCCTTACTCGTGATTTCCTTGATCTCGGCAATAATCCGCTTGTAAGTATTGCTATCGTCTTGCTTTGAAGCGTGAAGGCCATCCATGGTTCCGCGTTTACCGTTCGGAAGCTTCCCGGCGCGATACACGACAGGCGCGTCCGTCCCTGTGACTTCTTGTGCGAAGCCGCCGTACAGTACCACACCCGCGACCGTCGCCCCCTTTTCCACGGTAACACGCCATCGACACTGGTGGTACGACGAAAACACCAGAACGACGGGCTTCCCGGCGTTCACGGTTACGTATACCGACTGAAAGTTGGCCGGGGTCGGCGCGATGCTGTTGGGGAACGCGAGCGCCAGCAGTTCGCGGTTCATCCACTGTGTCTGGAACGTGGTGCGATTATCACCGAGCTCGACCACATCTTTGATCGGCTTGGTCATCACGACTTTGGCGAAGGCGTCCTTGTCGTAGAAGTTGCCGGTTTGAATCGCTTGATTGAGGATCATGGCGAGTTTTTGCCTGACGATCCGGTCCACGTTTCCGGGACGAAGATCCCCGATGCGCCCGTTCTCGACCTCTTCCGTCAGGATGTCGTCGGCCAAATCCTTACTGAAAGACTTCCGGATGTGTGCCCCCGGCACGTCCTTACCACGGAACGCCTTCACCAGTGCTTGCCAGCCCGTGACCTCAGCGATGGTCACACCCTTCGGCAGCGGTTCGTAGACGCCGACGTAGTGTACTTCCGCGGTCGCCTGTAGCTCCAATTTTGGCAGCGGGACATCAGCACCGCGCGTGGTGCGGACTCCGATCAGTAGCACCAGTCCAGTAAGTAGGTAGTTGTGCATACGAGTCATTGCTAGGTGTCGAGAAGTGTGACATTCAAAGAGGGGTGATCCGAAGATCACCCCCAACGTCTCGTTACGTGCGATTGGGAGCAGGTGCTGAACACAGCTCAATGCGCGCGCCGCGTGTCGTTCGGCCCGAACGCGAGGAAGATGTCCAAGCCGTTGTCGTAGTCGAACGTGTTCGTGCCTTGGTTATCGTCAAACTCGTCGATGGAGAGGTCGTCGGTGTTCGGGTCGTCGCCTTCGATGTGCCAGTCGTCGCCGAGCCCCCCGGCGAGATAGTCCGCACCGCTGCCGCCTTGTACGCGGTCGTCTCCGCTCCCACCGTTGATGTTGTCGTTGCCCGCTTCACCGTACAGGTGATCGTGCCCGCTCCCGCCGTCGATTAGGTCGACACCGATGCCGCCGAAGATGAAATCGTTGTCGCCGTTCCCGTTGAGGACGTCATCGCCGTCGTTGCCGTTGATCGTGTCGATCCCGTTGCCGCCGTGCCCGTTGTCGTCACCCTGACCGCAAACGAGAAGGTCGTTGTCGGCACCCCCTTGCATCGTGTCGTCACCGTCGCCGCCGAACAGGTTGTCATTACCGTCACCACCGTCCATCACGTCGTTGCCGCCGTTGCCCCAGAGGATGTCGATGCCCGCGCCGGGGTTCGCCTCGGCTTCGGCGAGTCGAGCGGCCAGCACTTCCTTGTGCCACTCCGGAACCTCGTCGGGAGTCATGGCCGCGGGTAGGCTGTCCCAAATCCGCTCGATTAGGTCGAGCCGTTCGCGGACGCTGAGTTGGTCGAGCGCCAGTTCTTCGATGCTGACGGACACGGTCGGCCCTCCCATACAGGCGTCACTTCTTCGGGGCCGCGCCCATTTTTGCCAGCTTGTCGAGTTGCAGCTTGAACTCTTGCGTGCCGGCGGCCTTCACGATGGCCGCGTTGCCCTTTTCGAGTAGCTCTTTTTCGAGGTCGGGCTTCACCGCTTTCACGAGGTCGATCACGAGGTCGCCGGCCTTCTCCGCGCTCTCGCCGTCCAACCCCAGCGTGTGGTCGATCACGATCTTCTCGTAGAAGATTTTCGCGTCCGTCGTCGTCACTTTCACGGTCACGTCTGGCACCAGCACGCCGGGCTTGAACTCCAGTTTGTGAACCACGGTGATCTTGAGTTGCACCGCGCCGCGACAGTGGCCGCGGGTCTCACCGCTGTAGAGCTGTCGGCCGCGCACCCAGAACTGTTGTTCCATGCGGAAGTCGATGTCCATCGCGACGTTCAGGGTCGCGTGCATGGTGTCGTCGGCCGGCTTCACCAGTTCCGTGATGCCGATGCCGAGCGACTTCTGCGGCTCGCGCGCGGTCACGGTGAACCGCCGCCAGAGGCCGTCGTTGAACTTCTCCCGCGCCATTTCCGGGTTGGCCTTCGCCGGGTTCCGCAGGATGACCTTCCCCACCGCGAACTCTTTCTGCTTGCCCCAGCCGTCGTTGGCGGTGACGAGCGGCGTCGGCATGTGTTGCAGCGCCATCTCGCGCATCACCTTGGTGATGCCCGCGACCTCGTCCAATTTGGGCTGTTCGACGCCTTTGGGTGCTTTGAGCTTAATGGGGTCGGGCGCGGGAAGGGGCAGGGGGAGCGGTTCCGGCTCCGGTTGGCGCGCGAGGGCCACGCACCCGGTCAGGAGGGAGAAAGCGGCAAAAGCGGCATATGCTGGACGGCGCATCACGCACAACCCTCTGAATCGCACCCTTACCACCGCGGCAATCGGTAAGGTTTACACGGTCACTATCAGAGCAGAAATCGGGCCACATGGGAAGCGCATTACGCGCCGCCCGCCGCGGCGCGCGTCAGCCGGTCGCGCACTGCGGCCCATTCCGGCTCGTCCGGCGGCATCTCGATTACGATGCGGTCGAAGCGGCCGTCGTCCAACTGGTGAAGCACCGCGTACAGGTCGGCCGCGTACTCTGCGGGGTCGTCCGAGATGTACTGGTAGTCGAAGACCAGATCGAACCCGACCGAGATTACCCGAAGCCCCAAGTCTTTCAATCTCCGGTGTTCGGCGTCCGCGTCGTCGGCCAACACGACCGGCGTGCGCGGGCTGTAGTGCTTCGCCATCTGTCCGGGGGAACGCGAGACGCCCGCGCCTTTTGCGCCGAATTCGACCGCGCCGCACACTTCCGCGATTTGGGCCGCGGTCACAAGGCCGGGGCGCAGGATGTGGGGGACGTCACCGGTCGCGTCCACGACGGTCGATTCGATCCCGCCGGCGCAGGGGCCGCCGTCGAGCACGAGGTCGATGCGCCCGGCCAAGCCCTTCGCGACGTGCTCGGCGCGCGTCGGCGAAAGCTCGGTGCTGCGGTTCGCGCTCGGGGCCGCAATGGGAACGCCGGCGGCGCGGATCAGGTCGCGCGCGACCGCGTGGTTTGGACACCGCACCGCGACCGTCGGCCCATTGGCGGTTACAATGGGGGGAACCGCGTCGGCCTTTGGCACGACTACCGTCAGCGGGCCGGGCCAGAACCGGGCCGCGAGCCGCGCCGCCGTCTCCGGCCACGTCGAGGCCACGTTTAGGACTTCGGACACGTCGGCAACGTGAACGATCACCGGGTTCGTGGCCGGGCGACCTTTGGCCTCGAAGATGCGCGCGACCGCGGCGGCGTCGAGCGCGTTTGCGCCGAGCCCGTACACGGTTTCCGTGGGGAACGCGACCAGCCCGCCGGCGCGGATCACGTCCGCGGCGCGGGCCACGGCTTCCGGGTTCGTGGCTGCGACTTCCACGGTGCAGTTTCCTTCACGTCGGTGTGGTACAACATTATGGTACGCAGCAACACGCTCAGCCCCGGCGTCGCCCCGCGAGGAGCAGCCCCCGTCATGCCCGACCAGCCCCCGGCCGGCCCGGTCCCCGCGCCGACGCCCGAACAGCGCCGCATCGCGCAAGAGAGCTTCGCCAAAGCTAAGGAGCTTGTGGCCGAAAAAGGGTTCGACTACGCCATTCAACTGCTGCTCACCTGCTGCCGGCTCGACCCGGCCAACTTCTTCTACCGCCAGACCCTGCGCAAGACCCAGAAGGACAAGTACGGGAACAACCTGCGCGGCAGCCGATTCGCGTTCTTCAGCACCCCGCGGTGGAAGGCCAAACTGCGCGCCGCCAAGCGCGGGCGCGAGTACCTGAAGGCGCTCGAACACGGCGAACAGGTACTGTGCCGCAACCCGTGGGACTTGGGCGCGCAGATGGACATGGCCGAGGCGTTCGACGCGCTCGGGCTGTCGGACCTCGCCGTGTTTACGCTCGATCAGGCCCGCCAGAAGTACCCGAAGGACGCGACCCTGAACCGCGCCCTCGCGCGCCAGTTCGAGAAGCGCGGCGACTTCCAAAAGGCCATGGTGCTGTGGCAACTCGTCCGCGACAGTAACCCGCAAGACGTTGAAGCGGCGCACAAGGCCAAAGACCTCGCCGCCAGCGCGACCATTCAGAAGGGCGGGTACGAGGAGGCCGCGGCCGGAACGAAGGAATCGCCGGTGATGGGCCGGATCGAGGCGCAGTCGGCGTCGAAGCAGCACAAGCTCGACCGCGAAGCCGACCCGATCCTGAAGCGCATCGAGGCCGACCCGACCGAGCCGGCCCTGTACCTGCAACTGGCCGCCGTGTACCGCAAGAGCGGTCAAGACGACCGCGCCCGCGCCGCGCTCCAGCAGGGCTTGGGGCCGACCGGCAACGCCTTCCAGATTCAACTGGAACTGATGGCGCTCGACCTCGCGCCGCTGCGCAAGAACCTCGAACACGCCGACGCCCGGCTGCACAAACTGCGCGAAAAGGCCCGCGCGTCCGACGACGACACCGCGACCAGTGCCAGCGACGCGCCGGCCGAGGAGCTGACCGAGGCCGAACTGGTCGCGCTGCGCGCCAAGCTCGCGAAGGAGATCAACGCCCGCGAGATCGACCTGTACCGCGTGAAGGCCGACCGCTTCCCCAACGAACTGGCGCACCGCATCGAACTGGGCACGCGGTTGTTCAAGGCCGACCGCACCGACGAGGCCATCGCCGAACTGCAACAGGCCCGCCGCGACGACCGCCTGAAGTGGCGCGCCGCGCTGCTGCTGGGCCTCTGCTTCAAGAAGCGGAACAACTGGCGGCTGGCGCAGCGCAACTTCGAGGAAGGGCTGGCCGCGGTTCCGGCCGAAGACGAGGCGACGAAGAAGGAACTGCTGTTCCAACTGGCGACCGGGTCCGCGGAGAACGGCGACCTCGCCCGCGCCATCGACCTCGGCCACGACCTGGCGAACCTCGACTTCGCGTTCAAGAGCATCGGCAAGCTGCTCGACGAGTGGAACGACCGGCTGCAAAGCGCGTGACGGGCGGACCGTAGAGCCGCCCGCGCCGGGTCTAGTCGGCGGCCCCGACCAGATCCACGTCGGCGGGTTCGGGCGCGGGGGGCGGGGTCTCGTCCGCCGTGCCCGCGGTCAGCCAGTACGGGAGCGCCCCGTACGGATACGCGGTCATCACCTCGCTGCGCCGCGCCGCCGTCGCGCACGCCTCCACCACCTCGACCACGTCCGGCAGGTTCAACGGCATGTCCGGGACCGGGCGCAGCAGTTCCGCGATCATGCGCCCGTGGGCGCGGTGCCCGCCCTCGTTCAGCGACACGTGATGGGTCGGGTGGCCGGTGGCGTCGTAGGCGGTCAGCCCCTTCGCGCTCGCGCCCGCGCCCTTCGCGACGCGCACCGTGAGCGGCACCGTCTTGCCCGGCGTCAGGAGCAGCGCGTCGATGCGGGCCGCGGTCGTGGCGCGCGGCGTGTCCCGCCCGCCGCGGTACGTCGCCACCCGCGCGCGCTGCACCCGCACCCGCACGCGCTCGGCCAGCGCGAGCACCGCGGCGAGCGCGCACTCGAGCCCGTGCCAGCCCGTGTCCCATACGGCCTCGTCCACCTGCCGCTCCCCGACGCCCTTGTCTTCGTAGAGTGTGAACTCGAGGCGCGCCACGTCCGCGAGGGTCACGGCCCCGTGGCGGCACGCGGCCACGAAGTCGAGCTGCTCGCGCTTGTGGAGCTGGTGCCCGAGGGCGTACACGGTGCCGGCGAACTCGATCAGCCCGCGGGCCGCGGCCGGGTCGTGGCACGTCGGCTTCTCGACGCCCACGCGCCCGACGTGTGGCGCGAACGCGCGGGCCAGCACGATATGGAACTCCGTCGGCGTGCAGATCAGCACCGCGGTGCGCGGGTTCAGCAGCCCGGCGCGGCGCACGGCCTCCACCGCCGGCACGCCGGCGGGAATCGGGTGGAACGACTCCCAGAGCGGGTCGAGCACCCCCGGGGCGAACGGGCACGGCTTCACGTCGAACATCGCGAAGCGGTTGATCCCCAGTGCCGTGCCCAGCTCGCGCAGTGCCGGCCGCACGCGCGACTGAACCACGTCCCCGCAGCCGATGGTGACGAGGTCGGTGATCGCGCGATCGAACGTCTTCATGGTGTCCCCACGAGATGAGCGACGACACGCGGCCCGGCCCGGCGAACGCGGGCGCGAAGAGTGAACCGCGGCGACGGCGGCCAAGTCGGGCCGCACCCTACTTACGTGTTGGTCGGACAGGATTTCAGGCCGAAATGGAAATCGCGCGCCTTACGGCTTGTCCTTGCCCGCGAGGTACGCGGCGATGTTCTGGGCCAAGCGCACCGTGCCCGCGGTCTTCGCGATGTAGCTCGTGCGCTCGGTCGGGCCGTGGCAGTACCGCGTGAACCCGCAGTCGATCACCACCCGCTGCCCGGCCACCTTCGACACCGCGATCAGCGTCTTGCCGTCGCTCGCCTTCATCGCCACGTCGAGCTTGTCGGACTTGCTCACGTTGCTGACCGTGATGCCCTCGTACAGGAAGTTCACGCCGGTCAGCAGTGGGTGCGCGTCCGTTTCGAAGTGCGGGCGGAACAGCTTCGCCGCGGCCGGGGTGAGTTCGCGCCCGCGCACGCCCGCGGTCTTGTCGGCGATGTAGTTCCCGCCCACGCGCGCCCCGAACAGCCGCCGCGCCAGCTCGTCGGCCTCCGCGGTGAACGGATCGTCCTCAGCCAACAGGCACAACCCCTTGCCGGCCTTCACGAAGTCCTCGATGGCCTTGAACGCCTTCTCGTCGAGTTGGTGGCGCGTCGAGAGCGCGACATCAAGAGTGGCCTTCACGACGAACTGGTATTCGGGCACGGTGAACCCGGACGGGACCAGTTCCGCCGGGAGCAGGGCCACCGCCTCGACGAGCAGATCGGGCGTCAGGCCGCCGGGAATCTCGAACCGCCCGGACGACACGATCCACAGTTGGTCCGCTTCCTTGAGCCACGCGGGGTTGAACCGGCCGAACACCGGGCTGACCACGAACCCCTTCGCCTCCAGCGCCTTCCACAGCGGGTTCGTTTGGTGGAAGAACACGCGCCCGGCGCTCTCGAACGCGCACCAGAAGAGGAGCTTCTTCCCCTTGAACTCACCGTCCTTGCCGAGTCCGATGCTGGGGCCAACGGGGTTGCCGAACTTGTCGAGCGGGGGCGGCGCTTGCGGAACCGGCGGCGCGACCGCCACCGGGCGCGGCGGCGGGGCTAGCTCTGGCGATTGCGGCTGCGCGCCAGACGACATTCCCGGCGGCGTCGGCGGCGGTTCGGGCTGTTGGGGCTGCTGTGGCTGTTGTGGTTGCTGAGGTTGAGGTTGTTGGGGTATAGCCGCTTGCGGCTTCGCTGGTAGTTGCTGCTTGGGTTGCTGAGGCTGAGGTTGTTGAATTGGCTGAGGCAACGGCGCAGAAGCCTGTTCGATTTCCTGAGGCGCGGGCTTCTTCTGAAGGGCGAAGGTGAGCGCGAGCGCAAGCCCGCCGAAGAGCAGCACCGCGACCGCGGCCGTCACGAGCAGCGCGCGCCCGTTGCTCGGCGCGGCGTCTTCGGTCTCGGCGTCTTCGGTCGGCGCGCCGGGCACGGTCACGGTACCCTTGCAACTGGGGCACGCGATGCGCGCCCCGGCCTTGCGGCTCGCGATCGAGAGCCGCCGGTCGCACGCCGGGCAGCGGAACTGAATAGCCACACGTCCCCCGTTCAGGCCACGACGTCCTTCACCACGTTGCCCTTCACGTCGGTCAGGCGCATGTCGCGCCCGGCGTGCCGGTACGTCAGCTTCGTGTGGTCGAGGCCGAGCAGGTGCAGCACGGTCGCGTGCCAGTCGTGGACGTGCATCTTACCATCGACCGCCTCGAAACCGTAGTCGTCGGTCTTGCCGTAGGCGAACCCGCCCTTCGCGCCGCCGCCGGCCATCCACATGCTGTACCCGCGGCTGTTGTGGTCGCGGCCGTCGCCCTGCCCGGTCGGGGTGCGGCCGAACTCGCCGCCCCAGATGACGAGCGTGTCCTTCAGCATGTCGCGGTTCTTCAGGTCTTGCAGAAGGCCGGCGATGGGCTGATCGATGGCCCCGCAACTGTTGGTGAGCGAGTCCTTGAGCGTGCGGTGGTGGTCCCAGCCGCCCATCGTCACTTCGACGAACCGCACGCCGGCTTCGAGGAACCGCCGCGCGAGGAGGCACTGCTGACCGAACCCGCTGCCGCGCCCGCCGCCCGCGCCGCCCCCGCCGATACCATAGAGCCGTTGGGTCGCGGCGGTTTCCTTGCTCACGTCCATCAGTTTCGGCATCTCGGCCTGCATGCGGAACGCGAGTTCGTAAGAGCCGATTAGCCCCTCGATGCCGGCGTCACCGCCGAGTTGCTCTTGGGTGTTCTGGTTCAGCCCTTGGAGGAAGTCGAGTTCGACGCGCTGCTGCCCGGCGGTCTGCTTCGGGTTCTTGAGGTTGGGCACTTGGGCCGCGCCGCCCACGCCGCCGCCGAACCCGCCGCGACCGATCTTCGTGCCCTGATACACGGCCGGAAGGAACGAGCTGCCGTAGTTCACCGGGCCGCCGTTGCCGCCGGACGGCGACAGCGTGATGAACCCCGGCAGGTTGGCGTTCTCGGTGCCCAGCCCGTAGGCGACCCACGCGCCCATGCTCGGCCGCGGGAACTGGAACACGCCGCAGTGCATCTGGATGAACGCCTGCGGGTGGTTCGGCAGGTCGCAGTACATGCCGTTCAGCAGGCACAGGTTGTCGGCCTGCTTGCTCAATTCGGGGAACACCTCGGAGATGTACAGCCCGCTCTTCCCGCTCTGCTTGAACTTGAACGGCGAGCCGAGGAGCTTGCCGCCGCCGAACCGCCCGGCGCGGGCCGGGGCCGACTTGCCGTCGTCCGCGGTCAGCTTGGGCTTGTGGTCGAAGGTGTCGACGTGGCTCGGCCCGCCGTCCATGCAGAGGAACAGGACGCGCTTGGCCTTCGCCGGGAAGTGCGCTTTCTTGGGTGCGAGCGGGTTCGTGCTGGGGGTGCCGTCGGCGGCGCGTGCTGCTTGCTCGTTGGCGAGCGCCGCGAACGCGAGGTAGCCGAAGCCGGCGGAGGTGCCCTGCAACATCGTGCGACGAGACAGCATGGGAAGGTTCCTTGTGAGTTGGTGTTTGGTGTTCGCGCTCGCCCGCCCCTCCATTGCAATGGAGGGGCTGAGTGAGAGACATCATTTCCTGTACTGGAACTCGGCGCTCGCAAAGAGCGCCTGTGTGAATGCGGCCCACGTCTCGCGCTCGCGCTTCGCGGCTGGCACGCGGTCCTTCGCCAGTTGCTCCTGATACGCCTTCAAGAACTTCTCGGCGTTCCCCAACTCCTTCTCGTTCGGCGGGCGGCCGTAGAAGCTCAGGTACGCTTGTCGGATGCGCTCGGTGTCGGTCGTCGTGCCCTTGAGGAGCTTGTCGGCCGCGGCTTCGGAAGCCCGGATCACGAACGGGTTGTTGAGCAGGAACAGCCCCTGCGCCGGAACCGTGGTCGTGGGCCGGTCGGCCACGATCAAGCTGGGGTCCGGCGCGTCGAAGAGCGCGAGTGCGTCGGGCAGGTTGTCGCGGACGATGGGCAGGTACACGGAGCGATTGGTGTCGCGGGCGTCGCTCCCGCCACCGGGCCGCGGGCCGGGGCCGAACCCGCCGCCGCGCCCGTTGGCCGGGCCTTCGCCGGCGCGCGCCACCGGCGAGCCCGTGGGCCGCTTCTCGTTCAACTGGCCGCTGGCCGCGAGCATCGAGTCGCGCATCGCCTCCGCGTCGAGGCGGCGCGGCGACATGCGCCACACGAGCGAGTTGTCGGGGTCCACGTCGAAGTTCTTGGCGTCGTTCTTCGAATCGAGTTGGTACGCGCGCGTCATCACCACGCTCTTGATGAGCTTCTTCACGCTCCAGCCGTTGTCCATGAAGTTCAGGGCCATGTGGTCGAGCAGTTCGGGGTGTGTCGGGGTGTGCCCGCCGGAGCCGAAGTTGTCGGCGGTCGGCACGAGGCCGCGGCCGAACAGGTGCAGCCACACGCGGTTCACCATCACGCGCGCCGTCAGCGGGTTGTCCTTCGTGGCGATCCAGTTGGCAAGGTCGAGCCGGCCGCTCTGCCCGCTGGTGATCTTCAGCGGCGACTTCGAGAGCACTTGGAGCGTGCCGCGCGAGACGCGGTCGCGCGAAGGCTTGTCCGGTTCGCCGCGGTCGTAGAGGGGGCTGTCGCCGATGCTGGTGGTACCGCCGCGGCCGAAGCCGCCCTTCGGCCCGAACCCGCCGGGGCCGAAGCCCCCGCCGCCCTTCGGGGCCGGCTTGTCGCGCACGCCCATCGCCAGCAGCTTCGGATTGCCCTCGCTGTCGTAGGCGTCGAGGCGCGCCCGCAAGAGCGACACTTGGCCGCGCGGGAAGATGGTGCGGATCGGGTCGGTCGCCTCCGCGATCTGCTTGTTCAGGTCTTCGATCTGCTTCTCGATGCGGGCCTTCTCGTCGGCCGTCATCTTGGTGTCGGTGCCCGCGGGCAGGCCGCAGTCCTTCGGCAGTGCCAGCGTCGGCGCGGGCCGGTTGCTCTGGA
This sequence comes from Planctomycetota bacterium, assembly GCA_016872595.1. Lineage (GTDB taxonomy): Bacteria > Planctomycetota > Planctomycetia > Gemmatales > Gemmataceae > Gemmata. Next base: position 16,311 of record VGZJ01000084.1, read on the forward strand.
TGAACCGCACCGTTCCGTAGCACGTTTCCGTGCTGCGGAAGATGCCCGCGAGGGCGTAGTAGTCCTTCTGCGGGATCGGGTCGAACTTGTGGTCGTGGCACCGGGCGCACGCCGCGGTGATGCCGAGGAACGCTTGGAACGTCACGTCGATCTGCTCGTCGGCCACGTCCAACTCGAACTGCGTCCCGTTGTTCTCGTTCAGGGTCTTCGCGCCGATGGCGAGGAACCCGGTGGCGATCATCCGCTCGGCCTTTAGCTTCGAGTCGCTCGTCGTCATCAGGTCGCCGGCGAGCTGTTCCTTCACGAACTGGTCGTAGGGCTTGTCCTTATTGAAGGCGTCAATGACGTAGTCGCGGTAGCGCCACGCGTGCGGGTAGTTCATGTTCACGGTCTTGCCGCTGCTCTCGGCGTAGCGGGCCACGTCGAGCCAGTGCCGGCCCCAGCGCTCGCCGAAGTGCGGTGACGCGAGGAGCTTATCGACCACCTTCTCGTAAGCGTTGGCGTCGCGGTCTGCGAGGAACCCTTCGACTTCATCCGACGTCGGCGGCATGCCCGTCAGGTCGAGGTACACCCGGCGGACGAGCGTGCGCTTGTCGGCGTCCGCGACCGGCTTCAGCCCCTTCTTGTCCAGTTCGGCGATGATGAACGAGTCGATGGGCGACTTGGCCCAGTTCTTCGTCTCCGCGACCGGCGCTGCGACCTTCTTGGGCGCTTGGAACGACCAGAACTCACGGCCCTTCACGAGATCGATTTCGTACTTCTTGGGCGCGACTGCGGCCTTGCCCTCACGCGGGTCGGGCGCGCCCATCTTCACCCACGCCTCGAAGTCGGCGATCACGCTATCGGGCAACTTGCCCTTCGGCGGCATCGCCAAGTCGGGGTTCTTGGTCTTGAGCGACAGGATGAGCTTGCTGCGATCCGGCGTGCCGGGCTGGATGATCGGCCCGCTGTCGCCGCCGCGCCGCGTGCCCTCGCGCGTGTCGAGCGCGAGCCCGCCCTTGATCTTCTCGGCTTCGGCGGAGTGGCACTTGTAGCAGTGCTCGATGAGGACCGGGCGGATTTTCTTCTCGAAGAACGCGATCTGGTCTTGGTTCGGCTTGTCGGAGAACCCGCCGCCCTTGGTGGGCTGGGCCGCACCGGGTTGGGCGAGTGCGACCCCCGCGGCGAGCAGCGCGCCGGCGATCCCGTATCGTGTCATCGCGGCCACTCCGTTGAGACGTGATTCGGCGAGTATGGCAGAGCTCCAGTCCCAATTGAACACGAAGTCGGCCCGAAAGTCCGCAGTCTCATCAATTTTTCCCAAACGAAGACGCGAATGTGAGGAAACCTGTGCCGCTTGCGGCTTCGCGAGTGGCTTTAGGCTCGTCTCGCGAAGCTGAACGCGGCATCTACCCTTCACCCGTTCCCGCGGGTACCATCGTCTCTCCGCCCTTCACTCGGATGCCGCTATGACCCGCTTGCTGTTGTCGCTCGTCGCGCTCGCCGCGCTCGCGCCCGTTGCGCCCGCTCAGGACAAGAAGCCGGTGCGCCTCATCGCCGAAGCCGAAGACTTCACCGTCCGTTCCGGCTGGAAGGTGATGCCGTATCGCGACAACTACTACGCCAGCACTTTCGCCATCACCTTCCTGTCGCGCATGGGGTACCTCAGCGCACCGGACGAGATCGACGCCGGCAAGAAGGCCGTCGCCGAGCAGACCATCAACATCCCCTACGAGGACACCTACGAGCTGTTGACCCGGTACGAACAGCCGTTCCAGTTCGCGTGCGAGTTCACGGTAGAAGTCGAGCAGGGTGGGAAAGTGGTGGCGACCTTTCCGTGCGGGCGGCTCGATCAGCCCAAAATCTGGGCGCTCAACGGCCACAAGCGCGTGGCGATGGAGCGCTACGGGTGGAGCGGCAGCGACAACATCGTGTGGCAAAACCCCGGCACCGTGAAGCTCGCGGCCGGGGCCGCCAAGCTGCGCCTCATCGCCGAGGATCAGAAGGACGGCGACAAGCCGCGAGTCAACATCGCCAAGCGCAACGTCGATGTCATCTGTCTGACCAACGACAAGGCCGGGATCGAGGCGCAGAAGAAGACCAACTACCTCGAGTTCGACGGCTGGCTGACGCAGGACGGCGATGTGTTCGTGCGGTTCACCAACCCCAAGGACGCGGCCGGGCCGGTGGTGCCCGTGGTCGCGCCGTTCGATCAGGGCCAGCACTCGCCGTACTACATCCACGTTCGCGACTGGCCGACGCAGCAGGTCCTCAAGAGCGGGCGGACGATCACCGAGACGAAGTACCAGAACGCGGGGCCGCGGTCGGAGAAGGTGAAAGCCGACGCGCTGGCGAAGGTCGTTCCATTACCGAAGGCGATCCCGGACGCGGAGTACCTGCAACCGGGCGACGCTAGCGGGTGGGTGCCGCTCGGTCAGTCGCTCGACTCGCTCTACAACTCGCAGTGGTTCCCCAAAGTGCTGTCGAAGGGCAAGGCCGACGGCGTGTACCTACGACTGGAGTTCGGCATCCCCGACGGCACAGGCGGGATCAAGGTGGTGAAGGACATCACGGTGAAAGGCCCGGCCTCGAACCTGTCGCCGGCGTGCTTCGACATGCCCGGCGTCGTGAACCCCGGCACGGAGTTGTTCCTCGCGCTGCGGAAAAACTATTGGCTGCCGCAGATTCGTACCCAGAAGGAAGCGCTCGACTGGCTCAACGCGGAGGTGGCAAAGTTCCCGAAAGTCGGTGAGACGCCGAAGCGGATGCCGCACTACGGCATCATGGGGTTCAGCAGCGCGGCCACCGGGTTCCCCGAGGCGAAGCAACTCGCGCTGGCGCTGGGCGACAACACCACCTTCGGCGGCGTCGGCCAAAAGCGCGAGCTGGTCGCGCACTGGGGCGACCCATCGGTCGAGTGGATCAAGAAGCAGGAGATGACCCGCAAGGGCGGGTTCGACGACCTCGGCATCGTCAGCTACGGCGACGAGATCCACCTGCCGGCGATCCCTCTGAAAGAGGACGAGTTCGCCACTTGGTTGAAAGCGAAGGGCGTGACCGTTGAAGGCGCGGTGAAGTACACCACGACGAAGACCGATCCGCTGTACTACTACTCGCAAGTCGCGGCGAAGGAGAAGGGCGGGGCGAAGTATGCCGCCGGCACCGCGTACTACGCCACGAAGGGCGTGCGCACCGGGGCGAACTACTCGCCGCACGCCAACTACCTCGTCACCGAGATCGACTACATCCGCCCGTTCAAGCTCAAGGCGATGAGCATGCCGTGGGCGGAAGACTACTGCTGGCAGATCGCGGAGTTCAGCCCGCAGGTGGTGGGCTACCTCGCGAGCGGCCTGCGCGCCGGGGCCAAGTACGACGACCTGCCGATTCACATGTACGTCATGCCGCACTCGCCGGGCCAGTTGCCGGAGGGCTTCCGCCGCAGCTACTACGCGAGCGTGGCGCACGGCGCGAAGATGATTAACTACTTCTGTGCCACGCCGTCCGCGGTCGGCAACACCGAGAACTATGTCGAGACCGCAGACCTGAAGATGTGGAAGGAACTGTACACCTGCACGCGCGAAGCGGGCATCTTCGAGGACTACATCATGGACGGCAAGGTGCGCCCGGCGAAGGTCGGGCTGCTGCTGTCCAGCACGGACGAACTGATTACCGGCGTCAACAACTTCTCGCTGGCGCTGCACAACAACGAGCGCAAGGCGCTCTATTACGCGCTGCGGCACGCGCAGATCCCGGTCGATTTCCTGAGCGAAGACGACGTGATCGACGGCCGCGCGAAGGACTACAAGCTCATCTACGTCACGCAGCAGTACGTTCACTCGAAGTGCCTCGACGCGCTGCAGAAATGGTGCGAGGCCGGCGGCACGGTCGTGGCCGCCGCGGGCGGCGGGTATTTCAACGAGTTTCAGAAGGAGAACCCGGCCGCGGCCAAGTTCTACGGGGCCACCGGCTCGAAGGTCACTACCGACCCGAACCTGATCGCCAAGCACCTGCTGAAGGAGAACCAGCCGTTCCTCAGCAAGCACGACCTGCCGCGGTACGAGCCGATGGACAGTGTCGAGTGGTGCCTGCGCGGGCTACCGAAAGCGCCGTCGCCGAACCCGATCCCGGAGCACATCTTCAACGTGCCGGTGATCGCGTGGAAGCAGTCGCTGACCGTGACGGACGGCACCATGGTCGGCAAGTTCAAGGACGGCACCGCGGCCGTGGTCGCCAAGCGCCACGGTCAGGGCCGGAGCGTGCTGTTCGGGTTCATGCCCGGCCAAGCGTACCTCAAGAGCGGCCTGCCGGTGCGCCCGGTGGACCGCGGCGCGAACGCGGAGAGCTTCGCGCACTACCTGCCCACCGGCATGAGCCTCGTAATGCTCGCCCGCCTGACGGACGACTTCCTCGGTTTCAACGCCCGCGACGCGAAGCCCGTGGTGACGACCGACGGCCTCGTCGAAACGACGTGCATCGACACGCCCGCGAAGGACGGCAAGGCGGCGAAACTGGCCGTGCCGCTGGTGAACTGGAGCGGCGGCGAGATCACATCGCTGACGATCACCATTCGTAGCGCGGAGAAGATCACGAAGGTGCGCAGCGTCGAGCGCGGCGAGCTGAAGTTCACCGAGGTGAAGGGCGGCATCCAACTCAACGTGCCGCTGAACGTCGCGGACATGTTGCTGATTGAAAAGTGACCTCTGTTATTGCTTCGTCCGTCTTGTAGGGTGGGACAAGGCTATGCGCCGTCCCACCTTCTGCGCACAGGCGATGGTGGGACGGCGCAAAGCCTCGTCCCACCCTACAAGAACCCACCCATGCGCCTCACACTCACCCTGTTTGCCCTCGCGATGTGCGCTTCGCCGTCGGTCGCGCAGCCCAAAGACAAAGCGCCCTTCGCTTACGCGTGGGGCACCGCATACCACATCATGCCCGGCACGCACACCGACGAGTCGGGCTACTTCTCGCTGTGCGAGGGGAAGAACGGCAAGGTCTACGTCGGCACCGCGGCCTACGGGTTCAACGCGTACCTCATCGAGTTCGACCCGAAGACCGGGAAGCAGCGGATCGTGGTGGACGTGAACAAGGTGTGCGGTCTCACCACGCCAACGAAGCCGACCTACGCGGCGCAGTCGAAGATTCACACGCGCAACTTCGTCGCGCCGAGCGGCAAGATTTACGTCGGCAGCAAGCAGGGCTACCGGCGCGGCAAGGACGACACCGCCGACTACCCCGGCGGCTACGTCATGGTGTACGACCCGGAAACCGACAAGACGGAGAGCTTCGGTATCCCCTTCAAGGGCGAGGGCGTGAACGACGTGACCGCGGACGAGAAGGCCGGGGTTGCCTACGTCGTGACGTGCGAGGATCACCACTGGATGATTCTCGACCTGAAGACGAAGAAGTACCGCGAGCCGGACCCGAACCTGCGCGTCACCGCGTACGCGCAAACGCTCATCGACAGCAAGGGCCGCGCCGTCGTCGTCACGAAGGACTTCAAGATCGCACGCTTCGACCCCGCGACGAACAAGCTGGAAACGCTGGAGCTTTCGGCACCCATCGGCAAGGCGGACGACAAACTCGGCCCGGCGTGCTGGGCGGTTACGGCCGACGCCAAGAGCGCGTACCTGATCCGCATGTCCGACCCGGCGCTGTTCCGCATCGACCTGAGCGCGGACGGCGGGAAGGTGCCCGTCGCGAACGTCGGCCCGATGATCGGCGGCAAGGGTCACGACTCACGCGGCTCGCTCATCGTCGGCACCGACGGCAAGGTTCACACCATCTACCGCGTCAACAACGACACCAAGTTCGGCGCGGGCTACCTGCACCACCTCGTTACCTACGATCCCAAGTCGAACACGCACGCGGACCGCGGGGTGCTGGCGGTGAAGAACCCGGACTTCTTCCCGTTCGGCCCGGACAAGAACGGCAAAACGCCGCCGTGGAGCCACGGGTTCCACAAACTGCCCGACGGCACGCAAACGCCGCTGCACGCCCACATGGCGCTGATCCAGACGCGCGACGGCACGTTCTACGCCACGATCATTTACCCCTTCACGCTGTTGAAGCTTGAAAAGTAGGACAGGCTTCCAGCCTGTCCATCCAAATTAGCCCGATCTTGCGTTCGAGGGTTCGCGGCAGGACATCCGGGCGGGCCAGCGAGCGGAACCACTCGCTCCGGGTGTCGTTGGGTAATTGGGCCAAGAACAACGCCCCGAC
>VGZJ01000085.1 GCA_016872595.1 Planctomycetota bacterium
CGCCCCGTCGTCACACGGTGATGATGAAGAACGTCGCCGGACTCCACAACCGGATGTACGGGTAACGACCACACAGGATCGTCTGGCCGAAGTGCGACTGAACCAACACCTATTGCGCAACGAGTCTCTTGATCGGATATTCCAAACCATGGATAATAAACAAGAGTACAAGTACGGCGCGCCGCGGTGTGTACGTGCCGCGAGCCGAGCGGCACCGCGTTGACATGGGTGGCGCGCGAACCGGAATCGCAGCCGGACGGGTATCGCGGTGCCGCTCGGCAAGCGGCACCTACCAAGACAGGCGCGCGACCGCCAACCGGGGAGGCCTTGTGCAACCGATTTTGAATCGTGCCGTTCGTCTGCTTCGCGTCTATCGCGATGCGCACTATTGTATAGTTTTCATGCACCCCCTCAGACACCAATTGGCGGTCTGGCGCTCTGGCGTCCTGACCCAAAAAGCCCTTGAAAATCGCTGTTTTCACGATTCCCATTTGGCGTTCTGACCCGGCCCGGAGTGGCGCTAGTAGCCGTTTCCGCGCACGCGGTTCTACAACTCCTTCAGCGCCATCTCCGCGATGCTGCGGCCAATCGCTATCGAGGCGGTTGCGGCCGGCGACGGCGCATTGAGCACGTGGATCATGCGGTCCGCTTGGCGGATGAAGAAGTCGTCCACCAGCTTGCCGTCGGGTGCGACCGCTTGCGCGCGCACACCGGCCCCGGCGCGGACGAGGTCATGGAAGCCGACTTCGGGCACCAGCTTCCGCAGCGCGTGCCAGAACGCGCGGCGACTTAGCGAGCGGTACATCTCGTGCAGCCCGACCCAGCGGAACCGCCACGCCATCTTCCAGAAGCCGCGCGCGATCGCCAGTTCCCAGAGGTCGCGCAGACTGATGTCGCTCAGGCGGTAGCCCTCGCGCTTGAAGGCCAGCACCGCGTTCGGGCCGCACTCGACGCCGCCGCCGATCATGCGCGTGAAGTGGACGCCGAGGAACGGGAGCCGGGCGTCGGGCACGGGGTAGATCAGGTGCCGGCACAGGTGCGCGGCCGGCGGCTTCAGCTCGTAGTACTCGCCGCGAAACGGCACGATCCGCACGCCGGGTTCCACGCCGCACAACCGCGCGACGCGATCCGAGTGCAGCCCGGCGCAATTCACGAGCAGCTTCGCGCGAACGGGGCCGGCGGTCGTCTCCGCGACGATCGCGCCCGCCTCGCGCGCGCAGCCGAGGAACTTCGCGCCGGTGCGCACGCTGCCGCCGGCGTCGGCGATCTTCCGCGCGTACACCTCCGCGACCGCCTTGTAGTTCACGATGCCGGTTTCCGGGACGCGCAGCCCGCCGACACCGCGCACGTGCGGCTCGATCTCGCGCAACTCGCCGGCGCTCAGGCGCTGCAGCCCGCGCAGGCCGTTCGCGGTCCCGCGGCGCTCAAGCTCTTCGAGGGCCGGAACCTCGCTCGCGTCGGTGGCGACGACGACCTTTCCGCACCGCTCGTGCGGGACGCCGTTCTCTTCGCAGAAGCGGTACATGAGTTCGCGGCCGTCGGCGCAGTTGCGTGCCTTGGCCGACCCCGGCTTGTAGTAGAGGCCGGAGTGAATGACCCCGCTGTTGTGCCCGGTCTGGTGCCGCGCGACGTGTTCTTCCGCTTCGACCACAACGACCGACGCGCGCCCCGCGAGCGCGAGGCCGGTCGCGAGGCCGACAATACCGCCGCCGACGATGAGAACGTCTGTGTGCATCCGAAGATTGTAGCCATCACGCTCCGCGTGATGGCTACTCACCTCGCGCCGCCGATCACTTCGACCATCTTCTGCGTCTTCATCGGGCGGTCGCCGAGGCAGTCCGCGGCCATGTGGACTTGGAACCACGCCTGATCCGCTTTCTTACCCTCGAAGGTCAGCGTGTAGGTTTCCTCGCCGTAGGCCGGGATCGACACCGCGCCGAACGTGACCGCGGTGTTGTCGATGCGCGTCTTCGGCGTGACCTGCACCACGCTGACCGCGTCCGGGATGTCGATGCGGACGCGCACGTCGCGCGCCGCCTCGCCGCCGCTGTTCTTCACCTTCACCGTGAACGTGCCCTGCTTGCCGACCTGCACCGTGAGCGGGTCGAAGCGCGTTTCCCAGACGAGCGCCGCGGTGCCGGAGAACACCGTCGCCAGTTCTTGGCCGGCGCGCTGGCCGCGGGCGTCGGTCGCGCTCGCCACCACGACGCGCCGACCGGTGGTGTTGGCCTTGATCGCGAACCGGAACGATTGCGCCTCGCCCGGTTCGAGGCGCGGCAGCGTCCACACGATGGAGTCGCGATAGATTTGGCCGCCGTCGGTCTTCATGGTCGGCTTGCAGTCGGCCGGGATCGTGCCGGTGATCTTCACGTTGGCGCACGGCAGCGTACCGGTGTTGCGCACGGTGATCTCGTACTTGGCGCTGTCGCCCGCGGCGACCACGCCGGTCGGCCCGGTCAACTTCGCCTCAAGGCCGGGCACCAGCACCTGCGTGCGGGCCTCCGCGGGCTTATCCGGCGTGAGCCGCTGGCCGCTCACGCTGGTCAGCGCGAACACGTCCTTCGCCTCGCGCGGCGTGACGCGGTACTCGATAATCTTGCGCTCGCCGGGCTGCAGCTTGGCGATTTCCCACTGCCACTGCTGCCCCTCCGCTTGCGCGACGCGCTTCGCGCCGGTGGTCACGGCCTCGATCTCCGCGGACGCGGGCAGGTTCTCGACGACACGCACGTTCTCCGCGGGCACCTTGCCGGTGTTCTCCAGTAGCACGCGCACGCTGTACGGCTCGTCGCGCACGGTCTGCTTCGGCGCGGTTTTCGTGACCTTCACGGTCGGCTTGGCGATCTTCGTCAGCACCGCTTGGCCGTGCTCGTACTTCACATACGCGAGGTTCTTCAACTCGCTCGCGCCGTCCTTGTGGCGCAGGATCAGTTCGATGGTCTTGCTCGCGCCACCCTTGAGCGTGCCGAGCGACCAGACGAGTTGGCGCTTCTTGTCGGACGGGTCGGGCTTGTCCGGTTCGGGATCGGCCTTCACCACGCCCTCGACTTCGGGCGTGAGCGGGTTGCGAACCGTGACCGCGTGCGCGTCGGCGCTGGTCACGTTCTGCACGGTGATAATGTACTTGATGTCGTCACCGGGCGCGGCGTCGGCGGGCACACGAACGCGAATGGTAACAATGGGGTGCGGCGGGTCGGGCACGTCGCCGGCGCGCGGCCCCGGCGCGGCGACCGGGCGCGGCGCGCCGCCGACCGGCTTCGTGAACTGCGCCGGCTCGACGAACGGATCGTACACCGTCGGGAGCTTGAGAAGCGGCAGCTTCTCCGGTTCCTTCTTCGGCGCTTCCGGCTGGAACCATTCGAGCTTGGGCGGGGGCGGCGCAACCGGCTGCGCGGGCGCGCTGAGCGCGACGACGGCCCACACGACGGCGACCGCGAACCCGCCGCCGACCGCCGCCCGCTTGTGCTTCCCCGCGCCCATGACGCACCCTCCGCGAAGTGCCGAAGTTCCCGGCCCGCGGCGGGGGTATAGCGTCTCCTGCGAAACTGCGAAAGATCAGTTCGCGCGGCGCGCTCACGGCCGCGGGCCGGGGGGCAGGTGGTCGGTCAGGTAGCGCGTCAGCAGCGCGTACAGGTGCCGGCTTGTGTTCGCGCCCTCGTTCACCGAGTGGCTCCGGTTCGGGTACGGCATCAGCGCGAACGGCTTGTTCAGCTCGATCAGCTTGTTCGCCAGCTTCTCCGTGCCCTGATAGTGGACGTTGTCGTCCCCGGTGCCGTGGACGAGCAGCAGGTTGCCCTTCAGCCCAACCGCGTGCGTGATCGGCGAGCCGCGCGCGTAGTCCGCGGCGTTGTCCTGCGGCAGCCCCATGTAGCGCTCTTGGTAGATCGTGTCGTACAGACGCATGTCGGGCACCGGGGCCACGGCCATGCCGGTCTTGTACAGGTCCGGCGAGCGGAACAAGAGGTTCAGCGTCATGGACCCGCCGCCGCTCCAGCCCCACACGCCGACGCGCGCCGGGTCGAGGTACGGGCGCGCCTTCAGCAGGGCGCGCGCGGCGGCGGTCTGATCCGCCGAGGCCAGCGTGCCCACGTTGCGGTACGCGGCCTTGCGCCGGTCGCGCCCGCGCGAGCACGGCGTCCCGCGGTTGTCCACGCACGCCACCACGTACCCCTGCTGCGCCAGCATCAGGTGCCACAGGTACTGCCGCCCGCCCCAGCGGTCCACGACCGACTGGCCCGCGGGTTCGCCGTATACGTGGAACAGCACCGGGTACTTCTTTGCCGGGTCGAAGTTCGGCGGCTTCATCAGCCACCCGTCGAGCGTGGTCCCGCCGCCGATGTCGGCGCGGACGAACTCGACCGGGGTTCGCGCCAGCTTCGCGACGGTCTCGCGCAGCTGGTCGTTGGTCGCCAGCACGCGCGCGACCTTGTGATCGGGGAGCGTGACCAGTTCGACGCGCGGCGGCTTGCCGAACGCCGAGTAGGTGTGAACGGCCCGCGCGCCGTCGGGCGCGATGTCGTACTCGTGCCAGCCCGGTTGGTCGGCGGGCGTCAGGCGCTCGGGCGCGCCGGTGCCGTCGAGCGCGGCCCGGTACAGGTAGTGCTGCGTCGGGTTGTCGGGCGAGGCGATGAAGTACACGCTGCCGGCCTTCTCGTCGATGTGCAGCACGCGGATCACGTCGAACCCGCCGCTCGTGACGCGGCGCACGGTCTTACCGTCGCGCGAGGCGAGGTACAGGTGCCGCCAGCCGTCGCGCTCGCTAACCCACGCGAAGGCCGCCCCCTTTTCGACCCACGCGAGCGCGTCGTCGTCCACGTCCACCCACGCCCCGTCGCGCTCGGTCAGCGCCGTGCGCACCTTCCCGGTCGCGGCATCGGCGAACATCACGTCCACGGCGTTCTGGAGCCGGTTGACGCGCTGGAGGACCAACTCGGTCGAGTTCCCGGCCCACTCCATGCGCGGGATGTAAAAGTCGGTGCGCGTGTCGCCCGGCACGTCGACCCACTGCGTCGGGCCGCCGCGCGCCGGCACCACGCCGACGCGACACAGCGAGTTCCGCTCGCCGGTTTTCGGGTACGCGAAGGTCTTCAACACCGGGTACGAGCCGCTGGTGTTGTCGATCAGCGTGAACGTCTTCACGCCGCGCGTGTCGAGTTGCCAGTACGCGACGCTCTTCCCGTCGGGACTCCAGCGCCACCCGTCGCGGCAGAAGAACTCCTCTTCGTAGACCCAATCGAAGGTGCCGTTGATGACCTGCTCGGAGCCGTCCGCGGTCAGCTTCAGCGGCGCGCCGCCCGCAACCGCTTCGACGAACAGGTTGTTGTCGCGCACGTAGCCGACGCGCGTGCCGTCCGGGGCGATCTTGGCGAACATCAGCGTCGATGGCTTGGCGTCGCCGCCGAGCCGGCGCAGCGCGCCGGTGGAGCGGCGGAGCGTCCAGTAGTCGCCGCGCGTGTTCTGCCGCCACACGCGCGCCGAGTTGGTGAAGATCAGCACGAGGTCGCCGTCCTTCGACAGCTCGTAGCCGTGAACGGCGAGCGGCTGCTTCGCGCCCCCCGGAATCAGCTTGTCGGCGCTGACGAGCACTTCGCCCTTCCCGGCCGCGTCGAAGCGGACGAGGTCGCTCGCGCCCTTGTGGGTCTTCGACGGCGCGAGCGTGGTGTACGCGCCGCCGTCGAGCCACCGCACCGCGGGGACCGGGTCGCCCTTGAAGTCGTCGGACGCGAAGACGCGGTCGAGCGTGAGCTTCGCGGGGTCGGGCTTCGGCGGTTGCGCGAGGGCCGGAAGCGCGAGCAGCGCGACGAGCAGCAGCGACGTGCGGTACATGGGAACGCTCCGCGCGGGCGACGCCGTTCAGCGTGCGGCCGCGACGCGCGCGCGACAAGCGCGATTAGGGGAGGCGTGCCGGTTTTATCGGTTCCGCCGCCCGCACAACCCGATTTTCGCTGCGGTCGCCCCGCGGCCCGCGGGTACAATCCGGCCTTCCAAAGTAGTAGGCACACTCCGTGTGCCGTGGCGCTCAGAAAGGATCAGTGATGACGTTCCGCAACTTGCTCACTCTTCTCGCGATTCTCGCGCTCTGTTCGGCCGCGCCCGCCGCGGACCCGGACGCGCTCAAGGCCGTTGGCCCCGCCATGCACAAAGCGTTCGTGGAGACCAACGACATCGCCGGGGCGGTCGTCGTGGTCGGGAACAAGGAAATGGTCGTTCTGCACGACGCCTTTGGCCAGCGCGACATCGCCGCGAACGCGCCGATGAAGGCCGACACGCTGTTCCGCATCGCCTCCATGACGAAGCCGGTCACGGCCATGGGCATCATGATTCTCGCGGACGAGGGGAAACTGTCGCCGGACGACGACGTTGCCAAGTACCTGCCGGAGTTCGCCGGCCAGCGGCTCCTCGTGTCCAGCGACCGCGCCGGCGGGCAGGTGCTCAAGCGCCCGGCGCGCGCGGTGAAGTTGCGCGACCTGCTCACCCACACCAGCGGCGTCGCAAACTACCCCGCCGGTGTGAACGACGTGTACACGAAGCGCAACCGCACGCTCGCCGAAACGACGCTGGCCGCGGCCCTGCAACCGCTCGTGTACGAACCCGGCACGAAGTGGCAGTACTCGAACCCCGGCATCGACGCGCTGGGGCGCGTCATCGAAGTGGTCAGCGGGCAGAGCTACGAGGCGTTCCTGAAGGCCCGCGTGTTCGACCCGCTCGGCATGACGGACACCACGTTCTACCCCACGAAGGAACAGCTCGACCGCCTCGCGACGATCTACTTCAAAGGTCGCGACGGGAAACTGGTCGCGGACACCAGCCCCATCGTCGGGCTGCCGGCGGGCGCGAAGCACCCGATCCCGGCCGGCGGGTTGGTGTCGAGCGGCGCGGACCTCGCGCGGTTGTACCGCATGATGCTGAACAAGGGCGCGCTCAACGGCAAGCGCGTGCTGAGCGAGAAGGCCGTCGCGGAGATGACGAAGGTGCAAACCGGCGACCTGCCGAACGTCGGGTTCGTGCCCGGGTCCGCGTTCGGCTACGGCTGGATTCTGGTGCGCGAGCCGAAGGGCGTGACCGCGGTGCTGTCGGAGGGCACGTTCGGCCACGGCGGGGCGTTCGGCACGCAGGGCTGGATCGACCCGAAGCAAGACCTGTTCGTCGTGCTGCTGTTCCAGCGTACCGGGCTGCAGAACGGCGACGCCTCGCCGATGCGCCAGACGTTCCAAGAACTGGTGGTGAAGGCGCTGAAGAAGTGAGGGCCGGTGCGCGCGAGCGGCGCGGCATCAGCCGGCCGGTGGCTGCCCAACCCAGAAGCGCTAAGCGCTTCTCAAAAAGAGCCACCGGCCGGCTGACGCCGCGCCGCTCGCGCACGCAACGCGCGCGTCAGTCCTTCTTCTTCTCGCGCTTGCCCTCGAAGTCGGACTTGAGTTCCTTGCCGTTGAAATCGAGGGTTGCGGTGCCCTTGATCGTGTCGCCGGTTACTTTGCCCTCGTACTTGGTGACGATCTTCATGTCACCGCGCTCGCGGATGACGCTAAACTTGAGCGTACCGTCCTTGAACGTGCCGTCCTCGATCTTGATCTCGCCGCCCTTGCCGGCGGTCATGGTGCCCGTGACCTTGCCGTCCTTGTTTTCGAGCTTCAAGGTCTGCTCGACGTCCTTCTTGCCGAGCTTGGCCGTCACCTTCCACGTGCCGGTCACGTCGTCCTTGTCGGCGGCGTGAACCGCGGTGAGGAGGCCGAACATGCCCATCAGGAACCCGGCCAGCGCGAGCTTCTTCATCGGAACACCTTTCAACAACGGGGAACGAGCGCCCGCGGTGCGCGGGCGATGGGAACGGCGGCACTGTTCTACGCCGGGGCCGCCCGCGGGCAAGCGCGACGCGCCCGCCCGGAACCCGGTATAATGGCAACACTTCCGTTCCCGGCGGGTTCCGCGCGGATTTCGTCCAATCTCCGCCCGCGCGGAGCGAAGTAGTTCTACTGAGGGAGCAGTTTGCCCCCCTCGCGAGGGGTTCGCGATGGCGTCGATGAAGTTCACCTACCGATCCGGTCAGCGCCCGCTCGACGGTTACACGCTCAAGCGCGGCGTCGGGCAGGGCGCGTTCGGCGAGGTGTATTTCGCCGTCAGCGACGGTGGCAAAGAGGTCGCGCTGAAGTTGCTCCGCGGACACACCGACGCCGAGCTGCGCGGCGTCTCCCACTGCCTGAACCTCAAGCACCCGCACCTCGTCCACCTGTACGACCTGCGCACCGACGCCCGCGGCGAGCAGTGGGTCATCATGGAGTACGTGTTCGGCGAGTCGCTCGCGGGCGTCGTCAACAAGCACCCGACCGGACTGCCGAAAGAAGTCGTGCGCGAGTGGTTCGCGGCGCTGGCCCGCGGTGTCGGATACCTGCACAATCAGGGCGTCGTTCACCGCGACCTGAAACCGGCGAACATCTTCATCGAGCACGGGCACCTGAAGATCGGCGATTACGGGCTGTCGCGCCGCATCAGCGGGAGCGAGGGCGGCGACCTGAGCCGTGGGGTCGGCACGCCGCACTACATGGCCCCGGAGATCAAGAACGGCAACTACACCTGCAGCATCGACGTGTACGCCTGCGGGATCATCTTGTACGAGATGCTCACCGGCGTGCGCCCGTTCAACGGCGAGACCCCGCTCGAAGTGCTAATGAAGCACTACATCGACCCGCCGGACCTGACCAAACTGTCGCCCGCGTACCGGGCCGTTCTCGGCAAGGCGCTGGAGAAGGACCCGGCGAAGCGGTACGCGACCGTGGGCGAGTTGGCGAAGGCGGTGGACGAGATGTTCGGCGCGCGGCGCGACGCGCCCGCGGTGGTGCCCCCGCTGCCGCCGGGCCTGACCCCGACGCTGCCGCGCGCGCCCGCCCCGGCCACCCTCGCCGACGTGCCCGCGAGCGCGGCGCTCCCGGTGGCGATTCCCGTCGGCGTTCCGGTGAAGCCCGCCGCGCCCCCCGGCCCGATCCCGGTGGCCGTGCGCGACCGGCTCACCGAACTCGCGGGCGCGGTCGCGCTGACGCCGCTCATCACCGCGGCCTGCACCGCACCATGGGCCGTGTTCCAGTCGTCGGTACAGTGGTCACTGCTGGCACGCCTCTTCCTGCTGGCGACCGTGTTGGCGTGGGCCGTGGTGCTGATCGGCCGGTTGCCGAAGCGCAAGGAAGGGAACCCGTGGGGTCGGCGCGCGATCCAGTTCACCGTTGGCGCGTGCGTGGGCGCGCTGGCGTTCTGGCTCGACGGCTGGGCGCTCCCCACCGGCACCACGCACGCGAGCACCCGCGACCTCGTGCTGTTCACCAACCACCGCGTCAGCGAGGGCACGCTCTCGACCGGGATGCGGTACCTGTTCTACTTCGGGCTGGCGGTGGGGGCGTGCCGCTGGTGGCGCGTCACCGACCCGAAGCGGCGCGAACGGGTGCGGTTCCTCCCGCTGTTCGCGGCGGCGTTCTGGGGCGCGGTGTTCCTGTTCCTTTGGCCGAGCGAGTCTGCGCCGCTGATGCTCGGCGTCTCGGTGATGGTGATCGCGAGCGTGGCGGCGCAAGCGGCCAGCCCGTGGGCCGGTGCGCCGGCCAAGTGGCGCGCGTGAGTCGAAGTTTTCGGAGGGCGGTGCGATGCGGAGCGCGTGGCGAACGGTTCCCGGCGTTGCGGCGGTCGCGCTCTGCGCCGCGCTGTTCGGGTGCGGGACCAAGCCCACGCCGCAGCCCCACGGCGGCGGGTCCACGAACAGCAAAGCGGAGAAGGCCCGCAAGGACGCCGAACAGCTCGCGCTGAGCGGGGTCGGCGGAGGCGCGACCGCGCACGCCAAGGCCGAGCCGTCGGTCGCGGTGCGGCGCGACACGGGCTTCAACGTCGCCCTGCGCCCGAACCCGCCCGGCGGCGCGGTCAAGGGCACCGCACCCGCGGTGACGGCCCCGCCGGTCGCCCCCGCGCCGGCCCCGGTCGCCAAGGGGCCGACTTCCGTGCCGCGCCCGGGGTGGCTCGTCCACGAGCACATCGTCAGCACCATCCCCTACGCGACCGAGGCCGAGGCCGACGAGGACGCGGTGGCGCAAGCGCGCGAGTTGGTCGAAAAGAAGCTGTCGGAACTCGACCCGCCGCTGAAGCACAAGCCGAGCCTCGCCGAGGTGCGCACCGAGTTCGTTCGCAAGGACAGCCGGCGCGTGCGCCACCCCGACGCCGCGGAGAAGGAAGCCTTCGCGCAGTACGGCGTGACCGGGAACCTCGTGTACGTCGAATACGACGTGGAAGTGACGGCGGAGCAGGTGCGCGAGCTGCGCGCGCAGGGGCGCGTGTCGGCCGGCCTGCGGGTCATGGGCGCGCTGGTCGCGGTCGCCCTCGCCGGGTTCCTGTTCCTCCGCGCCGACGAGTGGACGAAGGGCTACCTCACGAGCTGGCTGGCCCTCGGCGCGATCGCCCTCGCCGCCGGTGCCGCCGCCGCCGTGATTCTGGTGTAGTATTCACCGCGGAGACCGCAGAGAACACAGAGGAAGACAAGAGACGAGTGCCTTTCAACATTACTCTCTCATGCCGTCCTCTGCGTCCTCTGTGGTCTCCGCGGTGAATCTCTGTTGGGGGTGCGCCATGACGACCGAATCGGACCGGCTGCTGATCGCGCGCGTGCGGGGCAACGACCAAGCCGCGTGGGTCGAGTTGGACAAGCGGTACCGCGGCCGGCTGACCGCCTACGTGCGCCGGCGGCTCAAGGACCACGCGTCCGTTGAGGACGTAGTTCAGGAGACGTTCATCGGGTTCAGCAACAGCCTCGCGAACTACGACGACAAGCGCGACCTGCAGACGTGGCTGTTCACCATCGCGGCCCACAAGGTCACGGACCAACTGCGGAAGATCGGCCGGCTCCGGTACCAGACCGGAACGGACACCGACGACGAGGCGATGGCGCAGTCCCCGGACGACCGCCAGCGGGTGGCGTCGAGCCTCGCGCGCAGTGCCGAGCGCCGCGAGCGCGAGGAGGACGCGCTGGGCCACGCGCTCCGCGACCTCGTCCGCGACTTCCAAGCGAAGGGCGAATGGGCGAAGGTAATGGCGCTGGAACTGCTGTACGTGAAAGGGTGGGGCAACACGGAAGTGGCCGCGACCGTGGGGCGCTCGGAGCAGGACGTGGCGAACCTGAAGTTTCAGGCGAAGAAGCGGCTCCACGACGCCCTGACCGCCGCGCACCTCTCGCCCGCAGTGTTCCCCGAATTACAGGAGTAGCGCGCCGGTGCCACGCGGTCACTTCTTCGGTTCGAGGGCGGCGGCGAAGAACTTGACCACGGGAGCAACGTCTTTCAAGCCGTGCGGGTGGTGGTCCTGACCGGGCTTCACGACGCGCTCGACCGGCGCGCCGAGCGCCTTGTAGCGGTCGTAAACCAGTTCCGAGTTCTCCGCGTGCGGGACGACCGTGTCCTTGTCGCCGTACACGAGCAACAACGGGATCTTGGCCTTCGCTAGCGGCGCGAGGTTGTCCACCGGGTTGAGCTTGTGGGCCACGGCTTCGGCATCGTCCTTGAACCCGTGCGCGGCCAGCAGCTTCTTCCACTCGGCCTCGCTACCCTTCCCGGTGCCGAGTTTCTTCGGCGCGCCGCCGGGCCAACTCTTGAAGTCGCACACCGCGTTGTCGAGATACACGGCGAGCGTCTTGTCGGGGTGCGCCGCGGCCCAGTTCAAGCAATACAGCCCGCCGCGCGACAGCCCGATCAACCCCGGTTTCGGGTGCATCCCGTAGTCCCGCACCATCGCCTCGTGGAACGCTTCCCACTTCTTCACGGCCGCCGGCGCGCCGAACAGATCGGGCACTCTCAGGTACGCGAGGTGCCAGCCGGCTTTCACGAGCGCCGCGTCTGCGTCGGCGAACGCGCCGAAGAACTCGCCCCGCCACACCCACGGCCGCCCCGGGAGCGCCTTGTCCGGCACGACCACAGTGGCCCCGAGGTCGCCGACCTTGAAATCATGCCGCGCGAACCCCTGCCACTTGGTCGGCGCGCCGGGGAACGCCTTCGGCTCCGCGGCTCCCGTCGCTCCGACCGGAGCGAACACGGCAACTAGCACGAGCGCGGCAGAACGGGACGGCGGACGCATGACGACCTCTCGGTGGGCGAAGCAAACGTCCGGGTAATGTAGCCGACAAGCCGGTCGAAGGAGAGAAGACGCCGAACTCCACTTCGCTCCCGTTCGGGCGGCCGGACCGAACCCCCTCACGGTGGTCGTTCCTTCCGAAGTTGCGAGCGGTCGAAGGTCCGCCGGTCCCGGGTACACGAACACCACCTGTGCCCCGGCCCGCTCGAACGAGTCGGCCTTGCCCCGGAACTCGCCGAACGGTTTCCTGTAGAGCGGGCACTGGTAGCCGGGGTAGCCGCGGAGGACCACGAGCACCACCGGTTGATCCCGACCTCGTCTGACCGGTAATGCCGGTGCGCTACTTTGTGTGTGCGCCGCCGACGGACTCGCGGTCGTGCGCTCGCAGAAGGCCGAAGAGCTCCCGCACGGTCGCGGGTCGGTGGCCGCGGGCGCGGTTCGCGGCCCCAGTGCGGAACAGCAGCGCCCATTGGCGGAACAGCGTGCGGTACGCGCACCACAAGGGCCACGACGGGTCGTACAGATTGGTCGATTCCCCAGTCGCGCCGTTGAGTTCGACGATTGCGAACCCGCGACCGGCACGGAACTCGGTCTCGTCAGCTTCGCGCACATCGAACCGCCCCACGAAGAAGCCGTCGAAGTGCTTCGCGGTCGCGTCGAACGCGGCCTCGAGTTCGGGGGTGACGAGGTGAGTCTCGTCGCGAAACAGTGTGCCCTGACAGTGGTTCCCTGCGAACCCCAGCGCGAGCACCTCTCCCGATCCCAAGACGCGCGCCGCAACGGCCGCGTGGCGCGTGAGGAACACAGCCCCTTGCATTCGATAGCGCGGGTGCGACCAGATCAACTCTGCGAGTGTGGATCGCCCGTCTCCGACGACCACCGGGAACACCTTGTCGGTGATCGAGAAGATTCGGCCGCGCTCTTCGCCCGGTATCCGGTAGTAGAACACGCCGGCCTAGAACGGACCCGGATGGAACGGCTGCGCGATCACGGGCGCGGGGCACGCGCGCGGGTACTCTTCGAGGGCGACCGGGTCGGGGATCTTCTTCACGCCGGTCCCGCGCTCGCCCGCGTCCGGTTTCAGCACGAGCGGGAACGCCCACCCGCGCTCGGCGAGCGCGGCGCGCACGAGGCGCACGCGGGCGGCGTGATCGCCCGCCGGAACGAGGAGCGTCGGAACCACCCGCTCGCGCGGCAGCTTCGCGAGGATGTCGGACTTCGACTCACCGACGACGCCGCCCGCCGGGATGTCGGTTGAACCCGCCAAGATCGAGGAGGTGTGCCGTGCCACCGCCTGAGTCGAAACCCGAAGCCGAGCGCGACCCGTTCTTCATCGGCTGGGAGCAAGTGCCGCGAAGGTACGCGCGCTTCCTCGCAGCGGTCGCTTGGGTGTTGATCGCGGTGCTCGCGGTGGGCGGCGCGGTACTCGCGTGGGGTCAGCGGTCGCCCGGCCCCGGCACGTGGGCCGACGACACCTCGACCGTCACCATAATCGTGTACGCGGAACCTTACGCGATGGTCCGCGTTCCGGGCGAATCGGGCGCTCCTCCACGAACGCTCCTCCTCGTGTGCGCGGGCAAGTTCGGGGCCAAGAACCGCGTGAAGCCGCACGACGGGAAGCCGGTCCGGGTCAGCGGCACGCTCATTTCGCGCGACGGCTGGCAGATGCTCGAACTCGTGGACGGCGACGAGGGAGTGCGCCGCCGAACTCCCCGAAGCCGTGCAAGATGCACTCCGGTTCCCGCCGGCGAGCCCGCTCGGCCCGATCTCTCTCCGCGGGGAGATCGTCGATTTCAAGTGCTACCTCGGCGCGATGAAACCCGGCTGCGGGCGCGCGCACAAGGGCTGCGCGGTGCTGTGCCTGAAGGGGGGCGTCCCGCCCGTGTTCGTTTCGTGAGACGAGGGCGGCGTACTCTATCTACTCGTGGGCACGGCGAAGGGCGAGGTCAAGGCCGACGCACAGGGGGTCGTCACCGTGCCGAGGCTCAAGATCACGCCGGAGCCGACGACGCTGAGCGTCCGAACCGCGAAGTAGCTGGTGTCACAACTAGAGTGGCCGAACGAGAGACGGGAGCGACGGCGTGAGGATCGAACACGTCGCCCCTCCATCGAGGAGCATGGACATGAAGAACGCGTTCGGGATCGCCACGATCTGCGTGGCTTTCACGGCAGTGGCCGGCACGTCGCCGACTCTGTTCGCCGAGGACAAGAAGGGACCACTCGCCGAACGGCCTAGCAAACCGGGCGCGCACGTCGAGAAGATCAAGGCGTTGGACGACAACGAGTGGCTGAACCTCGGTGCGCCCGCCGCCGACCCGAAGTGGGGCAAGGCACGGGGCAGTTCGTGGGGCGCTAAAGCCCTGATCCTCGCGCCGGACAGGCGGGGCGCGTTCCTCTTCGGCGAAGGGGTTCACGCCTACGTCAAGCCGGACGGCCACGCCATGGACGACCTGTGGTTCTACGACATCAACGCCCACGCCTGGACGTGTCTCCACCCCGGAACGAACACGAAGACGTTCACGCAGCGGGTCAAGGACAAGGAACTCCTCCTCGACGAGAACGGGCAGTTGATCGACAAGGACAAGCAGCCCATCCCGGTCCACACGCTGGTCCACGCTTGGGGCTACCTCACCTACGATTCCGACCGCAAGAAGTTCGCCTTTCTTAGCTGGAACGGTACGGCGGGCGGGCCGATCCCCCGGTACTTCTTGGGCGGCGAGAAGCAGATGGATGAGGGACTGAAGGTTCTCGAAGAGCAACTGAAGGACAAGAAGAAGCGGGTCTACTCACCGTGGTTTTACGACGTGGCGTCGGGCCGGTTCGAGCGGTCGCCGGCGACCAACCCAACCGCCATCAACGCCGGGGGTTTCCCTCAGTTCCACTACCTCCCGTCCACGAAGCAGTTCTTCGCCGTGGGGTCCGAAACGGTGGCGATTTTCGACCCGGCGAAGAACCTGTGGACCGATGCTAGGCCGAAAGGCCCAAGCCCCAAGGGGTATGATGCCTGCGGCTGTTACGACTCCAAGCGGAACCGCTTCTACCGCAACGACGGCGACGGCTCCAAAGGCGAAGGGCTCATGGCGTACGACATCGAGCGCAATTCTTGGAGTCACCTGAAGCCAAAAGGAACCGCCCCGCCGCCGGCGAACACGAACGCCGCGTTCTACGAGTACGATGCCCGCCTCGACATCGTGGTCGCGATCCACTTCCGGGGGCCGACGACCGGCGTGTTCGTCTACGACCCGAAGGCCAATTCGTGGGCCGAGCCGATCCCGTTCCCGGCCAACGGCCCCAAGTTCCAGTACGCCGCCAACACCTTCTATGACCGGGAGTTGAACGCCTACTTCTGCCACGTCGCCGGGGACAGCAGGGACGACGGCGTAATGTGGGTGTATCGCTGCAAGAAGTGAGGTCGTCTCCCCCGCCGAATGGCTTCGGTGCGTTCAACGCCTTGCGGGGCGAATGAGGTTGGCGAGGCCCGCTGCGGATCAAGGCCGTGAACGGCGAGCGGTTCGATGTGCGAGGGAGCTGGAATGACCGCCGAGGACGCCCGGACCAAGTTGAAGTCGCTCGCCTCGCCCGAAAGGGCGAAGGCGGCGACCCGGTTCTTCAAGACGGGGCCGGGCGAGTACGGCGCGGGCGATACGTTCATCGGGGTCAACGTGCCGACGCTCCGCGCGGTAGCCCGCTCGTTCCGGGCGATGCCGCTGGACGGGGTCAGTGCCCTGTTGAACACGCCGGTCCACGAGGAGCGCCACCTAGCGCTGCTGATCTTGGTGCTTCAAGTAACGAAGTGCGACGACAATCACCGGAAGCGAGTGTACGACCTGTATCGGGGCAACACGCGGTTCATCAACAACTGGGACTTGGTCGACTGCTCGGCCCCGCAGGTCGTCGGCGGGTTCCTGCTGACCGGGCCTCGGGAGCCGCTGTTCGCGCTCGCGAAATCGAAGAGCCTGTGGGAACGGCGGATCGCCATCGTCTCGACGCTGCATTTCATCCGCCACGGAGAGTTCGACGAGACGCTCGCGATCAGTGAGTTGCTGCTAGGGGACAAGGAGGACTTGATTCATAAGGCGACGGGCTGGATGCTCCGGGAGGTCGGCACGAAGGACCAAGCGGTCCTCGAAGGGTTCCTCGACCGGCATGCGACCGCCATGCCACGGACGATGCTGCGGTACGCCATCGAGAAGTTCCCGCCCGACCAGCGACGGGCTTATCTAGATCGCTAGAAGCCGACGAGCACGGGAGCGACCGATGGCCTTTGACGAGTCCCTCGCCGCCCGCATCCGGGACGCCCTCGCCCGCACGGAGAACGTCGAGGAGAGGAGGATGTTCGGCGGGATCGGGTTCCTCCTCGACGGGAACATGCTCGTCGGCGTCTGGAAGGATTCGCTCATCGCCCGGATCGGCCCGGGCGCTTACGCCGAGGCGCGGCTGGAACCGCACGTCCGTGAGTTCGACATCACCGGCAAGCCGATGAAGGGGTGGGTCATGGTCGAGCCGGAAGGCGTCGATGACGACGACCAGTTGATTGCTTGGATTCGTCGTGCCGAGGCGTTCGTCGGGGCGCTGCCCGCGAAACGGAAAGGCCAGTAGCAAGAACCGGGCACAACTTTCTACTGTACCTCGCCGTACGGTTGCGTCTGACCGAAGTTCCGCTCCATTTCCTTTCGGGAATCCTCATCAACTGCTTCGCCTCGCTTCAGGTGTTCGACCAGATTCGGGAGGTTGCTGTAGGAACCCGAGCCGTGTTCGGCTTTCGTACGACTTGAGGTTACTCGTCGGTCACCCCGCACGCTTTGAGGGCCATCAGCGCGAAGGCCGTTCCCGCGTTGGTGGTGTAGTGCGCCCGGTCCGCGTTGAGCGACCGGGTGTACCAGCGCCCGGATTCGCGCTGGTTCGCTTTGAGCCACGCCACACCCCTCTTGAGTGATTCCTTTTCGGCACTCATCCCGGTCTGGCGCAACACGTACACGACCAAACCCGTTGCGTACCCGTCGCTGGGAGCGTTGGCGTCGTTCGCCGTCCCGTCGAGTCGCTTCCAGTCGCCCAAGGACGGCAGGTTCCAGCCCCCGTCCTTGCGCTGGAGTTTCAACAGACTCTGGACCGTCTGGTCCCGTTCCTCGGCCGTCATCAGCCCGTCGAGTTTGAGCGAGGCCCACAGGAGCCAAGTTCGGTGGTGCAGGTTCGGGGCGCGGTTCTCCCTCAGATACGCCTTCAGCCGGGCCACACCGTCCTTCGCCGCTTCGCTCTTGGCGTACCCTTCGGGGGCGTACCCGACACCCAGCGCGGCGTACACCACCCCGAAATACTCGTCGAGTTCTTGCGGCGGCAGGTTGTGCTTGTTCCAGTCCCACGAGCCGTCCTTCCGCTGGACCGTCCACATGCGGTCCAGCGCCTGTCGGGTGCGCGGGTTCAACTTCCCACCGCGCGCGTCGTCGAACGCCAGCGTCGCGGCCGTGGCGACGATCTCCGTGACGGCCTCGTCTTCCTCCGCGGGCAACCCGGCCCCTTTCTTGCCTTTGTCCCACCCGGCGACGCGGCCCTCCAAGTACGCCCGCATCCAGACCAGCGCCGGAGCCTTCGGATCGCCCAACATCGGGCGGGCCATCAGGAACGGGTAACTGGTGTGACAACTCGAACAGTCTTGGGCTTTAAACCACTGGATCGCGGCGCGGTCTAGGAACTCCGCGCCTTTGGCGAGCGAAAACTTCTTGGCGCGCGGCTCATCGACCTTCGCGGGGCCGGGTTTGGGCAGATCGGGAGGCTCACTCCCCGTAAGCCCGGAAGTCAGCAGGAGAACGCCAACAAGAGCAGCGGGCCACCGACCGAACTGCGGACACACGCAAGCCATGGGGCACCTCCTCGAAACGCGGACTAGAAGAGAATCTTACGCACTTCTTGGCCTGTACCGCCCGACACGATTCAAGCACCCTGCGTGACTCATTCGAGCCAGAGCGGTTGCCCAATACTCACCTCTCCGAGGTTCGGGGCGGTCGCGTAGACGCCGACCACGGCCGCGTTGTGTGCGACCGCGGCGCGCAGGATTTGCGCGTCAGCCGCGAGGCCGGGCTGCGCGAGCGTCGTCATCACGCACCGCGAACACGCCCCCGTCACCTCGAGGGGCACGTCCCCCACCCACACCGCCCGCCCGACCCAACCGGTCTCGGCAAAGTCCGTCAGTCCCGGCACGGTCTCGATCACGACGTTGGGCCGGAACCGGCGCGGGTCGAAGTCGCAACCGGGGGCGAGTTCACGGAGGTGGCGCAGCGTCGCGGTCGTCACGACGTGGACCGGCGCGAGGTCGAAGTAGCCGCCGGCGGGCAGCGGTTCGACCGACTCCGCGCCCGCACTCGGTAGGCCGGGCACGTCGGGCCACTCGACCTCGATCGTGCCGGACGCCACCGACGACCCGCGGAGCGCGACCGGGCGGCCGAGCAACCGCGACAGTACCGCGTTCAGGTCGTCGCGGTCGTCCCGGTACTTGCCCCCGTCCGGCGCGGTGAGGTGGAGCACTCCGGCGCGGAGTTCGGCGCGGAGGTCGAGTAACCCGGCCCACTTGCGCGGGTTCTTCGCGCTCGCGACGCGTCGGGTCTCGGCGTCGATCACCGCGAACTGGCGGTCGGCGTCTAAACCCTGCGGCCCGATGCCGACCCGCTGCAGGGCTTCACCTTGCATCGACTTCACGGGGTACCGCCGCAGTTCCGCGACGCGCCCGACGAGCGTTCGGCCCCCGGGCGGGTTCATGGGTGCCTCCGGCGCGTCTGCCACAGTTCGACCGCCGCCACCGCGACAATCGCCGCGGACACAACGCCCAGCACGACCGCCGCGGACACGTCGTCCGGCGAGCCGAGCAGACTGGGACCGCCGAACGCGGCCAACGTCACCGCCCCCATTCCGCCGAGCGCGAGGATGACCGCAGCAACCGCGATCCGGTGCAACCACCGCGAGCGCGTGGTCGCGGCTTCGGTCGTCGGGGTGACCGGGGCACTCTCGTCGTGCGTTTCCGTCACGCGCTTCCGGCCGCGGAGCGCGAAGTAGCCGATGCCGAGTGCGTACGTGCCAAGCGCGACCGGAACGACCACGCCGGTCGGGTCGATCCGGTAGTAGACCGTCAGCGCGACGACCGACAGGACCGCCACGCCCAGCGGGAGCCACCACCCCAGCGGGGCGCGGTAGCCCGTCAGTAGCGCCGGGACGCGCCGCCGCAGCCGGAACAGCGCCCACGTGCTCAGGAGGTACAGGACGAGGGCCGCGGCCCCGGCGACCAGAACGGCGGACGCGATCACCGGATCGAACCACAGGTTCGCCACGACGAACCCCGCTGTCAACAGGCTGCACGCGAGGAGCGCCGGCACCGGCGTTTGACGGGTCGCGCTCACCGCGCCGAGAGCGGGCGAGACGAACCCGGCGCGGCCCAGCGCGAACAGTTGCCGGCTGGAGCCGTACAGCAGCCCGTGGTAGCTGGCGATCAGCCCGAACAGCGCGATCGCACCGAACCCGTAGAACAGCGCCGCGGACGCGCCGGCGGGGATCAGTCGGATCACCTCGGCCAGCGGGTAGTCCACCGGCTTCGTGGCCTCCCCGGTCCCGGTTTCGGCGATCTGCTGGAACGGCACCGCGCCGGTGGCCGTCACCGTCGTCAGGACGACGAGTACGATGACCGTGAGGACGGCCCACGTCAGCCCGCGGGGGATCGTACTCGCCGGCTCGTGCGACTCCTCCGCGGCCAGCGCCGCGGCCTCTATGATGATGAGCCACCACAGCGCGAACGGGAGCGCGTCGAAAACCGCGCCCCAGCCCTTTTCGGCCGGGAGCGCCGGCGCGGTCCACACACGGCCCCACGAGAAGTTCGTCAGGGCCGCGATCCAGAAGATGACCAGCCCCACGAGCGCCGCGTAGGTCATCCAGACGAGGGCGCGGGCCTGCTCCTTCACCCCACGGGCTTGGAGCAGGAAGAACACGGCCACGATGGTCAACCCGACCGCGACCGCGACGTACTTGTCCGGTGCCGAGGGGTTGAGCAGGAAGGCGACGTACTTCCCACCGGCCAGTGCCGTGGCGACGCCCCCGAAGAGGCATTCGAGGAACATCGACCAGCCCATAAGGAAGCCGAGCCACGGCCCGCCGGCGCAACGGCCGTAATCGAGCGGCCCGCCGGCCCGCGGCATCGCTACCGCCATCTCCGAGAGTGTCAGCACCCACGCGAGGAACAACAGGCACACGGCAAGCGACGCGATGAGCATCGCCACCGGGCCGTTGTCCTTGAGGCCGAGGTTCCAGCCGAAATACTGCCCGCAGACGACGATCCCGACGCCCAGCGCCCAGATGTCGCGGACGCGAAGCAGCCCGGCTTTTAGTCCCGAGGGTTCGTTCGGTTGTTTCGCGCCCATTGCGCCCTCGATAGTGCCAACGCCGTGATTCCGTCCTGCCGTTCGAGAGAGTCAACGAAATCCCGGCACCGAACCCGACAGCGAGTTTCGGATTTCTTCGCCCTTCGCCCGGTCCCGCGCCGTACCATCGTTTCACTCCCTCGGAGGTCACTGTGCCCGACGAATCCGTGACCCACTGGCTCGGTCAACTCAAGGCCGGCGACCCGGCCGCGGCCGGCCCGCTCTGGCAACGGTACTTTCCCAAACTCGTCGCGCTCGCCCGCGCCCGGCTCGCGAATTATCCCCGCCGAGCCGCGGACGAAGAAGACGTGGCACTGTCCGCGTTCGACAGTTTCTGCCGCGACGCTACCGCGGGACGGTTGCCGCGGTTGGAGGGCCGTGACGACCTGTGGCGCGTGCTGTTGCTGATCACCGGGCAGAAGGCGGTCGATCTGGTTCGCCGCGAATCGGCCGAAAAGCGCGGCGCGGGAGCGAGCCCGGCGTGCGACCTCGCGAGTATCGCCGGCTCGGAGCCGACCCCAGAGTTCGCCGCGCTCGTGGCCGACGAGTTCCGCCGACTGCTCGACAAACTGCCCGACGCCGACCTAAAGGCACTGGCGGTGTGGAAGTTGGAGGGCCACTCGAACGAGGAGGTCGCGGCACGGTGGGGTTGCGTGCCTCGCACCGTCGAGCGGCGTCTGAAGGTGATCCGCAGCCTTTGGGCCGGGGAGGTCGGGCGTGAGTGACGAGTTCGGGGACGTGTGGGCACCGGAGCTGGCGCTGCGCGTCGACGCGGCGTGCCGGCGGTTCGAGGCGCGGCTCGCCGCGGGCGAGCACCCGCGAGAAGACGACTACCTAGACGGCTTCGACGGAGCGGAACGAGAGGCACTGCGAGCGGAACTGCGAGCCGTTCAGTGTCAGTGGCTCGCGCCGAACGAAACGCGCGACCAACCCGGACCTGCTCGTGCCTCGGTCGCGGCACCGGTCCCTCCGCGCTACCGGGTCGAGGGCGTTCTGGGCGAGGGCGGGATGGGCGTGGTGTACAAGGCCCGCGACACGCACCTCAACCGCACGGTCGCGCTGAAGATGATCCGCGACGGTCGGGCCGGACCGTCGCACTTGGCGCGGTTCCGGGCCGAGGCCGAGGCGGTCGCCGCTCTGCCGCACCGGAACGTGGTCCAGATCTTCGACACCGGCGAGTACGAGGGCAAACCGTACCTCGTACTGGAGTTCGTCGCGGGCGGCACCCTCGCCGAGCGACTCGCCCACGGCCCGCTCCCGCCGCCCGGCGCGGCGCGGCTGGTCGAGACACTCGTCCGCGCCATCCACGACGCGCACGAACGGGGCATCGTGCACCGCGATCTCAAACCGGCCAACGTGCTGTTCGCGGCGGACGGCGCGCCGAAGGTGGCCGACTTCGGACTGGTCAAGCGGCTCGACGCGGTCGCCGGGCACACGCTCGCCGGTGACGTGATGGGCACACCGTCATACATGCCGCCGGAGCAGGCCCGCGGGGACGCTCGGGACGTCGGCCCCACCGCCGACGTGTACGCACTGGGCGCGATCCTGTACGAGTGTCTCACCGGTCGGCCCCCGTTCCGTGCCGCGAGCGTGACGGAAACCATCCGCCAAGTGCTCCATGACGACCCAATACGCCCGCGGTTGCTCCGCGCCGACGTACCGAACTACCTCGAGGCGGTGTGCCTGAAGTGCCTCGAGAAGGAGCCGGGCCATCGCTACCCGACCGCTCTTGCGCTGGCGGACGATCTGCAGAACTACCTGTGCGGCCGACCCCGACCCACCGACCGGCCGACCTCGGCGTGGCGGCGACTCGAAGCCGACCTGTACACAAAAAATCAACGATCCGCGAGAGGGCTAGAAGGTAGCGTATTCTGTGTGTAAACTCTTGCGTGATCATCTTTTCGCTGGAGGCGGCTCAAACGTGGAGGTCGGCAGGATGCCTTA
>VGZJ01000086.1 GCA_016872595.1 Planctomycetota bacterium
CGCGGCCCGCGGGCGGCACGCCCCACGGCGGCAGGTGCGCGAGCTTCGCGTGAACCGCCGCGACCACCGGCAGTTTCCGCTCCTGATCGTCGGGCACCAGCGAGGCCACTTCGACCACTTTCGCCACGCCCGGCAGCTCTTCGTACTTGGCCTTGAGCGCAAGCGCCTCGTCGCGCGTGCGTGCGACGCTCATGGCGTCCCACGTCGCGCCCGCGGCGCGGTCGATCAGCTTGTGTTCCCACGCAACAGAGTCCGCGCCGCGGGCCTGCAAGTTCAACAAGTTGTGGTCGTAGCGCAGGTGCCCTGTCGCAGCAGCGCAAGTGACCAACAGCGCCGTGCCGACGAGTAGTACGAGCTTCGGCCGCGACGAGAGTGCGGGAAGGAAGAAAGTACCTAACCCCCCAGCACCCTTCCCTTCAGGGAAGGGTGCTGGGGGGTTAGGTTTCCCTAGCACCAGCAGCGCCGGCACGACCGTGAGGCACGCGAGCGCGCAGAAGAGTACGCCGAACCCGGCGATCCAGCCGAGTTCGGCCACCGCTTTGAAGTCCGCGAAGGTGGTGGCGAAGAACGCCAGCGCGGTCCCCAGAGCGGCGACCACGACGCTCGGCCCGGCGTGCGCCGCGGTGTGGCGCAGTGCGTCCTCTCGATTCGCGCCGGCCGCGCGCCGCTCGTCGTACTGCGCCACCCACAACACGCCGTAATCGCCGAGGCCGATCAGCATGACGGCGAATGTCGCGGAGAGGATGTTCAAGTGCCCGACCGTGAGCGCGGCCCAGCCGAGCGCCCATACGGTGCCCACGAGGAGCGAGCCGACCGTCAGCAGCGGGTAGCGGAACCCGCGGTACACCACGAAATACAGCACCGCGACGCCCGTGAGCGCGAGCCACGAGGCCCGCATCGAGTCCGAGTCGGACAACACCATCTCGTCGGTTTCTAGCACCGGCAACCCGGTCAGTCCGAGCGCGACGTTGGGGTGCCGCGCGCCGGCGTCCGCGAGGATCGCGCGCATGGCCGCGTTCGCCTCTTTCGCCGGCGTGAACGATTGCGCCGCCTTCTTCGGGCGGCACGTCAGCAGTGCGAGCGAGCCGTCGGGCGTAAACAGGTATTGGGGTGCGGTGAGGGGCGAAGAACCTACCCCCCCCGGCCCGACTTCCCTGAAGGGAAGGGGGGAGGAAGACTTCGGCGCGCCGGAAACCGTGGCTGCGCGCGCAGGGTTTTTCTCCCCCTTCCCTTCAGGGAGGGGGGCCGGGGGGGTAGGTTCTCCCCACACGTTTGCGTATGTAGCAGGGTCGCGCACGCTGGCGCTCGCGGATCGCGCGACTGTCGGCAGCAGGGCTAACAGGTCGCGCTCGGTCGGGGTCAGTTCGCGCCCGGCGGCGCGCTTCTCCAGCGCCACGCCGCCGGTGCCCAATAGCGATTGAACCGAGAGCTTGCGCCACGCGAGGCCGCCAAAGTCGCCGAACAGCGGTTCCATGCGCTCGACGCGCGCGCGCACGGCTTCGATCTCCTCAAGCGACAGGAACAGCAGGGCGCGATCGGCGAGCGGGCGCAGGTCGGCCCGGTGGAACACGCGGTCGAACAGTTCCGGGCGCTCTTTCACCCGGGCGGCCACGTCGTCGAGGGCCGCTGACATTGCCGCGCGGTCGGTGCCCTCGGCCACGACGACCATATCGTCGTCGTCCCCGAAGGCGTCCGTGTACTTCTGCCACCGCTGTTGGCACGGCTTGTCCGCGCTCAGCAAATCGTTGCGCTGCGTGTGGTATTCGAGCCGCGCGCAGGCGAGTGCGACCGCCACCGCGGAGAAGGCGAGGGCCGCGACGAGCACGGCCCGCGGGCGGCGCGCGACCGCGCCCACGAACGCCGTGATTAGTCGCGCGAGTCGGTCCGGGCGGGGGTCATGGCGCATAGCGCATCCTGCGGGTCTGCGTGCCGCTCGCTAATAGGCAACTTGGGCAACGGACGCAAGCCCAGTGCGAAGCTGGGCGATTTCTGCGCGTGCCGCGGACAGCCGAACGTGGTAGAGTAGCGGCCACACAAACAGGAGCATTCGCATGGCCGACCACACCCTCCCGAGCCAGCGCCCCGCTTGGGCCGCGCTCAAGGCCCACTACGGCGCGCTTCGGGACAGGCACCTGCGCGACCTGTTCGCCGCCGACCCCGGGCGCGGCACGCGCTACACCGCTGACGCGGTCGGCTTGTTCCTCGATTACTCCAAGAACCGGGCCACCGACGAAACCCTGAAACTGCTGTTCGCCCTCGCGGGCGAGTGCGGCCTCAAGGGCCGCATCGCCAGTATGTTCTCCGGCGCGAAGATCAACGTGACCGAAGGGCGCGCGGTGCTGCACACCGCGCTGCGCGCGCCGAAAGACGCCGTCATCACCGTGGACGGCAAGAACGTGGTGCCCGACGTTCACGCGGTACTGGACGCGATGAGCGCGTTCGCGGAGCGCGTGCGCAGCGGCGCTTGGAAGGGCCACACCGGGAAGCCGATCAAGACCGTCGTGAACATCGGCATTGGCGGCTCGGACCTCGGCCCCGTCATGGCGAACGAGGCGCTCCGGTTCTACGCCAAGCGCGACCTGAACTTCCGGTTCCTCTCGAACGTGGACGGCACGGACTTCGCTGAGACCGTGCGCGACCTCGACCCGGCCGAAACGCTGTTCATCGTATGCTCGAAGACGTTTACGACCCAAGAGACGATGACGAACGCGGAGAGCGCGAGGGCGTGGTCGCTGGCAGCACTCAAGGACGCCGCGAGCGTGGCGAAGCACTTCGTTGCGGTCAGCACGAACGCCGCGGAGGTGGCGAAGTTCGGCATCGACACTGCGAACATGTTCGGGTTTTGGGACTGGGTCGGCGGGCGGTACTCGATGGACAGCGCGGTCGGCCTTTCGACGGTGCTCGCGCTAGGCGGCGACCAGTTCCGCGAGTTGCTCGCCGGGTTCCGCGCGATGGACGAGCACTTCCGCACCGCGCCGCTCGATCGCAACCTGCCCGTCATCATGGGCCTGCTGAGCGTGTGGTATTCGAGCTTCTTCGGCGCGGAAACGGTCGCGGTGCTGCCCTACGACCAGTACCTCAAGCGGTTCCCCGCGTACCTGCAACAGCTCACGATGGAGAGCAACGGGAAGCGCGTCACGCTCGGCGGCGCAAGCGTCGATTACCAGACCGGCAGCGTGTACTGGGGCGAACCGGGCACCAACGGCCAGCACAGCTTTTACCAGCTCATCCATCAGGGCACGAAGCTGATCCCTTGCGACTTTGTCGCGTTCTGCAAATCGCTGAACCCAGTCGGCCGGCACCACGACCTACTGACGGCGAACGTCTTCGCGCAGGCCGAGGCGCTGGCCTTCGGGAAGACCGCGGACGAGGTGCGCGCGGACCAAGCGAAGGCCAAGAAGGTGGACGAGGCGCTCGTGCCGCACAAAACGTTCCCCGGCAACCGGCCGTCGAACGTGCTGCTGGTAGACAAGCTCACGCCGTTCGCGCTGGGCACGCTGGTCGCTCTGTACGAGCACATCGTGTTCACACAGGGCGCGATCTGGGACATCGGCTCGTTCGACCAGTGGGGCGTTGAACTGGGCAAGGTGCTGGCGACGCAGATCGTCAAGGAGTTGGAAGGCGCGCCGGAACCGGAGCGGCACGACCCCTCGACGAACGCGCTCATCGCGCGCTACCGCGCGGCACGGAAGTGACAAACCGTAGTCCTCACGCCCCGCGTGAGGACCGAGGGCGTAGGCGGTTGTCAGGTATGCGATGATTCGTCTACGCCAGCGGTCCTTACGCGGAGCGTGAGGACTACGATAGTGCGTCTCACCGCTTGCCGAACAGCATGTCGAGCACCCAGCAGCCGCGGACGTGGACTTGCGCCGTGTCGCGACAGTGGTTCAGGATCGGGTCGCTGTCGCACCCGGCGTCTTGCAGCGCGTCGGCCAGAATCGGCATCGCCCCGAACTCGTCGTCGATGAACATCTGGCGGGCGAGCGCGAGAACCGTGTCGGTGCGCCACGCGGGTTTGATCTTGAGCTTCTTGTTGAACGGGTTGCCGAGCACCTCGCGCACGAGGTCGGCCTGCGCCGTGTGTTCGGCGGCGGTGTCGTCGAGGCCGGCAGCCACGTCGTGCAGGCAACTGTACACGAGGTAGTTCAGCGACTCCTCCAAGTCTTCGCCGATGGAGCGCGGTTCGACCGCGGCGAGCACGCCGAACGAGATGCCGCGGCCCGGCTCGCGCACGCGCCGCCGCGCGACGGCGTTCACCCGCGGGTACAGCGCGCGGAGCTCGTCGGTGTTGAACGGCGCGTCCGGCAGGTCCGGGTTCGCGAAGTGCGCGGCCACGGCGTCGAGCGCCGCCGCGAGCGCCGCTTGGCTCACGTATTGCGGGTGGCGGCGGCACGCCGCGAGCATGAGCAGATGGGCCTTGCGCTCGGTGAAGCGGTCGCCCCAGTGGTCCGCGAGCACCTCGCCGTTCGTCTCGGCGAACCATTTCTTCTCGGTCATGCGTCACCCCACAGCCACGCGAGCAGTTCGGCCGCGTGCTCGTAATCGGGAACGATCAGGTCCGCGCCGGCGGCGATCAGGGTCGCGCGCTTGCCGGCGTGTACGCCGCCCACGCCGGCCGGGTTGCTCGCCACGCCAACCGCGACCCCGCCGGCGCGCTTCACCTCTTGGGTTTCGACTACTCCGTCGCCGAACCCGAGCAGTTCTGCGCCGGGCGCGCCGGTTTCGCGCAGCACGCGCGCGATCACGTCGCGCTTCCGGAACGTCGCGTCGTTGTCTTTTGGCGCGGAGACGCGCCCGCCGACGAGCGGGGCGAGGCCGAGCAGTTCGGCCTCGCGCGAAACGTGTGCGAGATCGGTGCCGCTGGCGACGAACAGCGGGACGCCGCGGGCCGCGAGCGCGCGCAGGGCCGCGGGCGCGTGCGGCACGAGCCACTCGTCGGGCCGCGCGGCCCCGGTTTCAATCGCGCCCCATCGTGCGTACACGACGGCCAGCAGCGCGTCGAGGAACTCGCTCAGGTACGCGGCGGGCGCGGCCGGGGTGCCGCCGCGCGCGGCCACTTCCTCCGCGAACCGCTCCATCTGCCGGATCGTCGGGTGCCCGTTCAGGGCCATCACGAACGCTTCGACGTGCGCGGCGCACGTGCCGGCCTCGCGCACGAGGTTCTGCGCGCGCAGGTGGCCCATCATCAGCCCCACCATGACCGTGGGCCAGCCCTCGCGGATCAGCGAGAGCGTCCCGTCGAAGTCGAAGACCGCGGCGCGGAACGGCCCGCGCCGCACGTCGGGGTTCACCAGTTCGACAGAGGAGGGCAGGGGCATTGGTCGTCTTGTCTCAGAGGACGGCGCGGTCTGCGTTAGCCGCGAGCCGCAGGCGAGCGCGTTCGGGGTTGCGGGGGTCGCGCCGGTTCGGTATTCCCCGCATTCTACCCGGAGGGCGCGGTTATGCGCGGGCGATGGGTCGATCTGGTGTGGCTGCTCGCGGTCGGCGTGGCGTCGTCGGCGTGGTGCGTGACGGCCGCGGCGCGCCTCGGGGCCACGTTCGACGAACCGTTCCACATGAAGGCCGGGTTGGAGCGCTGGCGCACCGGCAGCAACAAACTGCTGATGAAGGCCGGCAACATGCCGCTGCCGGTCGAGTCGCAAACGCTGCCGGTGTACCTGTGGGAGCGCTGGCGCGGGGAGCAGTTCGACCCGGTCGCGGACCTGCACACGATTTTACCCGTCGCGCGCGCGGCGAACCTGTTCTGGTGGTGGCTGCTGCTCGTGTACGCCATGCGCCTCGGGCGCACGTTCGGCGGGACGTGGGGCGGGCGGTTGGCGTTCGCGCTCGTGGCCTGCGACCCGAACCTACTCGGCCACGCGGCCCTCGCAACCACCGACATCCCCAGTGCCGCCTGCATGCTGGTACTGATCTACCACTTCTACCACTGCTACCAATCGGGCGCGAGCCTCGCGCGGCGGGTGCTCGTGCCGGGCGTTCTGTACGGTCTCGCGCTCTTGGCGAAGGCGTCCGCGCTCCCGTTCGGCCCGCAGGCGATGCTCGTGATCGCGCTGTGGAACTTGGCCCGCGCCGGCGCACTGACCGCGCCCGCTAGTAGTTCGCTGTGGGCGAAGGGCGTTCACCTGTGGCACGCGACCTACCAGTTCCGCAAAGACATCATCCTGATCGGCCTCATCGGGATGGTCGTCGTCTTCGGCTACTGCGGGAGCGACTGGGCCGTTGAGCCGTCGTTCATCAAGTGGGCGAACCGTCTCCCCGAAGGCGACCTCAAGCGCGCGATGGTCCCGGTCAGCCACGAGCTGAAGATTTTCCCGAACGCGGGCGAAGCGATTCTGAACCAGATTAAGCACAACATGCGCGGCCACGGTACGTTCTTGCTCGGCCAGTGGCACTCGCGGGCGACGCCGGTTTACTTCCCGTTGGCGCTCAGCATGAAGGTGCCGCTGCCGGTGTTCGTGCTGTTACTCGCGGCGCTGGTGGCGCACCCGCGGCGGCTCCTGCTGCCGACCGGCGGCGTGGCGCTGTTGCTCTTGGCGTTCACGCCAAATTGCCGCGTGCAGATCGGCGTCCGGTTCGTGTTCCTCATGATGATCCTGACCTACATCACCGTCGCCGCGGCAATCGCCAACGGCTGGGCCGCGCGCGACGCCCGCGCGGTCCCGCGGTGGCTTGTGGCGGCGCTCGTCGCGGCCGTGGCCGGGGCGTCGGTGTGGGTGTGGCCGCACGGCCTGAGCTACTTCAATCAGGCGTGGGGCGGCCCGGACGCCGGGCGCGACCTGCTGCACGATTCCAACTACGATTGGGGGCAGGGCGCGCCCGACCTGCGGGCGTGGAACGCCGCGCACAACGGGAACGAACCGCTGAGCGTGTGGTACTTCGGGGCGGACCCCGAGGTCGGGCGCGCGCCGCTCGCGCTCGTGAACCTGAGTTGGGCACCGTCCGCGACCGCGGCCGACGTGCCCGCGCACGTCCCCACGAACCTGCTCGCGGTGAACGTGGGCCTGCTGAACTTCAAACCGAACGCGACCCCGATGCACGCGGTCGCGCGGGCTTGGGTGCTGTCGCGCCCAGAGGTCGCGCGCACGCGGCACTTCGTTATCGTTCGCGTGCGTGACTGACCCGCCGTTGGAGACGTTGCCCATGCGACGCGTGTTCGCCGCCCTCGGTCTCGTGCTCGCGCTCGGCGGGGTCGTGCTGTTCGCGGGCGCGGTAATGGGCGTGTGGTGGGTGCGGGCCGAGACGAACCGGCGCACCGAGGCACTCGCGGTGAAGGCCCGGGCCGCGGTTGGCGCGGCCGATCACGCGGTCGCGTTCGTCCGCGAGGTCATCGCCCGCGGCGACACCGAACTGGCCGAGGCGCGCAAGCACGCCGCTGCCGAACCGCAGCAGTACGTGAACCCTCTGCTGCAACTGTCGGCGCGGCGCGCGTCCGAGAACCTCGCCGGGTCCGTCGAGCGGGCCAACGCCGCCGTTCTCACCGCGTCCGACGCCGCCGTGGTCGCGGAGGCGGCGCTGGAACTGTTCGGCGACGACGCGCAGTTTCCCGAACTGAAGACGTGGCTCGGCGTGAAGCCCGACCAACTCCAACAGACCCGCACGGACCTCGGCTCGGCCTCGCGCGAATTGAAGAACGTGCGCACCATGCTCGGCATTCCGGTGGCGATGGGCGAGCGCCCGTCCGCGGAGCAACTGATGACGGTGGAGGCCGCGCTGGGCCAAGCGCGCGAGTTCACCGACCGCATGGGGCGCGTCGTCAGCGCCGCTCGCGAGCGCGTCGAGGAAACGAAGCGCCTCGTCGACCGCTGGGTCCTGCGCATCGCCATTGGGACAACACTCATAGGCCTTCTGGCCGCGACCGGGCAACTCTTCATGGCGCGGACCTGTTGGCGCGCGCTGCGCGCCGCGCCCTGAGCGCGACGGGGCATATGCTAGCAGTACCCGCCCCCCGAGGGTTTGCCGTGCTGCCGCTTCTCATGCTCGTTTGCGCCGCGCAACCGGACCCGCCGACGGTCGTTTCGGCCGAACCGGACG
The DNA here is from genome assembly GCA_016872595.1 of Planctomycetota bacterium. Classification (GTDB taxonomy): domain Bacteria; phylum Planctomycetota; class Planctomycetia; order Gemmatales; family Gemmataceae; genus Gemmata. The sequence goes on from VGZJ01000086.1 coordinate 8,032, forward strand.
CGAAGCTGACCGCGAAGTTTCGACGCACGCAGGGCTGGGTCGGGGGCGACGGCGCGTTCTCCGTGCCGCTGTCCGACACGCGCGCGTTGTGGCTGTTTAGCGACACTTTCGTGGGCCACATCCGCGACGGCAAGCGCAAAGACGTGGCGCTCGTCAACAACACGGTCGGCGTCCAAGAGGGCCGCGGCGCGGACCTGAAGTTGACCTATCACATCCGCGCCGACGGCGACGGCCACCCACACCCGCTGCTCGCGCCGCCGGACAAGAAGGGTTGGTTCTGGCTGTTCGCCGGGCACCACGCCGGCGGCAAACTGCACGTCTTCCTGCCGCGGTTCGAGAAGACCGGCGGGGGCGCGTTCGGGTTCAAGCAGCTCGACCTGTGGCTCGGCACAATCAGCAACCCGGAGGCCGAACCGACCAAGTGGAAGGTGGACTACGCGAAGGTGCCGCTCGCGACCTTCGACGAGAAGCGCAAGCTCTCGTTCGGCTCCGCGGCGCTGACGGTCGGCGATCACGTCTACGTCTACGGCTACGAAGAGACGCCGACGCGCTTCTTCCCGCGCCGCAAGCTGCTCGTCGCCCGCGCCCCGAAGAACGAACTGGGCGACTTCAAGCAGTGGCGGTTCCTTACGGACGGCGAGTGGAAGGCCGACGCGAAGGCCGCGACCGGCTTCACCTGCGAACTGGGCACCGAGTTCTCCGTGAGCTACCTTCCCAAGTTGAAACAATACGCGCTGGTGACCACTGAGAACGGCCTGTCGGCGAAGATCGTCGCGCGGTTCGCGCCGTCGCTCGAAGGCCCGTGGAGCGAGCCGGTGCTGCTCTACACCTGCCTCGAAATGAAGGACAAGAAGGTGTTCACCTACGCGGCGAAGGCCCACCCGCACCTCGCGGGCGACAGCGAACTGGTCATCAGCTACGCCACCAACGGGTTCGAGCTCAGCACGACCATCAACAACGTCGACCTGTACTGGCCGAACTTCGTCCGCGTGAAGCTGAAGTGATGTAGGTGCCGCCTGCCGGGCGGCACTGATTCTCATTTCACCTATCTGAACGAAATGTCATCGCTTCCGCCCCGACAGGGCGGACCTACCGGAGTATCTCATGAGCCTCGTCGGAAAGCGCGTCGCGGTGCTGGTGGAGCAGCAGTATCAGGAGATGGAAGTGTGGTACCCGGTGTACCGACTGCGCGAGGCCGGGTGCGTCGTGGAGTTGGTCGGCCCGGAAGCGGGCAAGACCTACGCGAGCAAGCTCGGCTACCCGGCGAAGGCGACGCTGAGCGCGGCCGACGCGAAGGCCGACCAGTTCGCGGCGGTGGTGATCCCCGGCGGGTTCGCCCCGGACTACATCCGCCGCAGCCCCGCGCTGCTCGCGCTGGTGCGCGACGCCCACGCGCAGGGCAAGCCGGTGGCCGCGATCTGCCACGGCCCGTGGGTGCTATGTTCCACGACCGCGCTGAAGGGCCGCAAGGCGACGTGTTTCCACTCGATCAAGGACGACGTGACCAACGCCGGCGGCACCTACGTCGATCAAGAGGTGTGCGTCGACGGGAACGTGATTACGAGTCGCACGCCGGAAGACCTGCCCGCGTTCGTGGTGGCGATCATCGAGATGATACGCAAGGGGTGAGTGTGATGGCCGAAGCAGAATGGCTTGCGTGCGACGACCCGATGTGCATGTTCGCGCTATTCACGGTTCGCCCCACGGAGCGCAAGCTCCGCCTGTTTACCGTGGCCGGCGCCCGGCTCGTGTGGAACTATTTCACTGACGATGTCATGCGCGAGGCGGTCGCCGCTGCGGAGCGGTGCGCCGACGGAGTGCCGTGGGACGAAGAACTGAGACAATTCTGTAGCGCCATGCACCAACTTCTGCGGGACCGATGGGGAGCGGCTGGGAGGAACGGGTTCGCAACGTGGACACGCGAGGAAGCGGTCGCGTGCTTCAGCGTTATGGAATCGACAGTGTCCGGGCGTCGGCTGCAGAAACTCGGAATGAGCCTCGACTGGGAGCGCACGCTCGGGGTGACGGGGACACAACAGCCCGCCCTTCTTCGCGACATCTTCGGGAACCCCTTCCGACCGGTTACCTTCGATCCCGCGTGGCGCACGGACACGGCGACTACCCTCGCGCGTCAGATGTACGAAGCTCGCGAGTTCGGCGCGATGCCGATTCTCGCGGACGCACTCCAAGACGCGGGTTGCGACAACGATGACATCCTTTCGCACTGCCGAGGCAAAGGGCCGCACGTTCGCGGGTGCTGGGTTGTCGATCTCGTGTTGGGTAAAGAGTAACCGCAGCCGTCACGCGCGCGCAGGCACCAAGTTACTCAGAAACTGTTGCGTGCAGTTCGCCCATGTGTAGCTCGCGCCTTCGGCGGCGCAGGCGGTGGGGTCGGCGGTTGCGAGCGCGCGCTCGACAGCTTTGCCCAAGTCGGCGTCGAGCGCGCCGAGTTCGGGGCGCGTGACGATGTCCATCGGGCCGGTCGCGGGGTACGCCGCGACCGGCAGGCCGCTCGCCAACGCCTCGATCACGACGATGCCGAACGTGTCCGTGCGGCTGGGGAATACAAACAGGTCGGCGCTCGCGTACACCTCACCAAGCGCTTCGCCGCGACGATAGCCGAGGAACTTCGCGTCGGGGTACTTGCGCTCTAGCTCCGCGCGGGCCGGGCCGTCGCCCACAACGAGCTTCGTTCCCGCGGTCGGCAGCTTCAGAATGTCGTCGATGCCTTTCTCGTGTGACACGCGACCCACGTATAGCAGAATCGGCCGCGGGTAGTCGGTGCTCACTTTCGGGCGCGGGCGGAACGTGCCAAGATCGACCCCGCGCGACCAGCGGCGGATCGGCGGCGCGAACCCCCGGCCGATCAACTCCTTCTCTAAACTCGGCGTCGCGACCATCATGCACGACGACCGGCCGTGGAACCACTTGAGGAACTTGTACGTGATGCCCTCGGGCACGCGCGCGAGGCGCTTCAGGTATTCGGGGAACCGCGTGTGGTACGATGTGCTGAACCGCAGGCCCATACGCCGACAATAGCGGCGAACCCAGAAGCCGAGCGGCCCCTCCGTCGAGATGTGGACGTGGTCCGGGCGGAACCTGTGAACGCGCTCGTACACGCGCCCGGAGCGCATGATGCACAGCGGGATTTCCGGGTAGAACGGCGTCGGGAAGGACGGGAACCCGGTCGGCTCGATGACCTCGACGGCGTGGCCCCACTCGCGCAGCGTCTTCGCGGTTGTGTCGAGCGTACGTACGACGCCACTCACCTGTGGGTGCCATGCGTCGGTGGCGATGAGGATGCGGGCCATCCTCGCAGTTTCAAGTTCCTAGTTCCCAGTTTCAAGTTGAAGCACGCGTGGGTCGTGTGAAGTGTGTGCGTGGGGTTCAGACTGTGCCGATAAGACGCGTGTGGCTTCCCCGGAGGTGTGACGATGCCCGATCCCGATAAGCGCAAGCTGCGTGACCTGAAACGCGCGCTCAAGAAGCGCGGCAACAAGCACCGCCGGGCGGAGCTAAAGAAGAACCTCACGGAGAACCCGGAGGAGGCCGCGCACGCGGAGGAAGACCTCGGCCGGCACCGCTCCGACACGCTCAACAAGTTCGACAACGACAGCACGCGTAAGAAGAAAGCCGACGAGTCGGAGTGAGTCTGCGCAGGTGGTGCCGGTTGTAGCGGGGAGGGCGCGCGCGCCCGACGCACCGACAGTTCGGGCGCGAACGGGGGCGAATCCGCGCGCCGTGGCGTGCCCGATGTGGCGCTGTGGGTTAAGTTTGCGACGTGCGGCGGTCGGTCGGGAGGTCGCCTTGACGACCCCCCCACACCGACTATAATTCGCGAAGCATCAACGGATTGATGCACCGACCTTTATGGCTCAGAGGAGCCACGGCACCGTCGAAGCCAAACCCCACCCCACCACGGCGAATCACCCCGGCCGCGCCCTCCCGCAGTGGCGCTCCACCGTGCCGGTACGCCAGCTCCACCAAAGCACGGGGACCCGGGACGCTCCGATAACAGCCAAGGCCGACCGACGCGATTTCAGATTAGCGAGTAGTGATTAATGATTGAGCCGCCGCGGATCGTCGCGCCGCGCGTCCAATCGTCAATCTCAAATCGCCAATCATAAATCGAAATAGGTGCAACGTGCCGTCCGACCCGGTGGAGCAAACCAAACAGGTGAAGGCGGCCAGCGACATCGTCGCTGTCGTCGGCTCGTACATTGCCGTTCACGCCACCGGCAAAACCTTCAAAGCCCTCTGCCCGTTCCACCAAGACTCGCGCCCGTCGCTCGACGTGGACCCCCAGCGCCAGCGGTACAAGTGCTGGTCGTGCGGGGCACACGGCGACGTGTTCAGCTTCGTCATGCATCAGGAGAAAGTCGGGTTCAAGGAGGCGCGGGCCATACTCGCGAAGACCGCCGGAATCAAGCTCGACGATCAGGCCTCGCCCCAAGACCAGCACAAGACGCGGTTGCTGGAAGTCATGCGCTGGGCGCAGGCCAAGTATGCGTACCAACTGCTGGAAGACGAGACCGGGGGCGAGGCCCGCAAGTACCTCGGCGGGCGCAAGCTCGCGGGCAAGACCATACGCGACTTCGGCCTCGGGTTCGCGCCCCGCAGCGGCGATTGGCTCGTGCGGCTCGCGACCGCCGAGCACGTCGCGCCCGAACTGCTCCTCGAGGTCGGGCTGATCGCCCCGCGCGACGGCCAGCGCGGGTACTACGACCGCTTCCGCGACCGCGTCATGTTCCCCATCAAGGACGTGCGCGGCCAAGTGGTCGGGTTCGGCGGGCGCATCATGCCCAACAACCCGTTAGCCGCCCGCGGGCCGAAATACTACAACTCTGCCGAAACGACCCTGTTTCATAAGAGCGAACTGCTATACGGCCTCGACCTCGCCCGCCACGGCGGGGCCACCGCCGGCTACCTCGCGGTCGTCGAAGGCTACACCGACGTGATGATGGCCCACCAGTGCGGCGTGCCGCAGGTGGTCGCCACGATGGGCACCGCCCTGAACAACAAGCACGTCGCGCATCTGCGCCGCTACGTGCCCAAAGTGGTGCTCGTGTACGACGGCGACGCCGCCGGCTTGAAGGGCATGGACAAGGCCTTAGAACTGTTCGTCTCGCAGGACGTAGAACTGGCCGTCACCACCCTCCCCGACGGCCTCGACCCGTGCGACCTGCTCGTGAAGCCCGACGGCCCGGAGACCTTTCAGAAGGTACTGACCTCGGCAACCGACGCCCTAGACTTTAAGCTGAACAAGTTGGTGGAACGCGACCCGACGCCGTCGGACGACACTAAGCGCCGGATCGTCCGCGACATCCTCGGCACGATGGCGTCCGCTCCCGCGATTCCGGGGGCCGCGGCACAGGTGAAGCGCGAGCTGATCGTGACCCGCCTCGCCCACCGCTTCGGCATCAAACAGGAAACCGTTTGGGCGTGGTACGGTGAGCTGCGGAAAGAGTTCGAGCAGAAGGAGCGCGAGCGGCTGGCGAAGGAGCGCGAGCAGGAGGCGCGGAGCGCGAAGCCAGTGTCGGGGTTCGTGGAACTGCCGCCGGAGGCCGCACTGCCCACCACCGAGCGCCGCCGTGGGCAAAAGTCCGGACCCGCGGAGTCGGCCGAGCGCCAACTGGTCGAGTTGCTACTTGCCGACCCCGCGCTGGTGCCGGTCGCGGCTGCCGCGGTCCCGGCCGACGCGATCACGCACACCGGGTTGCGGCGCGTACTCACGGAACTGTACGCGATCCAAGCCGCCGGCGCGGTGCCCGACATCGAGGCGCTGCGCGTGCGACTCGACGACCGCCCGGACCTGTTCGACGTGGCCGCGAACAAGCTCCAGCCGGTCGGCCAGATGATGCAGGACCGCCCTCAGTGGCTCGCGCGTTTGCTGAAGCGCTTTGTGGAACTGCGGGCCGAAGCCGCCGCGCGCACCGTACGGGAACAGTTAGCCAGCGCCACCGAGGACGAGGCCGCCGAACTGCTTCAAAAGCTGCAACAGACGCAGCGCCCGAAGCCGATCCCGGCGGTGTGATACACAGGAGAACCGCCCCCAACCCCCTCCCTAAAGGGAGAGGGAGTAAGACCGGCCAACAGGTCTTTGCCCCCTCCCTTCCGGGAAGGGTGGTTGGGGGTGGGTTCTTCTTGACGGTACACCACGATTTCGCACCGCGAGTGACCGATCCACCCGCCGCACAGGTCACGACGACCGCCGCGGCGCTTTGGGGGAGGGGTTCGATGGACTGGAAGAACGACGAGGTCGTGAAGGCCCTGATCGAGAAGGGCAAGCAGACCGGGTCGCTCACCTTCGACGAGGTGAACGCCGCGCTGCCCGAACAGTCCGAGCCGGAGCGCTTGGCCGAGATTCAGGAGGTTCTCGACCAGCACGGCATCAGCCTCATCGACGGGGACGACGACGACGAGTCGCCCGTCGAGACCGTCGCCGCGGCCGTGGCCGCCGAAGCCGAAACGTCGTCGTCCTACGAGGACTCCGACGGCGACGGGCGGCACATCGACGACCCCGTGCGCATGTACCTCACCCAGATGGGCCAGATCGACCTGCTGGACCGCCGGCAGGAGGTCTCGCTCGCCATGAAGATCGAACTGACGCGCCGCCGGTTCCGCCGCAAGGTGCTGGAGTGCGACTACGCCATGCGCCAAGTGGTCGAGACCCTGAAGCGGGTCCACACCGGCGATCTGCCCTTCGACCGCACCATCAAGGTGAGCCAGACCGAGAACCTCGAGAAGGACAAGATTCTCGCGCGGATGCCGCACAACCTGCGCACGCTCGAACCGCTGATGGAGGCCAACGTCGAGGACTTCCAGCGCCTCTCGCACGAGAACACGCTGGTCAAGGAAAAGGACGGCATCCGCGAGAACCTGCGCCTGCGCCGCCGCAAGACGGTCACGCTGGTGGAGGAGCTGTCGATCCGCACCCAGAAGGTGCAACCGCTGATGAAGAAGTTGGAACAGATCAGCCAGCGCATGGACCAACTGGAGGGCGAGATCGAGGCGCTCCGCGGCAACCGGGCCGCGAAGGAGGAGCGCGCGAACCTTGAGAAGGAACTGAACGACCTGATGCTGATCACGCTCGAAGAGCCGGGCAGCCTGCGCAAGCGCGTCGGCATCATGAAGCAGCGGTTCGTCGAGTACGAACAGGCCAAGCGCGAGCTGTCCGGCGGCAACCTGCGGCTCGTCGTCAGCATCGCCAAGAAGTACCGCAACCGCGGGCTGTCGTTCCTCGACCTGATCCAAGAAGGGAACACCGGCCTGATGCGCGCGGTGGACAAGTACGAGCACCGCCGCGGGTTCAAGTTCAGTACCTACGCGACGTGGTGGATCCGCCAAGCGATCACGCGCGCCATCGCGGACCAAGCGCGCACGATCCGCATCCCGGTCCACATGATCGAGACGATGAGTAAGCTCCGCAACGTCTCGAAGCAACTGCTGCAAGCGCTGGGCCGCGAGCCGACCATCGAGGAGACCGCGAAGGCCGCCGGGTACACGCTCGAAGAGACCAAGCGCGTGCTCAAGATCAGCCGCCAGCCGATCAGCCTCGACCGGCCCGTCGGCGAGAGCGAGGACAGCTACTTCGGCGACTTCATCGAGGACAACTCGGTCGAAAGCCCCGTGAACGCCGCGACCAACGAGATGCTGAAGGACAAGATCGAGGGCGTGCTAAAGACCCTGACGTACCGCGAGCGCGAGATTATCAAACTGCGGTACGGCCTCGGCGACGGGTACACCTACACGCTCGAAGAGGTGGGCCGCATCTTCAAGGTGACGCGCGAGCGCGTGCGGCAGATCGAGGCGAAGGCCGTCCGCAAGCTGCAACACCCGGTGCGCAGCCGCCAGCTCGAAGGCTTCCTCGACGGGCTGAAGAACGCCAAGACCTAGGATCGGGGCAGGAGAAGAACGAACCACAGAGACACCGAGTCACAGAGAAGACAACGAGAAGAGCGGTTCCAAGAACGCTCTCTTCTGCCTCTCACTGTGCCTCGGTGTCTCTGTGGTTCGTTCTTCTGGTACAATGCGTGTAAAGGAGCCTCTATGCTCGTCACGTCCGTGCTGCGCGAGTGCCACCGGCTGCGCGTCCACCTGCGCAACCTCAAGGCCGAGATCGACGCCGGGCCGCGCGTGCTCGCCGAGCATCAGGAGGAACTCGATGCCGCCCGCGCCGCTCATGCCGCACACTACGACGCCATCACCAAACTCAAGCTCAAGCAGCGCGACGACGAGGGGACGCTGAAGCAGACCGACGACCGCCTGAAGAAGCTCCGCGACCAACTCGAAGCGCTCGTCGCGCCGAAGGAGCGCGCCGCGAAGGAACTGGAGATCACCCACGCCGAGGAGAAGAAGGCCGCGCTCGAAGACGCCATTCTCGCCACCATCACGGAACTGGAAGAGAAGCACGCCGCTGTTCCCGACGTGGAGGTGAAGTGGAAGGGGGCACAAGACGAGTTCGCGCAGTTCCAGACCGAAGCCGCGGAGCGCCTCGAGCGCATGACCGCGGACACGGCCGAGAGCCGAGCGGCCCTCGACGCGGCCGAACTGCAACTCACCCCCGAGGTCAAAGGCCCATACGCCGCCATCGTCAAGGCGAAGGGGCCGGAGGCGTTCGCGGGCGCGAAGGCCCGCGTGTGTCAGGGGTGCCGCACCAGCATGACCGAAATGCAGTTCACCACGCTCCGCGAGGGAACGTTCCGCACCTGCGCCACCTGCGGCCGGATGCAGTACCCGGTCGAGTGAAGCCGCTCGCGGCTTCGCAGGAGTCACGTATGAAGTGGCAGTACACGACCGCGCAGTTCGTGACCCGCGGGCTGGGCGACGAGTCCGGGGCGTCCGACCTTGAGGCCGCGCTGAACCAGCTCGGCGCGGACGGCTGGGAGCTCGTGTCGTCCACGATCTACCACAACGTCGAGGCCGGCCAAGACGTGCTGCTCCTCACGTTCAAGCGCCCGGTCGCGTAGCGGCCCTCTCAATCGTCGTCCGGTGGGTCGTGGCCGGCGGCCCGTTGCTCATTCCGCTGCTGCTCCGCGCGTTTGCGAAACGCCTCCACGTCGAACGGCGCGGCCCACTCCGGGGTTGCTAGCGCGACGAACTTCCCGTGCGGGTGGAACGCCGCCGACACCGCGTTGTACCGCGCGTCGGAGTAGGCGTGCGCGTGTACCGAGCCGAACCGCGCGCCGGTTACGAGGTCGCACGCGCGGGTGGTGCCCGATACCAGCCAACGCCCGTCCGCGGAGAACGCGACCGCCCGCGGCTCGTGAACGAGATAGCTCCGCGTCGGCGCGCCCGCGCGGCGCGGGACCACCCAGACGCGGTGCGCCTCGGCCGGGCCTTGTCCGGGGATCACGTTCGTTGTGAACTCGGTCGCGACCACCGCGAGCGTGTCGCCGTCGCGCAGCAATTGAAGGCTCCGAATCGTCATCCAACCCGGCAACTGGTCCGCCGCTCGCGCCGGCTGAACCCACAGCTCCCAGATCGGTTTTCCGCTCGCAACGTCCCACGCGCGAACCGTGTGCGCGGTCGGCACCGTCTCCGGCACAGCGTTCGTACTTGCGCAGGCTGCGAACACCGTCGCGCCGTCCGGCGAAAGCGCGAAGGCCGTGAGCCGGTCGGTAGTGGCAATGGTGTGCGCGGCTCTGCCGGTCGTCACGTCCCAAACGGTGATCGTCTTGCCCTCGCCGGTCGCGGCGATGAGGTAGCGCCCGCCGGCCGCGAAGGTGAGCGCTGTCGCGCGGTAGTCCGGTTCGGTCCACGGCGCGCCCGGCGGCGGGCCGAACCGCCCGTACTCGATCCGGCGGTGCGGAACCCACACGCGCTCCGCGAAGTCGGCGCGCGGTCGCCCGGTGGCCACGTCCCACACGCGAACCGCGCCGTCAGTCGTCACGGTCGCCCACAGCCGGCCGTCGGTCGAAGCCGTGACGAAGTGTTCGCCGTTGGGCAAGTCGATGCGGGTGAGGCGCAGCGGTTGCCCGGTCGCGGCGTCCTGTTCGCGGATCGTGCCGTCGGCGTGGACCGAGCGGACCACCGCGCCATTCGCGCGGTACGCGACGTGCAGCGCCGGCGACCAGCCATCGGAAACCGTCCGCACGAGCGCGCCAGTGCCGGCGTCGTAGACACGCAGCGAACCGTCCCAGCCGCGCACCGCAAGGCGCTTCCCGTTACCGCTCAATCGGAACGCCTGCACAGTTCCGGGCAGCGGGATGCGGCGCAGTTCCTTCCCGTCGGCGTCCGCGATCACGACCGCCGGCGCGCCCGCCGCGTCGAGCCACGCGAGCCGCGAGCCGTCGGCCGCGAGGTCGCCGTTGACCGCCGGCACCTTAGCGTCTCGGACTCTCTTCTTGGTGGCGATGTCCCACTCGCTGAGCGCGCCGGCGCGCCAGTTCACGGCGATCACGCGCTTCGAGTCCGCAGTAAAGGCGACCGCGGTCCCGTACCCATGCGGCAGTTCGGGACTCTTCCACGCGACCTCGCCGCTGTCGGCGTCCCACACGCACACGTGCGACGCGGACTCCGTGACAGCGGCGAGCCAGCGGCCGTTCGGTGACCACACCGGCGCGGAGTACGAAGTTCCCTTGGGGAGGGCGGGAGTGCCGAACGGCCGCGCCTTGCGCGTGCCGGCGTCGAACACCAGTAGATCAGAGCCGCCTAGGGCGACCGCGCCGCCGTCTGGGGCGAACACCGGTTGCCGGAACGATTCGCGCCAGTCGCCCGTGCTCAGTTCGGCCTTCGGTTTGGCGGCGGTGGCGTCCCAAATGCTGAGGTGCCCGCCGAACCGCACCGCGAGCGCCGTGTTGTCGGGCGCGAAACCGACGTTCATCCAGTACGGTTGGCCGGGGTCTTTGGTCGGCACGCGCAGGCGCGTGCCCGTTTCGATGTCCCAGATGTAAAGGCCGCTCGGTTCGGTCTCCCAGCGCGACGCGATGTGAACGGTGGCGAGGAACCGGCCGTCGGGCGAGAACCCGGCGAGGATCGGCGGCTGCAGCGCGGGCGCGGCCGGTTCCCACGTCAGCGCTTCCGCGTCGGCGGGCAAGCCGGGCAGGGCGGGGCCGGACGCGCGCCACCGCGGCGCGCTTGGTTCCGGCGCGACCTCGGGCCGCGCGAGCGGGAGAGGTGCGACTTCGGCACCCGCTTTCGCCATGGGCGTCGCGGGCGGCGAAACCGGGCGCGGGCCGGGCGCGACCGTAAGCGCGACGACCAGCGCGGCGAACCCCGCGAGCACTACCGCCAACCGCGACAACGACCGCGACATCAGCCGCCCTCGGAAGTGGGCCACACCCTACCAGACAGACGGTCCCGGCGACACCGGAGATTGCCGACCACCGACTCACCTTCACCTGTTCCCGTAACCGGCGTACCATTGCGGTATGCTCCGCGAACTGGCCGTTCAGAATCTGGCGCTCATCGAGGACGTGCGCGTCGAGTTGCACGGGGGCTACTGCGCGTGGACCGGCGAGACCGGGGCCGGGAAGTCGCTGTTGCTCGGCGCGCTCGGGCTGCTGCTCGGCGAGCGCGGCAGCGCCGACCTGATCCGCACCGGGGCCGACGAGCTGCGCGTCACCGGGCGGTTCGACCTCGCCCGCCCCGAACAGCGTGCCGCCGCCGCCGAGATCCTTCAGTCCGCCGTCGAAGAGGACGAACTGATCCTGACGCGCCGGCTCGCGCGCTCCGGGCGCAGTTCGGCTCTCGTGAACGACGTGCCGGTCGCGGTCGCCACGCTCAAGCGCATCGGCGAAATGCTCGTGGACGTTCACGGCCAGCGCGAGAGCTATTCGCTCCTGCAACCCGCGTACCAGCTCGAAGTGCTCGACGCCTTCGGCAAACTGGCGGAGCCGCGCGCCAAGTACGACGCCCGCGCCGCGCGCGTCCGCGACCTGCGCCGCCAGTTCAAGGAACTGTCGGACGCCAAGCTCGCGCGCCAGCGCGAGCTGTCGCTGGTACGCTTCGAGCGCGACGACCTCGACAACGCCAAACTGCTGCCGGGCGAGCTGCCGGCACTGACGAAGGAGCGCGAGCGCCTCGTTCACGCGCAGAGCCTCGCGCTGTTCGCGGGGAGCGTCACGGCCCGGCTCGTGGACGACGACGGCGCGGTCGCCGCGGTGCTGGGCCGGCTCATCAAGGACGCGCACAAGTGGGCCCACTTCGACCCGAAGTTGGCCGAGGTGAGCCAGCGCCTCGACGCGCTTCGGCCCGAAATCGAAGACCTCGCCGACACCTGCCGCGACCTCGCCGAGCGTTTCGAGGCCGACCCCGACCGGCTCGATGAGGTCGAACAGCGCATCGCGCTGTTGAAGAAACTGCAACAGCGCTACGGCAAGACGCCCGACGAACTGATTGCCTACCGCGACTCGCTGGACGCGAAAGAGGCCGCACTTCAGAAGCAGGAAGACGACCTGAGCGGGATCGAAGCGACCCTGCGCGCGGCGTGGGCCGAGTTGCGCGACACCGCCAACGCACTCAGCAAGGCGCGCGCGAAGGTCGCGAAGAAGTTCGCGGCCGACGCGCAGCGGCACCTCGCCGATCTGCAGATGCAAAAGGCGAGGCTCGACGCACAACTCGAAACGACGCCGCTGCCGGACGACCCGATGGCCGGCGACGTGCCCGCGGCCGGCATCGACCAGTTGGAACTGCTGCTGACCGCAAACCCCGGCGAACCGGCCCGCCCGTTGCGCAAGGTCGCCAGCGGCGGCGAACTGTCGCGCACCATGCTCGCACTGAAAACCGTGCTTGCCGCACACGACCCCGTGCGCACGCTCGTGGTGTTCGACGAGATCGACGCCAACGTCGGCGGACGCTTGGGCGACGTGTTGGGCCAGAAACTCTCGGCCCTCGGTCGGTCGCACCAAGTGCTGTGCGTGACGCACCTGCCGCAGGTGGCGAGCTACGCGGCGCACCAGTGGACGATCCGTAAGAGCACGACCGCTAAGCGCACCGCGACCACCATCACCGCGCTCGCGACCGACGACGCCCGCGTCGAAGAACTGGCAATGATGCTCCGCGGCGAGTCACGCAGTGAAACGACGCGCAAAGAGGCCGCCGAAATGCTCCACGCCGCCGAGAAGCAACGCGGGGGGTGACGCAAAGACCGCAACTCACCACAAAGGCACGAAGGTCACACAACGGAACACCGAGAAAGCAGAGATGACGGTTTTGAAACCTCGATCACAACTGCCTTCTCGGTGTTCCGTTGTGTGACCTTCGTGCCTTTGTGGTGAGCAATGTCTGTATTACTCCGGCACGGTCAGCACCTTGATCTGCGGGTCGCCGTCGCACATCGGGAGTACGGTGTCCAGCAGCGTCTTGGTGTGCTTCTCTTTCATGTGCGCTTCGAGACCGGGGATGCCCTTGAACTGCTCGTACATGATGTAGGTGTTCGGCGCGTCCGGGTCGCGGTTCAGGTAGTACGCGACGCACCCCGGTTCCTTGCGGGTCGCCACGAGGCACGGCGCGAACGCCTCCTCGAACTTCTTCTCGTTGCCCGCCTTCACCTTGAACGTGACCAGAATCGCGAACGGCTTCTTCTCGTCCTTCACCTTCGACTTGATGAGCTTGATGATCGGGTTCTCCTCGTCGGCCGCGGGCGCGGCGGTTGGGGCGGCCAGCGCCAGCGCGACCAGCGCCGGCACGAACAACATCGCTCGAGTCATGGGAACCTCCGTGGGGGGTATCTCGACGGGCCCATTGTATCGGCACGGCCGGACGAAACCGCGCGCCGGAGAAAAGCGCGCAACCGACGTTGATGTGATGTGGTCTCTCGTATAGTATTTTGTACGGGAGTCCATAAGAGGTCATAGTATCACAACGGATGAGATGGCGGTGTGCATCACGTTCAGCTTTTGCCCCGCGCCCACCCCGCGCGACATTCTGATATCCGCCAGTTGTACCAGCGAGTGTCGTTTTGCAACTTCGGGGCGGTCGGAGGGGAAGGACGGGGGCGTTGTGCAACCGATTTTGAATTGTGGCCGTGTTTTCGATGTAGGGCTCTAGCCTGTCTCAGTTCGGGCAGGCCAGAGCCCTACCCCACAACCATGAAAGGAGCGCGGACCTTGTGCAACCGTTTTTTCAATACACCCGCTTCGCGCCGCGCCGTTAGTAGGTGATGCGGAACCCGGTGAGCGCGTCGTCGGGGGCGCGGTCGAAGGTGTCTTCGTTGCGGATGTGGTCGGCCATGCGCGCGCG
>VGZJ01000087.1 GCA_016872595.1 Planctomycetota bacterium
CCACTGCGCGAGGCGCTCATGAACCACCCGTGGCGGCTCAAGAAAGCCGTCACCTACCTGTTCGATTGGATCGCCACCATGCTCCGCAAGCTCCTGCACCCGCACCCCAAACTCACAACCAACACTGGGTGAACTCTAGAGTTGTACGGGCCGTTGAACTTGCTGTCGGGGTTCGACGAGTTGTACACGGACCCGCCGTTGAACCAGCCGCGGGCGCGAACCGGGCCGTCTTGTGGGAGCGCGTGCCACACGGGATCACAGCCCAGCGCGCTCACGCGCGTGGCCGGGCACGCGCTCGCGCCGGCGCACGCCGCGGCCACGCCGGTTGTCGCGGCCGGCGCGGTCGGCACCGTAACCGGCGGGAGCGTGTCCGACTTCAGTTGCGCGAGGGCGGCGGTGGGCCCCGGCAGGCGCACCGGCACCCGCGGCCCGGCGGTGCCGACCGGCGGCGCGACCGGGATCACCGGCAGCGGGCCGCGCGCCGGCGGCGCGGGCAACCGCACCGCGGGCGGCTTTGCTTGCGGTTGCGGCTGCGCCTTCGGAGGCACGTACGGCGGGAGCCGGTCCGGGCGCGCGGGGGGCGCGTCCTTTTCGCTCAGCAGCGCCGCCTGAACGAGTTGCCCCGGCGCGGGCTTCTTCGCCGTCGCCGCTTCGAGCCAGTCGACGTGCGCGGGCACGACGCCTTGCAGCGCCGACGCCGCGCCGGGGCGCATATCCAACGTCGGGGCGACGGGCGCGAGGGGCGCGGGCTGAGCGGGCGCGAACGGGGCGAACGAGCCGATCCCGGCGACGGCCGCGGCGGAACGCAGGAACCACCTCATGAGTGCCTTCCTCGGCATGGGCGACGGTGTGAGCTGACCGTTTGGGCGCTCCAGTTTGCACGGAAGGAATCGGCCGGTTGGACCGCTCGCGGCGATTACTCCGCGACGAAACGGTTGGGGGAGTTGGACCGCGCGACCGCGCGTCCGATGCTGTCGCTACAGGCGTTACAGATTGCCAGAAGGGTAGCGAAGAGAGGGAAAGGTGATGACTTCTGGCGCTTCCCAAGAGGTGGAGCGCCGCGCGAAGGGTTTGTGTACACCTTTCCCCCACGCTTTGGTGGGGAGAGGTGTGGGCTTACTGCCGCGCGACCGTGGGCGCGTCGTTGGTAATCACGACAATCTCGCAGTTGCGCAGGAAGCAGTAGCGCCGGGCGGCGACGCGCGTGGGCACCCGCAGCTCCGGTTCCAGTTGCTCCCACAGCGGGGCGGGCACGAATAGGTAGGCCGGCGTGGGAACCGCGAGGAACGTCGCGGCATCGGCGGGCACCTTGAGCGCCTCGACCTCGCGCCGCGAGTAGAACACGAGACTCGGCTGGTGCCAGTGGTACTGGGCGAGGCGCACCTCCCGATCTGGGGCGCTCACCCCGGTGGCGCGGACCAGTTCCTTCGGGGCCTTGCGCGCGTCCACCGCGAGCGGCGGGAACGCGGCCATCAGCGCGGTGAACGCCACCGACCCGACGGCCATCGCTTGCACGAACCGCGCGCGGTCGCCGGCGCGCAGCGCGCGGGCCATCACGATTGCGGCAACCAGCGGCACCGCGGCAAACACCGCGTACCGTTCGAGTCCGGGGAACTCGCGCATGGACGCGGAGAACTTCCCGGCTGCGCCGCTGGCCGCTACCAGCCCGACCGCGGTCACGACCGCGACCAGCACCAACCCGCCGACGCCCGCGGGCATCATCCACTTCGGGAGCGCGAGCGTTCCCTCGCGCCAGCCCGCGAGGAACCGGGCCGTGAGGATCGCCAGCACCGGGTACGCGGGGAGCATGTAGTTAGGGAGCTTCGTCGCCGCCGCGGAGAAGAACACGAGATACGCCCCGAACCAGCACCACAAGAAGCGGTACGCGCGAACTTCTTGCTCCCCCTTGTCTTGCCCCCCCTTCCCTTCAGGGAAGGGGGCCGGGGGGTTAGGTCTCTTCGCCCCGCGCCACGCGGACCAGAGCGCGCCGAGCAGGAACGCGCTCCACGGGGCGAACAGTACGAGCAGCGCGCCGGCGTGATAGAAGATCGGGCCGCGGTGGTTCTCCATCGGGGTGCTGAACCGCTCGACGTTCTCGCGCCCGAAGAACGCGCGCGGCCACGCGCCGCGCGTCTCCGCCGCGACCGCGAGATACCACGGCCCCGCCACCAGCAGGAACGCGCCGGCCGCGACGAACACCTTGTAATCCAAGAGGCGTCGCAGCTCGCGGTTCCACGCGAAGTACAGCAGGATCACGAGGCCGGGCAGGGCCACGCCGACCGGCCCCTTCGTGAGCATCGCCAGCCCGCACGCGGCGGCCGTGGGCACCCACCAGCGCCGCGAGCCGTCGGCGTGCCGGGTCCAGAACAGGTAGTACGTGAGCACCGTGAACAGGAGCAACGTGGCGTCCGGGGTCGCGGCGTGCGCGAGCGCGCACACCTCACCCGCGGACGCGAGCGCGACGCCCGCGAGCAGCCCGGTCGCGCGCCCGAACATGCCCCGCGCCAGTTCGTACACCAGCAGCGCCGCGAGCCACACGGCCAGTACCGAGGGGAGCCGCGCCGACCACTCGCTCACGCCGAACACCGCGTAGCTCCCCCGCTGGAGCCAGTACAGCATGACGGGCTTGGCGGTGCGCAGCTCGAAGTTGAAGGTCGGGATCACCCACGAGCCGGTGGCGCGCATCTCGCGCGCGGCCTCGGCGTTCACGCCCTCGTCCACGTCCCACAGGCTCGTGGCCCCGAGGTTCGGGAGCGTCAGGGCCGCGCAAACGGCGGTCAGGATGGCGTAGTCGCGAAGGCGCGCGCGGCGCATAAAGGCGTCTCCCGTCCGTGGGGCGGGCGATGGTAGCCGAACCGCGCGGGCCGGGGGAATGCCAACTGCGCGCCGCGGCCCCGCGCCCTGTCCCCGCGGCGCGGTTTCGCTTACGCTTCCCCCATGACCTACGACGAGGCGCTGGCGTTCTGGTACGCGCGCATCAACTACGAGGTGCGGGCCGCCGGGCCGGGCGACCTGAAACTGGAGCGCATGCGCGCGCTCTTACGCCGCCTCGGGAACCCGCACGAGCGCGTGCGCTGCGCCCACGTCACCGGCACGAAGGGCAAAGGCTCCACGTGCGCGATGATCGCGTCCGTGCTGCGCGCCGCGGGCTACCGCGTCGGGCTGTTCACCTCGCCGCACCTCGAACACGTCGAAGAGCGCATTCAGGTGAACGGCGTGCCCATTTCGCACGCCGAACTCGCGGCGCTAATGAGTGACATCGCGCCGGCGGTGCGCGCGATGGAAGCGGAAGTGGGGTTGCCCTCGCCCACGTTCTTCGAGATTTGCACGGCGCTGGGGTTCCTGCACTTCGTCCGCCGCCGGTGTGACTTCGCGCTGATCGAAGTCGGCCTCGGCGGGCGCTTCGACAGCACCAACGTGTGCGCGCCGCTCGTGTCGGTCATTACGAACGTCGGCCTCGACCACACCGCGCAACTCGGCAACACGCCGGAAGAGATCGCCTACCAGAAGGCCGGGATCATCAAGCGCCGCGTGCCCGTCGTCAGCGGCGTGACGCAAGACGGCGCGCGCGCCGTGGTGCGCCGCGTGGCGCACGGGGTGGGCGCACCGCTGTGGGAACAAGGGGCAGAGTTTGGGTGGGACTGCCGCGACTCGCGGGTCACGGTCTCAACCCCGCGGGCGACTCACGAGGGCCTCGCGCTCGGCCTGCTCGGTGCGCACCAAGCGGCGAATGCCGCGGTCGCCTGTGCCGCGCTCGACCGCTTGAGCGACGCCGGGATGTGCGTTCCGAGTTGCGCCGTCGCGCGCGGACTGGCAGGGGTGAAGTGGCCGGCGCGGGTCGAGCTCGTTTCGACGCGCCCGACCGTCGTCCTCGATACCGCGCACAACGTGGCCAGCGCGCTGGCACTGGTCGACGCGCTGCGCGAGCGCGTGCCGGTCGCAGGCGCGAAGCGCGTGGTGTTCGCGGTGTCGTCCGACAAACAGTACCCGGAAATCCTGCGCGTGCTCGCGGGGTACTTCGACCACTTCCACCTGACGAAGTACGGGATCAACCCGCGGTGCGTCCCGCCGGAGAAGCTGGCCGCGACGCTGGCCGCGGTCGCGCCGGGTAAGCCCTTCAGCACGCACGCCACCAGCGCCGCGGCGTGGCGCGCCGCGCGCGCCGCGGCCGGTGCGAACGACCTCGTGTGCGTCACGGGGTCGGTGTTTCTGGCGGGCGAGTTGCGGCCATTGCTAGCGAGCGGCGCGGCGTAAGCCCGCCGGTAGCACCACAACTCAGAAACGCCAAGCGGATCTCAATTGGGTATCCACCGGTGGGCTTACGCCGCGCCGCTCGCCGACTTCAATTAGCCCACGAACTGTTCCAAGAACTTGCGACTCTGGCGCAGGGCGCGCTGGCGGTCGGCGAGCGAGCCCTCGTAGGCCCGGTCCTCGACCTCGATGCACACCGGGCCTGTGTAGTTGGCGTCGGTCAGTTCCGCGAAGAACTCGCCCCACTTCACGTCGCCCAACCCCGGCAACTTCGGCGTGTGCCAACCCAACCCGAGCACGCCCACGGAGTACAGTTGGTGCCGGTCGATGCGCTCGTCCTTGGCGTGAACGTGGACGATGTTCGGCCCGAACTCGCGCACCGCGCGGGCGCAGTCGATGAACTGCCAAACGAGGTGCGACGGGTCGAAGTTCAGGCCGAGCGTCCCGTCGGGAAACATCTCGAACAGCCGGTACCACACCGCCGGGCTGACGGCCACGTTCTTCCCGCCCGGCCACTCGTTCTCGCTGAACAGCATCGGGCAGTGTTCGATCCCGACGCGGACGCGCGCGGCCTTCGCGTCGGCAATAATCGGCTCCCACACCCGCTGAACCTGCGCGAGGTTCGCTTCCACCGTGAGCGCCGGGTCGCGGCCGATAAAGGTGTTCACCACGCCCACGCCGAGTTTCGCGGCGGCGGCGATGACCTTGCGCAAGTGGTCGCACACGGTCTTGCGGTGCCCCGGGTCCGGGTCGAGCGGGTTCGGGTAGTAACCCAGCCCGGAGATCGCGACGCCGTGGATGCGGAGCAGGTCGCGCACCTTCTCCGCGTCGTCGTCGGTGAACTGGGTCACGTCGAGGTGCGTTACGCCGGCGTAGCGGCGGTCGGCCCGGCCCGGCGGCCAGCACATCAGTTCCACACAGCGGAAGCCCTCGTCCGCGGCGAACGCGAGGACGCGCTCGAGCGGTTGGTCGCCCAGAATGGCCGAAACGAATCCGAGTTGCATGGTTGGGCCTCAGGCGCGCAGTTCTCATCCCGTTCTCCCGAAGGGAAGACTGGACTGGCGCGAGTGAACAGTCGATACTGACAGGAGACGTGAACCCGTCGCAGCATACCACTGCGCGCCGCGAAAGAAAGAGGGTGCTTCATGTACGGCCTTCAGAAGTGGGTGTGGGCGTCCGTGATCGCACTCGCGGGCGCGTCGAGCGCCAGCGCCCAGAACACCACCGGCGGAACCGGCGGGATCAACAGCGGCGGACAAACGGGTGGCCTCCCGCTCGGCGGCGGCTCGACCGCGCTCGGCAACAGCGGCGGGTTCGGCGGCGGCGGGTTCGGGGCCGGCAGCGGCAGCGGCAGCGGGGGCGGCGTCGGCACGCCGCAAACGATCAACCCGTCCGGCATCGCCGCCCCAACCGGAAGCTACAGCAGTTCGCTCGACCCGTCGAACCGCTTTGCCGGGTACTACGCGAACCCGTACTTCGCGGGCAACCAGAACCCCACCAACGGCGTTCCGAACCCCGGCGGGTTCGGCACCCCGCTTTCGGGGTCCGGCGGCACCAGCGGCGCGCGCGGCGCGCGCGGCGCGACCGCGAACACCTCAATCACCCGTAACACCTTCGGCACCCAAGCCGGGGCCGGCGGGTTGGGCGGCGGGCGCGGCAACACCAACGCCGCCAACCAAAGCGGCATCGTCGTCCCGCTCGCGGCCCCCATCGCGTACACCGCGCAGTTCCGGTTCCCGACCCCTGCGCCCGCGCCCGCCAAGATTCAGATCGACGTGCGCGCCGCCCTCGATAACACCTCGATGATCCTCAACTCGAAGCTCATCAAGGTCGAAGCGGACCTGAACAACAACGTCACCCTTAGCGGCTCCGCGGCCGACGACGACGAGATCCGGCTGATCGAAGGCATGGTGCGCCTGACGCCCGGCGTCGGCGACATCAAGAACGAACTGATCCCGATCAAGCCGAGCCGCTAACGCGGCCCTCCCGGCAGCACACCCGAAGCCCGCGACGCCCGGCGTCGCGGGCTTCTCGCGTTCGCACGCGTACAATACCAGTGGCACCACAGTTTCACCCCAAGGGGCGCGAATGGGCGGCGTGAACCCGTACATCCAGAAGGGGCCGGGCGCGAGGGCAGACAAGCCGTTCACGGTCACGTTCAAGGACGAGGCCACCGGCGCGGAAACCGTGGTCCCTGTGGACCCGGCCGCGTTCGCGTTCGGTAACCTCGGCCTCGACGGGAGCGTGCTCGACATCGCCGACGGCGCGGGCATCGAGATCAACCACTCGTGCGGCGGCGTGTGCGCCTGCTCGACGTGCCACGTCCACGTCCTCAAGGGCGGCGCGAGTTGCCCTGCCGCGACCGAGGACGAAGAGGACGAACTGGACAAGGCCCCGGACGTGTCCACCGACTCGCGCCTCGCCTGCCAGTGCGTCCCCAACGGCACCCAAGACCTGCTCGTTCTCATCCCAAAGTGGAACCGCAATCAGGTGAAAGAAGCCGCGCACTGAGGCAGCAGAAGTCGGTGGGCAGTGGGCAGAAAGGCAGAAGTGTTTTGACAGGATGAACACGATGAACAGAGATTAGGACGAGAGGGCCAACTCCACTCTTCATCCTGTTTATCCTGTCAACACACTTCTGCCTTTCTGCCCACTGCCCACTGCCCACTGCCCACTACCCACTGGCATCCGGCGCGCCAACGGCGTATCATCCAGTTACGTTGTGCCCGTATCGCTCCTCTCTAATGCTGCACGAGGACACGTCATGCGCCGCTGGATGGTCGCATCGCTCGCAATCACCGTCGCCGTCGGGCTGACCACGTCCGACAACTCGCGCGCCTACGGGCAGCCGAAGGACGGTCCGGTCGCGGAGAAGTTCAAGACCGCGGACGGGGTCGAGCTTCACAGCCTGTTCCACCCCGCGGACCCGATGGTCGCGAAGAACGCGAACCAGACGCCGGTGGTGGTGTTCCTGTACCCGCCCGGCCCGGACCGCGACATGACGAAGGGCGATTGGGCGGGACTGGCGAAAGACCTCACCAAAGCCGGGTACCACGTGTTCCAGTTCGACTGGCGCGGGCACGGCAAGAGCACGACCATCACCAACCCCAAGACGTTCTGGGGCAACCCGTACCTGAACGGCAACGGGGCGAAGTACAACGCCTACATTAAGACCGGCCCGAAGGGGAACATGAAGGCGGACCTGAACGTGAAGGCCGACCTCGGCCTGAACGCCAACCGGTACCTGCCGGCGTACATGAACGACCTCGCCGCGGTGCGCTACCACCTCGACACCAAGAACGACAACAACGAGTTGAACACCAGTTCGATCTACGTGATCGGGTCCGGCGACGCCGCGGTGCTGGGCATGGCGTGGATCGCGACCGAGTGGCACCGCCAGCGCACCTACCCCAACGTGCTCCAGTTGGGCGTGCCGCGGTACGAGTTCGTGCCGCAGATACTCAACGGCGGACTCGTCGCGGGCAGCGAGGCCGGCAACGACTTCGGCGGGGCCGTGTGGCTCACCCCCACCAAGCCCCAGTTCTACTTCACCGACATTGTGCTGAAGGGCTGGATCTCGAACGCCAACCGCTCGCCCTCGATGCGCGAGAACAACCCCATGCTGTTCCTGTACGGCGACAAGGACGACATCGGGAAGCGGGCGACGAACTTCTTCTACAACGAGATGTTCGTGGCCGAACCGAAGAAGGGTTCGACGCTGGCGAAACTGAAGCAGACGTTCGCCACGCCGGTCGCGAACGCCGGCAACCTTCAAGGGGTGAAACTGCTCGGCGACAACGCCAAACTCGGGACCGAGAAGACGATTCTCGAATACCTCGCGGCCCGGCAGAAGGAGCGCGAGAAGATCGCCCCGAAGGAGCGGAAGTACAACGACCCGTACTACATCGACGTGCGCTGGCTCGACATCCGCACGCCCTGATCGCACCGAAAGCCAGCGCGAATCAAAGAGCCGCGGGCGGGAGCGCGCGGGCCGGCCACCTTCGCGAAAAGGTGACCTGCCCGCGCGCTCCCGCCCGCGGCTCGCGCGTTCTTCGATCACCAGAAATCTTCCCCGCGCCCTGTTAGATTTTGCGCGTGCGTTCGTCGCGGGCCGCGCGTTACAATCCCGTTGGTGTCCTATCTCCCGGTCGGGCGCGGCCCTTCTGCTCGCGCCCGCCGATTTCGCTCGGATTCCGTCCGACGGGCACGGTCGCCCGCGTATCTCTCGCGGCGGAACCGTTCGGGGCTTCCAATCGCGCCCCGCGTCGAGTGACCCTCTCTCCGAGGTGCGTTCCATGTCCACACTGATCGCGCCCACTAAGTCCGCGAAGACCGCCGAGTTGCTGGCCGAGAACTGGCTCCGCAACGTGTTCTCGTCCGACCTGTACAGGGTACGCGGGTACGCCGGTTCCGCGGCCGACCCCGACACCGACCAGACCCCCAGCGTCGTGGTGGAACACCTGCACGGGCACGAGGGCGAACCGCCGGTGCTGGTGATCGAGGTGTCCGACGCCCCGGTCGGGCCGGGCGCGGCCGACGACGCCGGGCGGCACGCCGCGGCCGGCGTGCTCGACTTCTGGGTGATCGAAGTGAAGGAGCGGCGCGTTCACGTGTTCCGCGACCCGCGCCCGGACGCGGACGCGCCGCACGGGTTCCGGTACAACCAAGTGCGCGTGTACGGGCAGTTCGCGCTGATCGCGCCTTTGGCCGCCGAGATTCACCTCGCACAGGTGATCAACCTGCTGCCGTATTAGCTACAGTAGACGGGACGCGCCGCGACCGCGGCGGCGCGCGGCCCGCAGCGAAAGCGCCCCCATGACCGAAGCCGTATGGCTCGCCGGTACCGACGTTCACGCGCTGGTCCGGTTCGCCGCCGAACAGCTCTCGACCCGCCGCCAGCGGTTACTCGCGGTCGCGTTCTGCCGGGCCGGGTTCGAGTTGCCCTGTTCGCACACGGACCTGATCCCATCACTTGTGGTACTGGAGCGGTACGCCGAAGGGCACCTGCCCGAAGCGGACGCCGAGCGCGAGCGCCAGCGGTGCCGGGCACTGGCCCAACAGCTGTTCGAGTTGTCTCACGGGGGCGACGCCGGCACCGAACCGACCGTGCGCGCGCACGCACAATCCGAACTGGCGTGGGCGCTCGCGTTCGCGTTCAACTACGCCCCGGTCCCGGTGGAAGCGATCTACTGGCGCGTGGTCGATGCGGTCGAGCGCGCCGGGGCCGACTTCGCGGGCGGCGCGCGGCAAATCGTGTGGGAGGTAGCCGGCAACCCGTTCCGCCCCGTCGCCTTCTCTCCCGACTGGCGCACGTCCACGGTCCTCGCGCTCGCGCGGCAGATGTACGACGCGCGCGAGTTCGGCGCGATGCCGATTCTGGCGGACGCGCTCCAAGACGCCGGGTGCGACAACGACGACGTGTTGAACCACTGCCGCGAACCGGGCGACCACGTCCGCGGCTGTTGGGTGTGCGACGGCGTGTTGGGAAAGGCGTAACCCGCCGCTAGGCGCGGGTGGCCACGTAGCCGCGGAGCGCGCCGCCGAGGTGCTTCACCCGTGCCCGGAGGCCGATGAACTCCGGGCGCTCGGCGTCGGCCTCGCGGGTCACGAGGTACACCGCGTCGGCGCTCGAACAGGTGCCGTCGCGCTCCGGCACGACGCCCCACACCCCGGCGTCGATCAGCACCCAATCGAACCACTGCCGCAACTGGTCAACGAGCTTCGGCAGGTCGCGCCCGAGGACCGGGGCCAGTCCTTCGGCGGCGGTGCCGGCCGCGAGCACTTGCAGGTTCGCGACCGGCGTCGGCTGGAGCGCCCACGTCAGCGGCAGACTCCCGGTCAGCACTTCGGCCAACCCCGGCGCGGCGCGCAGCGCGAACTTCTGAGCCGCGCCCGGGCGCGTCACGTTGGCATCGAGGAGCAGCACGCGCCGGCCGTCGCGGGCCAGCGTGACCGCGAGGTTCGCGAGCACGGTCGTGGTGCCGGCTTCCGGGTTGGCCGCAGTGAAGGTCAGCGCGCGCGGGCCGTCGCCGATCAGTTGCGCGGCGATCTCGTCCCGTAGGGTGCGGTACTCGGCGCTAACGGGGTGATCGGGGAAGTGGAGGGCGACGAGGCTGGCGTCCGGGCCGCCCGCAGGGCGTTCCGGGGCGCGCGGCGCGGCGTCGTGGAACCTCACCGACAGGTACGCCGCGGCAGGGGTCGCAGGCGCGGCAGGCGCGTCGGCCGCGATCCGCGGGAACGCGCGCGGCTCCTCGACCTTCGGTTTCGGGGGGCTGAACACGGTCCCGCCGCGCCCCCCCACCTCGACGAACGGCGCGCCCTCGGCGTCGGCCACGAAGGTATCGTCGGCGAACTCGGCGCGCGGCGACTCGATGGGGGCCGCGGGGACGGCCCGCGCGGCGCTGGTCCCGGTCATCGCGCTGAACACCCGGCTCATTCGTGCCCCTGAACTGTTGCGAGGTCCGACGCGCCGCGGAACCGAGAACGGCTCAACGATTAAGCGCTCCGCTTGCGGCCCGCTTTCTCTTTCGGCGCGCGGGCCGCGCCGCGCTCATTCGGTTCCGCCGGTTTGCGCTTCCCGGCCCGGGCCAGCGGCAGCACGTCGGCCGGGCCCTCGTCGTCGGCCACGTCCGCGTCCGCCGGGGCCACGCCCAACTGGGTCAGCGCTTCGAGCGCCGCTTCCACTTCCACCACCTGCCCGCCGGCCTGTGCCGTCAGCTCGAACGCGAGCGCCGCGGCCCGGTTCAGCACGCGCGGCACGCCGGCGCACGCCCCGGCCAGCACGTCCACCGCGTCCGGGTCGAGCACCCGCGCCGGGTCGCCCCCGGCCGCGCGCACCTGATGGCGCAGGTACGCCGCGGACTCGTCCGCCGCGAGCGGGTCCAGCGCGCACCGCACGCCGACGCGGTCGGCGATCAGCTCGTAGGCGGGGCGCTCGAACGCCGCCCGCAGCGTCGGCTGCGCCACCAGCACGGCGAACAGCGCCGCCCCGTGCCGCGTTTCGAGGTTGCTCAACAGGCGCAGCTCTTCGAGGGCCGCGAGGCTCAAATGCTGGGCCTCGTCAATCACGGCCACGGTCGGGTACCCGTCGGCCGCGGCGTCGAGCAGGTGCCCGGTCAGCGCGAGCCGCAGTTCCTGCTCGGACAGCCCCTGATACGGCAGCCCCACGTCGAACAGGAGCGCTTGGAGCAGGTCGGCGGGGCGCTCGGCGCGGGCGCTCGGGACGAGCACGCGCGGCACGTCGGGCATGAGGTCGTCCAGCCACTTGCGGGCGACGAGCGACTTGCCCAGACCGGGCGCGCCGTCGAGGAGCGCGACCGGGTCGCGCCGGGCGAACGCCGCGGCGAGTGCGGCGCGCGCGGCCTCGTGCGACGGGGCGGCGAAGTACGCGGCGGGGTCCACGGCCGGGCGGTACGCCGGGCGCTCGGTTCCGAAGTGCGACCAGTCCACGGCCACTTCCTTGTTGTGCGGGCGCGGGGGCGGGGGGGCGCGGCACGTTCGCGCGCCGCGCTAGGTGAAAAATCGGCGCAACCGGGCGCGCGACTTGAGGTCATCGCGCGGCCCGCGCGTCAAGGCGCGGGCCGCGCTTTTCCCAGATTTCCCAGAATGATTTTTCCTTACAACCGGCACGCGATTTCGCGCTTGCGGCGCGCCGCGCGGCCGGTATATCTTCCCAACACTCGTAACGAACCGCGCGGCGAACGCGCTGCAAGGAGGCAGTGGCATGAGCAGGACGCTCACCCTGATCCCGGCCGGTTGGGACGACGTGCGGGCCGCCGCCGAGCGCGGCGGTCGGGCCGGCGCTTTGGGCCATCTGGAGCGGGTGCTCGCGCGGCCGGACGTGCCCGCGGCGCTCGCCGCGAGCGGGCACAGGCTCGCCGCGGAACTGGCCCTCGACCTCGGCCGGTTCGCGCTCGCCCGGCGACACGCCCGCGCCGCGCGCGCGTTCGACGCAACGGACGCGGGCCTCTGCTTCCTGCTCGGGCGCGCGTGGGAAGACGACCCGGACGGTTGCGACCGCCGGGCCGCCGTCGCCTTCAAGAAGGCGGTCGCGCTCGACCCGGCCCGCGCCGCGTACCGCGCCCACTTCGGGCGCGCCGCGGCCCGTTGCGGGAAGGTCACGGGCGGCGCGAGAGAGATGCGCGCCGCGCTCGAAGCCGCCCCCGGCGACCGCGCCGTGGTGCGGGTGGCGGTGCAAGGGTTGATCGAAGCCGGGCAGACCGACGCCGCGCGACAGGCTGTTGTGCGGGCACGGTTCCTCTCCCCCGGCTGCGGCGAACTCGCGGCGCTCGCGCAGCGGGTGAACTTCGAGGCCGCGCGCCGCACCCAACGGGCGGCGCGGAACGTCGGACGAGCCGGACGGGTTCACACGGGTCCACGGACCGCATCGGACGCGCGAATCGCCACGGACGGCGACCGTGCCGTGCTCCCGTTCCCCCGGCGCGACGGCCCCTCCGCCCCACGCCCGCACCTCGCGCGCCCGACCCGGGCGCGCAAGGCCGATTGGTGACCCACGAGGGCAATCCGGTCACGGACGAACCGGAACCGGCACGGTCGCCCGACCGGAGCCGAGCGGCAGGCACGAGGCCGCGAGCCGCGACCGTGCCCGGCGCAGCGGACGCGCCCGGGCACGGTCTTTTTCTTTTTGGCCCGCGGAGGCTAGAGAAGAGGAACGGCCACAAAAAAGCACAAGACACACAAAAGAAGACAGCCGAGAAGACAGAGACAGGGTTGAAGGCGCTCCGCTCAACCGCTCTGTCTTCTGTCTTTTGAACTCCGTTCTTGTCTTGGTCTTCTTTTGTGTGTCTTGTGCTTTTTTCTGGCCGTTCCTCTTCTGTCTTCTCACTCCCAGACGAGTTTGGCGGCGTCGAAGCACGGGCCGTCGATGCACACGCGCTTGTAGTCGTCGCCGTCCGGCGTTTTTACCTTCGCCACGCAACTGAAGCAGATGCCGACGCCGCAGGCCATCGGGGTTTCGAGCGACACCTGACACGCCGCGCCCCACTTCGCCGCGAGCTTCGCCAGCGCGTGCAGCATCGGTTCCGGCCCGCACCCGACCAGCGGTTCCGTGCGCCCGTGCGATTCGAGTAACTGCGTGACGTAGCCCTTCGTGCCGATGCTGCCGTCGTCGCTCGCCATGTGAACTTCGACGCCCGCCGCGCGGAAGTCGTCGACGCCCGCGGCGAGGTCCGCGCTGCGCACGCCGTAGTAGAGCGCGACGCGGTTGGTACGCGCGCGCGGCGCGTCGCCGCCGAACCCGCGGGTGCCGAGCAGTTCGCGCGCGTAGGCGAGGAACGGCGTTTGGCCGATGCCGCCGGCGACGAGCGCGACGCGCTCCGGGGTACCCACGTCGAGGAACGGCTTCCCCAGCGGCCCCCACACCTGAAGCGCTTCGCCCGCGGCCACCTCCCGCAACCGCCCGGTCATCTTGCCGACGACGAGGTACACGACGTCAATCGCGACCGGCCTCCCGTTGTCGAGAACGGTGTCGTAGAGCGCGAACGGGCGGCCCAACAGCGGGTCGGTAGTGTTCGGCAGGCGCAGCATCACGAACTGGCCGGGCCGGATCGCCGCGGCGAGGTCGGGGCACTCGAGGCGCACGCGGAACGTGCGCGCGGCCAGCGGGACGTGTTCGAGAACGCGCGCGGTTTGGTGGTACATGATGAAGAGCAATGGCCACAAAAAAGCACAGAAGACCAAGACAGCAGGCAGTGTTCAGAAGACGGAATGTCGGGCCGCCGAACGGAACGCCTTGAACTCAGTCTTCGTCTTTGTCTGCGGTCTTCTTTTGTGTGTTTTGTGCTTCTTTGTGGCCACTCGTTGCGGCCCGGTCGCGGGCGGCGGTCAGTTTCTCGCGCGCGCGGGTGACGAACGCGCGCAGGTCGCGCAGCTCGTCCTCGCTCACGCGCCGGGCCTTGCCCTTCGGCAGCTTGTCCAGCTTCACCGGGCCGATGGCGACGCGTTTCAGGCGCATCACCTTGTGGCCCAACTTCGCGAGCATCCGGCGAATCTCGCGGTTCTTCCCCTCGGTCAGCACGACGCGGAGCCACGTGCCGCTGCCCTGCGACTTGAACCGCTTCGCGGCCTTCGCCTTCACCTTGCCGTCGCTGAGCCACACGCCGTCGAGCAGTTTCTGGAGGTCGTCGTCGGTGGGGCGACCGGCGACCAGCGCGTAATAGGTTTTCGGCACGCCGAACCGCGGGTGCGTCAGGCCCATCGCGAGGTCGCCGTCGTTGGTCATCAGCAGCAGGCCGTCGCTGCCCTCGTCGAGCCGGCCCACGGTGTACACGCGCTGTTCGACGTGCGGGAGCAGGTCGATGGCGCGCGGCCGCCCGCTGGGGTCGTGGTTCGTGCAGAGGTGGCCGACGGGCTTGTTCACCGCCCAGTAGACGAGCTTTTCCGGCTTCACCGGCTGGTCGTCTACGGCGATTTGGTGCGCCGCGGGGTCGAGCTTCAGGCCCAGTTCCGTGACCTTGACGCCGTCCACCTTGACGCGCCCCGCGGCGATGAGCTTGTCGCAGTGGCGGCGCGACCCGACGCCGGCGTGCGCGAGGTATTTGTTGAGGCGTTGCATGGGGCCATTGTACCACACCGGCCCTCGGCGGGCGCGGGCCGGATTTTCGTGCGCCGTCAGCGATTCCGGCGCGCCGCCGCGTCCGGTTGCCGGTGTGCCACGGTTTGGCACGGGAGTTGAATTACTACTCCCGGAGCGGGTTCGCGGTGACAATTTTGCACCCTTTCGCCGCCACCCGCCCTCTGACACCACGCGGGGCACTTCGCCCCGCGGAAACCCCGTAACGAGGGAAACGAGATGACCCGGACCCGCCGCAACCCGTTCGGTGTTCTGTTCCAAGAGGTCGCCAGCGCCGGCGACGAGTTCGCCTCGCTCTGCTCCCGGTTGACCGGTTCCGAACCGCAGGCCGCGACGTTCCCGCTGACCGTGTGGGCCGACGACAACGCCGTGTACGTCGAGGCCGACCTGCCGGGCGCGGACCGCGAGAAGTTCGACGTGACCGTGACCGAGGGCGACACGCTGACGATCCGGGCCGAGCGCCCGGCCCCCACCAAGCCCGAAGGGACGACGTGCCTGCGTGACGAGCGCTTCACCGGCGCGTACGCCCGCGTCGTCGGCCTGCCGGTCCCGGTGGACGCCGAGAAGGTGGAGGCGAGCTACGCCCACGGCGTACTCAAGGTGACGCTGCCCAAGATCGCCGCGGTCAAGCCCCGCACCGTTCCCGTCAAGGTGGGTGAGTAGCGCGCCGGCGAATCCTCTCTATAGTGAGGAGTGGGGAGTGGGGAGCGAGGAGCAAAGACTGAGTCGTCCGCACGGTCTTTACTCCCCACTCCTCACTGCTTTGGGGGCCGGCATGTTTGCCCGACGCGACTACATCCGCGACTACATGATGATCCCGCCCGGCACGGGCGAGGCCGCGGTCGTGAACGTGATCGTGGAGATTCCGAAGGGCAAGCGCAACAAGTACGAGGTCGATAAGGTCACGGGCCTCATCAAGCTCGACCGTTACCTGTACAGTTCGGCCGTGTACCCCGGCGACTACGGGTTCATCCCGCAGACGCTGGCGGAGGACCACGACCCGCTCGACGCGCTCGTGATGGTGAACGAGGCCACGTTCTCCGGGTGCCTGATCGAGGCCCGCGTGGTGGGCATCTTCCGCATGCGCGACAAGGGCCAGAACGATTTCAAGGTTCTGGCCGTGCCGCACAAGGACCCGCTGTTCGCCCACATCCGCAAACTGGACGACGTCCCGGTTCACTTCGTGCGCGAGGTCGAGTTCTTCTTCACGACGTACAAACAGTTGGAAGGCGTCTCGGTGGAGGCGCTGGGCTGGGCGTCGGGCGAAGAGGGCACGGCCGAGGTGCGGCTCTCGGTGGACCGCTTCCGCTCGTCGCTGGGCAACGTCCGCGACTGACGCGAGCGTCCCACCCCTTCGCCGTCAGATGTCGTTCTGGTTGAGCGGCTGGTTGTCGTTGCGGACGCAGGCGCGGGTCCACGTGGTCAGGTTCACCGAGTACCGCAGGTAGCGCACCGAGCCGTCGCAGAACACCGCGCCGAACCCGGTGGCGTGCGCCGACCCGAAGCCCTGCGTCGGGGTCGTGCTGCCCGCGGTGCCGAAGTCTTGCGCCGGCTGGTGCGTGCCGACCCGGTACACCTCCCAATCCCCGTTCCAGCCCGGCGTGCAGTACGCCTCGTTGTCGTCGGTGCTCGTGCCGAACGCGAGCCGGTTCATGCGCTTCTCGGCCACGAGCACGGTGGCGTGCGTCCCGTCGGTGATGTCGGTCATGCGGACCGCGCCCAACGGGGTGTGCATGATCACCCCGTTCGAGCCGTTGGTCGCGCTCCCGGCGTTGCCGGCGTAGTCAATCTTGGCCGTGCCGTTCACCAGTTCCGCGCGCCGGCGCGTCGGGCAGTAGTACACCTTCACCGGCGTGGTGCGCACGGTCGCCGTGTTTGTGTTCTTGTGCAGGTTGTCCTGTTCGAGGTAGGGCAGGATGTTGTACGCCCAGCTCCAGCTCTGCTCGCGCCCGGCGGGCGTGGTCTGGCCGAGGTCCGCTTGCGAGCCGCCGCTGAGCGGTACCTGAATGCCGCCGAGCGGGAACCGGCCGAGCGTGTCGTGGTGGTTGTGGACCGCTAGCCCGATCTGCTTGAGGTTGTTCGTGCAGTTGATGCGGGCCGCGGCCTCGCGCACCTTCTGGACCGCGGGCAGGAGCAGGCCGATGAGAATCGCGATGATGGCGATCACCACGAGTAACTCGATCAGAGTGAACGCGCGCCGGGCGAAACGGGAACGGGACATGAGAACCCCCGACCGCCAAAACGGAAATGAGCCGGCGGCGCGGCGGGACGCCGACCGGACGAATCGACGGACACGAACGAGCCGAATGAAACGCGAGTCCAGAAAGGGACTCAAAGCAGTATTAATCGAGCGCTCCGGCGAGCGTCAAGTGAAAAATGAGCAGAATGTGAGACGCCCGAACCTTCTCTCTCCTTTCGGCTCGGACCGCGGGCCGTGTTCGTGTTGGTCGGCCTGTTGTGGGGGCCAACGGGGTTAGAATATCAGTCGCACTCCCGCACCCGCGAGGCCCGCCATGACCCGCGTACCGTTCGCGCTCGCGCTGTTCGTCGCGCTCGCCGCCCTGACCCCGGCCCCGGCGCAGCCGAAGAAGCCGGCCGATCTCGAACAGACTACGGCGGCCCTCAAGAAGATGGGCGCGACCGCGACCGCATTCGAGGTGACGCCCACGGGCGAAGTTCAGGTCGGCGCGGAAAAGCTGCTGGTGAAGCCCGTCAAACTGACCGTGTTCCGCTTCGCGGGCGCGACCGACGCCGCGCTCGCCAAGCTGCCCAAGTCCGACGCCGTGATCGGCCTCGACCTCCGCGGCGGCAAGATCGGCGACAACGCGATGAAGGCCGTCGCCAACCTCAAAGGGTTGCACATGCTGAGCGTGGCCGGTACGAGCGTCAGCGAGGACGGGCTGCGCGAACTGGCCGCGTGCAAAGACCTCGTGGTGCTCGACCTGTCCGGTACGCGGTTGAAGTCCGACGCGCTGCGCCAACTCGACCAGTTCAAGGAACTGCGCGCCCTCGACCTGAGCCGCTGCTCCGGGGCCACGGACAAGGGACTGCGCGACCTCGGCCTCGTAAAAGACTTGCAATCCCTGAACCTCAGCAACACCAAGATCAGCGACGCCGGCATCAAAGACCTGCTGCCGCTCAAGAAGCTGTTCACGCTGAACCTGAACAACACGAAGGTGAGCGACGGGGCCGCGGCCGACCTCGCGTCGTTCGCGGAACTAGTGAACCTGCACCTCGCGCACACGGACGTGGGCGACGGCGCGCAGCAGTTGGGCAAGCTCCGCAAGCTGGTGCGCCTCGACCTGCGCAACACCCGCACCAGCAACGACGCGCTCAAGGAGATCGGCACGCTGACCGCGCTGCGGCACCTGAACCTCGAAGACACGCGCGTAGACGACGAGGGTGTGAAGCACCTCGCCGGCTCGCCGGTCACGCACCTGACCCTGACCAAAGTGCGCCTGCGCGACGACGGCCTGAAAGACCTCGTCAAAGCTCCCAACCTGAAAGTGCTGATACTGGAGAAGACCCGCATCACCGACGCCGGCCTGAAGGAACTGAACGTTCTGACGGACCTCGAAGAGCTGAACCTGACGGACACCGACATCAGCGACGTGGGACTGAAGGACCTGAAGCTGAAGTCGCTGGCGAAAATCTCCCTCCGCGGCTGCAAGAAGGTCACGCGCGCAGGCATCACCGCGCTGAAAGCGCAACACCCGAAGCTCGTGGTCGAGGGTCCGTGAGCGGGATGAGCTGTCTCCCTTCGCGAGCATGGAATGTGACGTTAATACAATTCGGTTCGTCCGATTAGGCTGTTGCGGATCAACTTCGACCATCGGGTTACACCTACCGCCCGATACGCGTCACTGCCGGTCGCACCACCCCACATGATTCGGCCACGCGGGACGGGCCGCACTGTCTTGCCGCCCGTGTTCCGCGTACTCTGGGGAACAACGACCCTCTCCCCGGAGTCACCCCGATGAAGCTGTCCCGTCGCGAGTTGCTCAAGAGCGCGCCCGCGGTCGCGGTCGCCGGCGGACTGGCCGCGCGCGCCGGCGCGGAACCGCTCATCGTGCGCATGGAGCAACCGCGGAACCTCGAAACCCCGCTCTCCGATCTCTTCGGCGACAAGACGGACAAGTTCTTCGTTCGCAGCCACTTCGCGGTGCCCGAACTCGACGCCAAGGGCTTCAAGCTCACCGTCGAAGGGCACGTCGAGAACAAGCTGGAACTGACGCTCGCCGACCTGAAGAAGATGGAAGCGGTCAGCCGCGAGATCGTGATGGAGTGCGCCGGCAACGGGCGCGTGTTCCTCGTGCCGCAGGCCCGCGGGTTGCAGTGGGGACACGGGGCCGTGGGGCAGGCGAAGTGGACCGGCGTGCCGCTCGGCGCGGTGCTGGAGCGCGCGAAGCTCAAGGCCGGGGCCGGCGACGTGGTGCTGGTCGGCGCGGACAAGGGCGTGATCGCCGACCCCGCCACGCCGGGCGCGATCCCGTTCGACCGCGGCATTCCGCTGGCAAAGGCCAAGAAGGACGAAACGCTACTGGTGTGGAACATGAACGACGAGGCGCTGACCGCGAGCCACGGCGCGCCGTTGCGCGCGCTCGTCGGCGGCTGGTACGGCATGGCGTCCGTGAAGTGGCTCACCCGCATCGTGGTACTGGACAAGCCGCACACCGGGTTCTGGCAGACCTTCGACTACTCGCACTGGGAGCGCCCGCAAGACGCCCCGCCGCGCCTCGTGCCCGTCACCGCGATCCAGCCGAAGGCCGTCATCACGACACCAGAGGCCGGGGCGACGATCCCGCACAACAAACCGCACGTCCTCGCGGGGTGGGCGTGGGCCGGGGAGAACGGCGTCGCGAAAGTGGAAGTGAGCACCGACGGCGGCGCGACGTGGCGCGACGTGCCCGCGAAGTGCGAGCCGTTCAAGGCGGTCAAGTGGCAGGCGAACTTCCTTCCCGAAAAGAAGGGGCCGCTGAAGCTGGTCGCGCGCTGCACGGACGACAAGGGCACCACGCAAGCCGAGAAGCGCGACACCGACCGCCGCACGTACATGATCAACCACCTCGTCCCGGTCGAAGTGACGGTGAAGTGACGCGCCGACTTTCGGTACCGCGGGCGCGGATCGTGGGTTAGACTGAATGTGCCTCTCCGCAGCACACTTCAGGGGAACGGTCATGGTTATGCGGAACCGCGGCGAGGGGGGCGGGGCGTCGCACTGGTGGGACGACCTGCCGCCGCAGGTGCGCGCCCGGTTCGCGCGCGCCCCTGAACCCGAACCCGCCCCGCCGCCGGCCCCCAGCCCGAGGCGCGAACTGTTCGCCGACCTCACCCGCCTCGCGGTCCTGTTCGCGCTCGTCACCGGCGCGATCCTCGTGTACCTTCTCGTTGTGGTCGGCCTCGTGACCGGCTGACGCGCCGCCCGAACCGGAGACCCCGCCGATGCCCCGCCTGTTGCTCGCGCTCGCCGCGCTGTGCGCCGCCCCCGCGTTCGCCGCGGACCCGCCGAAGGCCGATTCCAAAGTTCAGAAGCTCTGCCCTGTGATGACGAAGGATGAGGTCGATTTGAAGGAATCGAAGTGGGTGGACTACAAGGGCGTGAAGGTGTACCTGTGCTGCGACACCTGCGTCGCCAAGTTCAAGCGCGACCCGGCCGCGTACCTCGACCCGAAGTTCGTCCCGGCGCTCGCCGGCATGACCCTGCCCGACCGCGGCATCGAACAGCAGTACTGCCCGGTGTACCGCGATAAGAAGGTGTCGCAGAAAGACCCCACGGCGACCTACAAGGGCGTGAAGGTGTACTTCTACAACGTCACCGCGAAGGAGCGGTTCGAGAAAGACCCCGCCCGCTACGCCGACGAAACGGTGCTGCCCCAGTTGAAGAAGAAGTGAACAGTAATCAGTGATCAGTAATCAGAGAACAGAAAGGCAGAACGGCAATTTTGACAGGATGAACAAGATGAACAGAGAGAAATGAAGAGACCTGAGCTCTTCATCCTGTCTTTCATCTTGGTTATCCTGTCAAAACTCTTCTGCCTCTTGTTTCCTGATGACTACCTACCCGGAGAACCCCATGCGCTTGTTGCCGCTGTTCGCCGTTGCCGCCCTGTTCGGGTCCGCGCCCGTCGCGCGGGCCGCGGAGAAGGACGCGCTCGTGTACGAGATGCGCACCTACTACCCCGCGAAGGGGAAGATGGACGCGCTCCACGCCCGGTTCAAGAACCACACCCTGAAACTGTTCGAGAAGCACGGCATCACCAACGTCGCGTACTTCACCCCGCTCGCGGACAAGGACGCCAAACTCGTCTTCTTCCTCTCGTACCCCAGCAAGGCGGCGCGCGAGAAGTCGTGGAAAGCGTTCCTCGACGACCCCGACTGGAAGAAGGCCTACGCCGACAGCGAGAAGGACGGGAAACTCGTGGAGAAGGTCGAACAGCGGTTCCTGACGACCACCGAGTATTCGCCGCTGTTCAAGGTCGCGAAGGGCACCGAGCCGCGGGTGTTCGAGTTGCGCACCTACGTCGCCACGAAGGGCAACCTCGGCCACCTCAACGACCGCTTCAAGAACCACACGATCAAGCTGTTCGAGAAGCACGGGATGACGAACCTCGTGTACTGGAACCTCTTGAAGGGCACTCAGGACGAAGACAAGCTGCTCGTGTACCTGTTGGCCCACAAGAGCAAAGACGACGGGCTGAAGTCGTTCGACACGTTCCGCAAAGACCCGGACTGGCTCGCGGCGCGGAAGGCGAGCGAGGAGAAGGCCGGCGGGAGCCTGACCGAAGCGAAGGGCGGCGTGGTGTCCGAGTACCTGCAAGCGACCGACTACTCGCCGCTGAAGTGAGTGGCTCTTTGTAAGTCGCGGTCGAGCGGCGCTTCGCCGCGAGGCCCGACGGCCAGAACGCTGAGCGCATCTCGCGTGCGTGCCTTCCGCCCCGCGAAGGGGCGGAACAACTTGGCCCGGTGCAACGCACCGGGTACGACGGCGCGGGGTATGGCAGGCTGAAGGCCTGCGATACGCGCACCTGTCCCACCCTTTCAGGGTGGAAGAACACACGCCGCGCTACCCCGGCCGTTGGCCGGGGCGTGGTGCGGCGCTTCGCCGCGACAGGCCGCGCGTCCCGCCGCTGTCCCACCCCTTCGGGTGAAAGCCGCCTGCGGCAGATACGCATTAGACTCGTTGCGCAATAGCGATCGATGGCCTATTCATAGGGTTATGACGAATTACGAGAAATTGCGTCGGAAGCCGTTGTTGTTCCGCATGTTCACGGGGCTCTCGGCCGACG
>VGZJ01000088.1 GCA_016872595.1 Planctomycetota bacterium
AGAGGCCATGAAACGACGCAAGATCATGAAGAAGGCACGATCCAAGAAGAAGCGGCCAATACTCATGGCCGACTTGGAGCGAAGGTATCGCGAATCACCTGGGTTTTAGCCCTCTCGCGGATCGTTGTTTTTATTTGATTCGCCCGCGGGTTGCGGGCACACTGGTTCGGATACCCGCCGGATCGTATCTTTTCCCAGACTCGCGCCGACCGCGCTCGCAAGGGACCAACCGTGACGACCGTTGCCGAACTCGAACTCGAAGCCGCGGCCGAACGCGCCCCCACCAAGCCGCCCAAAGTTAACTCCGCCGCCTTCAAAGAGGTCCCGCAAGACCGGGCGGTTCGGGACCGCATCCGCGCCGCCATCGAAACCTTCTGCAAGACGGTGGACAAGTCGAAGCCGCTGACGAAGGAATCGACCCGCGAAATGGCCGAGGGGGTGCTCAAGACGCTCGGCCTCGGCGAGACGTGCCTCGGCTTCGCGATGGTGATGCTGACCAACGAGTTCTGGCGCGAGCAGGTCGCGGCGATTCCGTTCAACCGCCGGCTCATGCTGCTGCCGCACTGCCTCAAGAACGCCGAAGGGTGCCCCGCGGAGTACGACGAACTGGGCCTCGACTGCAAGAAGTGCGGGGCGTGCGAGGTCGGCGACTTCCGCACGAAGGCCGAAGAGCTGGGCTACAAGGTGCTGGTCAGCGAGGGCACGCCCATCGTCCTCAAGATCATCGTGAGCGGGCACATCGACGCCATCGTCGGCGTCGCGTGTCTGAACGTGTTGGAGAAGGCGTTCGACAAGGTGTTGCTGGCCGGCATCCCGTGCATAGCGACCCCGCTGCTGTCGAGTAACTGCAAGAACACGTCCGTTGACAACGATTGGGTGTTCGAGTCCATCGGGCTGCACACGCCGCCCGCGGGCACGAAGACCAAAACTTACATGCACCTGATGCGCGCCGCGAACGCGCTGTTCGAGCAGGACGAGTTGAACAGACTGGTTCCGCGCCCGCGGCAAAGCCCTGTGGTTGCAACCACAGGGCGTGCGGTCGATCCACTCCAACAGCACGAGAGCATCGCCTACGACTTCCTCGCCCGCGGCGGGAAGCGCTCGCGCCCACTCATCACGCTCGCGGCGTACGACGCGCTCAAGGGCGCGCCCGGCACTCTGGCGGAAACCGGCTGGGAACTACCCGACGAGGTAAAGCGCGCGGCGGTCGCCATCGAAGCGTTCCACAAAGCGAGTCTCGTTCACGACGACATCGAGGACGACGACACCTACCGTTACGGACAAGAGACGCTGCACCGCGTCCACGGCGTCGGCACCGCGATCAACGTCGGCGACTACCTCATCGGCCTCGGCTACAAGTGCGTGTCGCGCGACAAAAAGGCGCTCGGCGCGGAAACCGCCGTGGACCTGCTCGACAAGCTCGCGGACGCGCACATTAAGTTGTCCGAAGGGCAAGGCGCGGAACTGCTGTGGCGCGACGCCAAGAACAAGGCGCTGACCACCATCGACGCGCTCAAGATTTACGCGCTGAAGACCAGCCCGGCGTTCGAGGCCGCGCTGTACACCGGCGTGCGGCTCGCGGGCGACGTGGCCCCTTACGAGAAGATGATCGCGGACTTCAGCCGCAACGTCGGGGTCGCGTTCCAGATTCTCAACGACATCAAGGACTGGACCGGGGACGCGGACAACAAACTCGTCTCCGGGCAAGACGTCCTCGCGGCCCGGCCCACGCTGCTGCTGGCGCTCGCGCTCGAAGGGCTGAACCCGGCGCAGCGCGAAGAACTGCTCTACCTCATCGGTGCGGCGCGCGACACGTCCGCCGCCGACGAGATCGTCGCTCGCGTGCGGCACCTGTACTTCGCCGCGAAGGTGTTCGAGAAGGCCGACAAGCTCGTTGACAAGTTCCGCGCGAAGGCCGAAGCGCTGGCCGACGAGGTACAGCCGACCGAGCTGCGCGAGCTGCTCTACTACCTCGTCGATAGCGTGCTAGAGAAGGGCGAGCTGCCGCGGCAAGGTGTCGTGCAGTTTGTGCAACTCGGCAAGTAAGCGCGCCCGCCCGCGATGGTATCTCCCTGCCGCCCGCCCTGCCCGCCCGCCGCCGGGGGTCGATCTTGCTCAGCACCGCCCCCACGTTCGATCAGCTCTACCAGTTGTTCCCGGACTCGCCCGACCGCCCCGGTGCGGTCGAGGTGCCGGCCGACGACGTGCCCGAACCGTACCGCACGCTCCTGGTCCACACCCACCACATGACCGTGACCGTGGAGCGCTACTACGGCTCCGCGGTCGATGTACGCGTGCTGGCCTGCGAGCGCCGCGGGGACGAGTACGCGCGCAAAATCCTCCTCGCGCTCAAGGACGACACGGCGCGCGTCGTCCAGTTCGGCCTCGTCCGCATCAACCTCGGCGTGTGCCCGGAGCCGGTCCGAGACGCAATCGTCGAGGGCAAGACGCCCCTCGGCCGCGTCCTCATTCAACACGACATGCTACGCCGCATCGAGCCGGTCGCGTTCTTGCGCGTCGAGCTGAGTGCGGCAATGGCCGCGTGGTTCGGCGCGCCCGCCGGCGCGCTCACCTACGGCCGCATCGGGGTGATCTTCACCGGCGACCGCCCCGCGGTCGAAGTACTCGAAATCCTCGCGCCGGTCGGCTGAACACGTCACCCGTTCCCGCTGACCACGCCCGACGCCGCCGGTAGCACGACCGGGGCGAGCGCGCCCTTGCTGCCGCACACCACTTGCACGAGATCGGGCGCGCCGACCGGCGTCGGGAGCGCGAAAAGTTCGCCGTACAGGTACCCGCAGCGCGCCCCGTGGAAGCCGTTGGTCGAGCGGATCATGTGTTCGACGCGCGCGAACCGGGCCGGGTCGAACTGCGACCCGTACGCCCTCACCGCCGCGACCTTCTGGTCGATGGTGTCGCTGATGTCCACGACGAACTGGCTGTGCCACGAGCGCTGTTCGGCCTCGAAGGGGAACGGCACGTACACGAGGTGCGGCACGCGGTACGGCTCGGTCCCGGCGAAGCGGTCGTTCCACTTGGTGAGCTGCGAGTAGAACCGCGCGGCCTCGCCGATCAGCCCGCCCTGTAGGTGGTCCGGCGACGCGCCCGGCGTGCGCCCCGCGGCCACGATGACGATGTTCGGCCGGTACTTGCGGAACTGCGTGGCGAGCGCGTACCGTGCCTCGGGGCCGTCCATGAGCACGCGGTTGGGCAGATCGACGTTCACGCGCACCGGCACGCCCAGCGCGGCACGCGCGGCTTCGGCCTCGGCCTTGCGCGTCTCCAGCGACCCGCGCGGCGTCGGCTCGCCGCTGGTCAGGTCGAAGATGCCGACCTTGTAGCCCTGCTTCACGAGCTTGGCGAGCGTGCCGCCGCACAGGATTTCGAGGTCGTCCGGGTGCGGGGCCACCGCGATCACGTCGAGCCGTTCGGGGAGCGCGTCTTCGGCCACGGGGGTCTCTCCACGGGTGAAACGGGTTCGGTTGGTGTACGCCGGATGTACCCGCGCGGCGGGCCGAACTTTCGCGCGCCGCGGTGCGCCTTGCTCCGCGCGGCAAGGCTGCTATCCTGATACCGTGAGGCCAAGTGGCGGAATGGCAGACGCACTCGATTCAAAATCGAGCGCCGCAAGGCGTGTGGGTTCGAGTCCCTCCTTGGCCACTCGCTCGCGTTCGTTTCCCGCGGTCGCCGGTCGCGTTCCCGTCTACCCATGACAACCCCTTCCGTCGTTGGCATCGACCTCGGCACCACGTTCAGCCTCGCGGCGTTCGTCGAGAACGGCCGGCCAGTGGTCGTGCGCGACGCACGCGGCACCGCCCTCGTGCCCAGTTGCATCAGCTTCCACGACGACGGCACCGTGCTGGTCGGCAGCGAGGCCAAGGCCCGCGCACTGACCGACCCGGAGCACACCATCTTTAGCGTGAAGCGGCTCATGGGCCGCACGCTCGCGGACCTGCGCAAGGAACTCGACCTGATCCCGCACCAGATCGTCGAGCGCGAAACCGCTGACGGGCGCAAGGTGCTGCGCGTCGTCATCGCCGGGCACGAGTACACGCCGGAAGAGCTGTCGGCGCTCATCCTAAAGGAAGTGCGCCGGCGCGCCGGGAACCCGACGAAGGCCGTCATCACCGTCCCCGCGTACTTCGACGACACCCAGCGCCAAGCCACACGCGACGCCGGGCGCATAGCGGGCTTGGACGTGTTGCGCATCGTAAACGAGCCGACCGCCGCGGCGCTGGCCTACGGCCTCGACACGCGCGGCAGCGGTACCGTCGCGGTGTACGACCTCGGCGGCGGTACATTCGATTGCTCGATCCTCGCGCTGTCCGACGGCGTGTTCAAAGTGCTCGCCACCAACGGCGACACTTACCTCGGCGGCGACGACTTCGACCGGCTGTTGATGCAGGCCGCGGCAAAGGACATGGGCGTTGACCTGAGCGCGAAAGACGCTGAACTGTTGCAGCACCTGCGCGACGCGGCCGAGCGCACCAAGATCGCGCTTTCGGCGAACGACAGCGCCGAGCTCACCGTGGACATCGCGGCGCGCGGGATCGCGTACGCCCGCACCTTCACGCGAACCGAGTTCGAGGCGCTGATCCGACCGCTGATCGACCGCAGTTTGGAGCGCTGCAAGGCCGCCCTGCGCGACGCGGGGCTGACCGTGGCGAAGGTCGATGAGGTCGTGCTGGTCGGCGGCTCGACGCGCATTCCGTACGTGCGCCGGCGCGTCGGCGAGTTCTTCAACACGACCCCGCACACCGGGCTGAACCCGGACGAGGTCGTCGCCCTCGGGGCCGCGGTGCAGGCCGACATCCTCACCAGCGGCCGGCGCGACATGCTGCTCCTCGACGTGGTGCCACTGTCGCTCGGCGTCGAAACGCTCGGCGGCGTCGTGGACAAGCTCGTTCACCGCAACAGCACCGTGCCCGCGCGCGGCATGACTCGCTACACCACCGCGGCCGACAACCAGACGGCGATCATCCTCAACATCTATCAGGGCGAGCGCGAGCTGACGAAGGACTGCCGGTTCCTCGGCACGTTCAAGCTGTCCAGTATCCCGCCGATGCCGGCCCAGTTCGCACAAGTGGACGTGACGTTCCTCGTCGACCACGACGGCATCCTAACGGTGAGCGCGAAGGAACTGCGCAGCGGGGCGCAAGCCCAAGTGACCGTGCAACCCGCACACGGGCTGTCGTCGTCCGAAGTCGATCAACTGGTCAACGACAGCATCGAACACGCGCACGCGGACTTCACTGCGCGGCGGCTGATCGAACTGCGAAACAAAGCCACGGGCGACCTGCGCGCCACCGACAAGGGCTTGGCCCAAGCCGGCGACCAACTGGACGCGGCGCAGCGCGACGCCATCGCCCTCAGCGCCGCCGCGCTGACGGCCGCAAGCGCCGGCACCGACGTGACCGCACTGCAAGCGGCAATCTCGGCGCACGCCGCGACCACGAACCCGCTCGCCACGCTCATCATGAACGAGGTCGTGCGCCAGCGTCTCAGCGGGAGCGACGCCGAGAAGCTGGACGCGGGGAAGCTGTAAGCGAAGTAGGCACACACCGTGTGCCGTCGCTCCCGCGCGTCGCTCGGCCACGGCACCCGGAGTGTGCCTACTTCTCTGAGGAACCCACCCGTGACGTGGCACGACGCGCGTGAGATCGGCGAAGCGCTGTTCGACCAGTTCGACACGCTCGACCCGCTGACCGTGCGGTT
Organism: Planctomycetota bacterium; assembly: GCA_016872595.1. Taxonomy (GTDB): domain Bacteria; phylum Planctomycetota; class Planctomycetia; order Gemmatales; family Gemmataceae; genus Gemmata. Next base: position 5,716 of record VGZJ01000088.1, read on the forward strand.
CACGGATCTGCACAAGCACGTTCTGAACCTCGAAGGGTTCACCGGCCAACCGCACGAGTCGAACGAGAAACTCCTCGAAGCCATTCAAATGGCGTGGTACGAGGAGTGGAAAGACGAGCACGGAACATGACGCGGAAAATAGTCGAAAAAAGTTCACTTCTGATATAGATTTGTCCACTTCGCCCCGCGTAGTATACAGAAGCTCGATTCGGGAAACCGCGCGCGTCCGCGCGGTGGCGTCGAGGGCGCGCGCACGCACGCGCGATAACGGTGCGAGGGTCTTGTGCAACCGCTTTTGCAATGTGCCCGCTTCATCGTAGTCCTCACGCTCCGCGTGAGGGCCGCGGGTGTCTACGAGATGGGTACGGACCTGCGCGACTCCCGACGCCCACAATCCTCACGTGGAGCGTGAGGACTACGGTTGAGGACCGCAGACCTTGTGCAACCGATTTTGCAAAGTGCCCGCTTGGGAGGGAACGCTATGGGCTGGGAAACGCGCGGCGGCAAGCGGTACTACTACCGCGCCACCAAGGTGAACGGGCGCGTCGTGAAGACCTACATGGGAACCGGCGAGGCCGGCGAGATGGCCGCGCGCCTCGACGCGGTCGCGCGCGGCGAGCGCCTCCAACAACAGGACGACGCGCGCGCGGCCCACGACCGCTGGCTCGCGGACTGCGCCCTCGTCAAACAGCTCTACGAGCTGTGCATGAAAACGGTCGCCGACAGCTTGGCCGCGAAGGGCCTCCACATGGTGAAGGGCGAGATTCGCAAGAAGCGCGCGTCGAAGAACGGGCCCGCGCCCCGCCCGCGTGTGAACCCGCGGGAGGTGGCCGACGCGCTGGCGCGCGTCGAGGCGGCGGCGGCCGAGTCGCGGGCGCGCCACAAGGCCGCGAGCGAACCGCCGCCGGCCGACACGCCGGCCGACACGCCAGCTGAACCGGGCGACCTGCCGGGCCGCGCCATCGAGCGCGCGGTCGATCAGATGGTCGCGGGCGATGAGGGGGCGCGGGCCGCGCTGCGCGCGGAGGTGCGTGCGGTGCGTACAGAACTGGTAGGGGCCGCACCCGTCGGCGGTGGTGAAGGTGCTGGCGGACGATGTCGCGGTGGCGTGGCTCGCGGCGCAGCGGTGCGCGTGCGCCCACGATCCGCCGGGCGACCCCGGAGGGGGCGCGGAGTCGGACGGCGCGCGCCGCCGGTTCTACGCCGCCGGGCGGTTCCTGCACAAGGCGCTCGCGCGCCAAGCCGAAGGCGACCGCCGCGCGCGGCTGTGGTGACGGCGGGTGCGCGCTACGCGGGTGGTGGCGGGCTCGGCGGTGCTGGGGCGCTTGCATGTGGTACCCGGCGTGCGACCCGTACCCGCCATACCACGAGTACGAGGGCCGGAACCCACAGAGGTGCCCACGGGACGAGCGCGACCGCGAACAGCAGAACCCCTTCGCCGAACTCGACCAAGCGGCCCCACGAACCGCCGAACGTGTCCCTCAGGCGCGTCCCGAAGGTCGGCGCGCTCGGCGGCTTGTAGTCCTTGATCTCGCGCAACGTCAGGTGCGTCGTCGAGAACGCGGTTCGGTTCAGGAGGTACTCGCGCCGGCCCTGTGCCCGTTCGACGTCGCCGCGCACAACGGCAATCTCTTTCACGAGCGATTTGACCTCTTCCAGCTTCTCCTCCTTGCGGCGCTCCTTCTGTAGCTCGTTGAGCTTGTCTTCCAGTTCGCGCAGGTTCTTGATCCGCTTCTCGACATCCACGAACTCTTCGCCAACGTCCTGAGTTTCGACCGCATTCCGCTCCACGACCCCCAGCGCGAGCAGTCCGTCTTTGACCGCACGGTCGCCGCCCACGGGCACGCGCAGCACGTAGGTCGCGACGCGGCGCGACCCGCTCTCGCTCAGCATCTCGGACTTGGCGACGTACCCCTTCTGTGCCGCGACGAGCTTCTCGACCTCGGCGCTGGCCGGGTCTAGGTCTTTCACCACGATGTCCATCGTGTACGTGTACACGATCATCGACCGCGCCGCGGGCGCGTTCACCGCGACCGGATCGACGGGCGCGGGCGCGCCGCCGTTCGGCGCGGCACCGGCGGGTTGCTTCGTCGCGGGCGCGCCCGGTTCAGTCGCGGCATTGGGGCTGCGTGCGACGTTGCCGCCACCGCACCCGACGAGGACGAGTGAAGCGCCGACGACCGTGAGCAACATTAGCGGGCGTGACATTGGCAACCCCCAACGAATTACGATGTCGACTTCGTCACCGGGATGCGGTTGAAAAGGCGCGTCAGTTCTTCCAGTCGCGGGATCGCGTCGGGGCGGAACTGGTCGGCGCGGAACCGCCAGCGCCAGTTGCCGGTCGCGATGCCGGGGCGGTTCATGCGCGCCTCGCTGCCGAGGCTCAGCACGTCTTGGAGCGGCGCGACCGCGACCGACGCGACCGACGCCCACGCCGCGCGGATCACGTCCCACGCCGGGTCGCCACTGCCCTTCCCCAGCGTCAGCGTGAGGTAGTTGCGGTCGCGGTCGGTCAGGGTCGTGTGCCAGCCGTTCACGGTGTCGTTGTCGTGCGTGCCCGTGTAGCACGCGCTGTTCGGCACGTAGTTGTGCGGCCAGTGTAAACTGTGCGGCCCTTCGAGCGCGAACTGAACGACGCGCATGCCGGGCAGCGCGAGCGCGTCGCGCAGCGCGACCACGTCCGGCGTGATGAGCCCGAGGTCTTCGGCGATCAGCGGCAGCCCGCCGAGCGCGGTTCGCAAGCGCTCGAACAACTTGATCCCCGGCCCGTCGATCCATTCCCCGATCCGAGCGGTTTTCTCTTTCGCCGGGATGTGCCACGCCTGACAGAAGCCGCGGAAGTGGTCGAGGCGGATCAGATCGACCTGCTTCAACTGCCGCCGGACGCGCGCGCACCACCACGCGAACCCGGTCTGTTCCATCCGCGGCCAGTCGTAAATCGGGTTGCCCCAGTGCTGCCCGTCTTCGCTGAAGTAATCCGGCGGCACGCCCGCGACGACCTTCGGCATCCGGTCGGGGTCGAGGAGGAACTGGTCGGGGTTGGCCCACACGTCGGACGAGTCGAGCGCGACGAAGATGGGCGCGTCGCCGACAAGCTTGACGCCGCGCGCCGCCGCGAACGCCTTCAGCGCGCCCCACTGCCGGTCGAAGAGGAACTGGCCGAACTTGTGCATTAGCACTTCGTCGGCGAGTTGTTTTTCCAGTGCCGCGAGGGCGACGGGGTCGCGCCGGAGCACGTCCGCAGGCCACTCGACGAGGCTCCTCCCGCCGAGCGCGTCGCGTACCGCGACGAACAGTGCGTAGTCGTTCAGCCAGCTCGCTTCGGCCGCGCGGTAGCGCTCGAAGTCGGTGGCGAGGGCGGGCGCGCGGCCGCCGCGGAACGCGCCCCACGCCGCGCGCAGCAGCTTCGATTTGAACGGCGTGACGCGCGCGTAATCGACGTGATCGTCCGGGAGCGATTCGCCGGCCCACAGGTCGGCGCTCACGAGGCCGTCGTCGCGCAACAGTTCAGGGCTGAGCAGGTTGATGCTGCCGGCGAACGCGGAGAACGACTGGTAGGGCGAGTCGCCGGCCCCGGTCGGGCCGAGCGGCAACACCTGCCACCACGACTGCTTCATCGCGGCCAGCGTCTCGACCCAGCGGTACGCAGTGGGGCCGAGGTCGCCGATGCCGAACGGCCCCGGCAGGCTCGTGGGGTGGAGGAGGATCCCGGACGAGCGCGGCAACATCGGTGCGGACATGCGATCCCTCACGGCGCGCGGCAGACTGCCGCATCAATCCACTTTACAGAACACGGCCTTGAGGTAGCGGCCCTCTTGGACGTGGATCAGGAACGGGTGGTCCGGGGCCGCGCCGGTGATCTTGAACACCTGCAAGGTGCGCCCGGCCTGCCACGCGGCGCGGCGCACCGATTCGAGGAAATCCGCTTCGCTCACGAGGCCGGTGCAGGAACAGGTGAGGAACGTGCCGCCGGGCTTCACCGCCAAGAGCGCGAGCCGGTTCATGTCGCAGTACTTGCGGAGCGCCGACTCCACGTCCTCGCGGTCACGGGTCAGCTTCGCCGGGTCGAGCACGACCGTGTCGAACCGCTCGCCGTTGGGGATCACGTCGCGCAGCCACGCGAACAGGTCGGCCTGAACGTAGCGAATCTGGGCGTTGTTCAGCTTCGCGTTCTGCTTCGCCATGTCGATGGCCTGCTCGTCGAGGTCGAGGCCGACGACCTCGTCCGCGCCGCCCATCGCCTTCGCGTACACGCCGAACCCGCCGCTGTTGCAACACAGGTCGAGCACGCGCTTGCCGGCACAGAACTCGGACAGCGTCTTGCGGTTGTCGCGCTGATCGACGAAGAACCCGGTCTTGTGCTTGCTGCCGGGGGCGACACGGAACTTGAGGCCGTGCTCGGTAATCACGACCGGCGGGGGCGGCTCCGGGGCGCGGCAGTCGAACGACTCCTGCTTGCCGACGTGCTCCTCGGCGAAGTAGTAGAACCGCGCCGCCGGGTAGTGTGTGCGGAGCGCGTCCATGATCGCGCCGCGCTGCTTGAACATCCCGGCCGCGAAGAACTCGACGACAATGGTGTCGCCGAAGCGGTCCACCACCAGCCCGCTCAGCCCGTCCGCTTCGGAATGCACGAGCCGGTAGGCGTTCGTGACCGCATCGAGCTTGAGCGCGTCGCGCCGGAACGACACGGCCGCAGCGAGCTTCCGCGCGAAGAAGGCGTCGTCGATGGCCTCGTCTTGCTTGGTGGTGAGCACGCGGAGCGTGACGCGGGCGTGGGCGTTGTAGAACCCACGCGCGACCCACAGGCCGTTCTTGTCGTGTACGTCCACGACCGTACCGGGCGCGATGCGCTCGTTCGGGCGTTCCACGGTCTTGCGAAACAGCCACGGGTGGGAGGGCGCGCGGTCAGTAGTAAGCGCGACACGCGGCAGCGGAGCCTGTTCGGGTGCGGGATTCATACGGGCATCTTACGCCCGCCGCTCGCGCGGAGAAGCCGCGAGCAATTCTGGGTGGGCCATGGTAGAGTGCCCCCGACCCGAGAGCACCGCGAGGGCCACGGTCTTGATCCGCACAATAGTAACATCGTTGCTGTGCTGCTCCCCGATCCCAATATTGGCGGCGGACTGGCCGCAGTATCGCGGGCCGAACCGCGATGACGTGTCTCCCGAAACCGGGTTGCTCAAGGAGTGGCCGAAGGGCGGACCGAAGCTCGCGTGGAGCTACGACGGCGCGGGCGTGGGGTACTCGCCGCCCGCGGTGGTGGGCGACCGCGTGTACGTCACCGGCGGGCGCGAGGATAAGGAGTTCCTCATCGCCCTCGATGTGAAGGGGAACGAGGTGAAGGAAGCGTGGGCCGTCGAGCTGGGGCCGATCTTCCGCTGGAAGGGGAACAGTTGGAGCGCCGGCCCCAGCGCGACGCCCACCGTGAGCGGGAACCTTGTCTTTGCGCTCAGCGGCAACGGCGACTTCGTGTGCGTCGATGCCGCGGGCAAGGAGAAGTGGCGCGCCAACCTGCCCAAAGACCTCGACGGGCAGGTGAACCCCATTGGCGGCGGGCCGAAGAACCTCGGCTGGGGCTTCACCGGCTCACCGCTCATCGACGGCGACGCCTGCGTGCTCGCCGTCGGCGGGCCGAAGGGCACGCTCGCGGTGCTCGACAAGAACACAGGCAAGGTGCTGTGGCGCAGCGACGAACTCACCGATCAGGCCGCGTACACGTCGCCCATGCTCGCGAACTTCGGCGGCTCGCGGCAGTATGTCGTCCTCACCAACTTCGGGCTTGCGGGCGTGGATGCGAAGACCGGCAAGGTACTGTGGACCCACCGCCGCAAGCCGGGCTACGGCACCGAGGTCATCAACACACCACTCATCAAAGACGACTTCATCTACACGACCGTGGACGCCGGCAACGGCGACTGCGAACTCGTGAAGGTCGAGAAGGACGGCGACACCTTCAAGGCCGCGCGGGTCTACAGCAACAATAACCTGATGAACCACCACGGCAACGTGGTGCTGGTCGGCGATCACGTCTACGGCCATGGGCGCGGCGGCTGGGTGTGCCAAGACTTCAAGACGGGCGAAGTCGTTTGGAGCGAGCGACAGAAGTTCCCGTCCGGCGCGGTCACGTATGCCGACGGGCGCTTGTACCTGTTCGCCGAGGGTAACGGGGCCGCGGCGCTGATCGAAGCGAGGAAGGAGGGCTGGAAGGAAACCGGGCGGCTGGCCCTGCCGAAGCAATCGAAGCAGCGCGCCCCGCAAGGCAAGGTGTGGGCACCGCCGGTCGTCGCCAATGGGAAACTGTACCTCCGCGACCAAGAATGGCTCTTCTGCTTTGATGTGAAAGTGTCGAAGTAGTCGGCGACGGAGCGGCATCTTGCGTGCGGCGACTGCTTTGGGTTGGCCCCGCGCGCGGTCCCGTGGTATCTTTGACGTACCTGCCGGCCGCCCGCCCTTCCCCATTAGGCCTCCCGATGCTCGGTCGCCGCGCCTTCGTTCTCGTTCCGTTCGCTCTCGCCTTGGCGCTGTTGGTTCGCGCGCCCGAACCGCAATCGGTTGCCGCGCAGCCGAAGTCCGGGGCCGCGTTCAAGGCCGACGGGGTCGCGTTCCTCAAGAAGCACTGCCTGAGTTGCCACAGCGGGGAGAAGCCGAAGGCCGATCTCGCGCTCGACAAGTACGACGACGACGCGGCACTTCTGAAGGACCGCAAGACGTGGACGCGCGTACTCGACACGCTCAAGGCCGGCGAGATGCCGCCCGCGGCCAAGCCCCAGCCCACCGCGACCGAGCGCGAGGCGTTCACGAAGCTCGTGGGGGACGTGTTCGAGAAGCACGACCGCACTGCGAAGCCCGACCCCGGCCGCGTCACCATGCGGCGGCTCAACCGCAACGAGTACAGCAACACGATGCGGGACCTCGTCGGCATCGACTTCAACCCGGCCGAAGACTTCCCCTCGGACGACGTGGGCCACGGGTTCGACAACATCGGCGACGTGCTGACGCTGCCGCCGGTGCTGCTCGAGCGCTACCTCGCCGCGGCCGAAACAATCATGGCCCGCGCGGTCACGCCGGTCCCGCCGCCGCCCGCGTCGCGCGGCGTGGGCACGCAGTTCACCGAACCCGCTGGGCCGGTGATCCCGATGAAGAACAACCACCGCGTCGTGGTCTTCAAGCCGACCGGAGCGCCCATCGAAACCGGGCCCATCTTCACGCGGTTCAACAACCTGCCGCGCGACGGCGTTTACAACGCGCAGACGACGGTCTACGTCGAGACGACGGGCAAGAAGCCGGTGAAGATCGCCATTCTCGCCGGGTGCAACAAGGACGCGAAGGGCGCGGCCACCGACGCCGAAGTCGACAAGCTGAGCGGTGCCGCGGTCAAGAACCTGCGCCCATTTGTCGTTCTCGGCACATACGAAGTGAAGTCGCGCGACGAGAAGAAGGGCGATACTTTCCGCGTCGAAGTGCCACCGCACATCGGCATCGACAAGATCGCGGTGGCGCTGGTGAAGCCCGACGACGGCGAGCCGGCCCCGACACTCTACATCCGCTACATGTCGCTGACCGGGCCGATGGACAGCCGCCCCGCGACGCACCGCAAGCTGCTCGCGTGCGACGAAACGAAGCCGGTCGCGGAGCGCTCGCGCGAGGTGCTGGAGCGCTTCGCCGGCCGCGCCTACCGCCGTCCGGTCACGAAAGACGAACTCGCGCGCCTGCTCAAGCTCGCCGACGGCCGCATCAGCGCGGGGGAAAAGTGGGACGCCGCGATGCAGTTCGCCATGACCGCGGTACTGGTGTCGCCCAAGTTCCTCTTCCGCGTGGAGCTGGACGACCGGCCGGACAGCGCCGAGCCGCACGCCATCGACGAGTACCAGCTCGCGTCGCGCATGTCGTACTTCATGTGGTCGAGTATGCCCGATCAGGAGTTGTTCGACCTCGCATCGAAGAAGCAACTGACGACGAACATCGACGCGCAGGTGAAGCGCATGCTGCGCGACCCGCGGTCGACGGCGCTCGTCGACAACTTCGTGATGCAGTGGCTCCAACTTCAACCGCTGAAGACCGCCAACCCCGACCTCAAGAAGTTCCCGCAGTTCAACGATCAGCTCCGAGCATCGATGCTGACGGAAACCAAGCTGTTCTTTGGCGAAGTGATCCGCGAGGACCGGCGCGTTCTCGACATCCTTGACGCCGATTTCACCTACCTCAACGCCCCGCTCGCTCGGCACTACGGCCTCGGCGGGCCGAAGGGACCGCGGTTCAGGAACAACGAGGAGTTCCAGCGCGTCGATCTGAAGGGCACGACACGCGGCGGCGTCCTCACGCAGGCCAGCGTGCTGACGGTCACGTCGAACCCCGGTCGTACGTCGCCGGTGAAGCGCGGCCGGTATGTACTCGAACAGCTTCTCGGCACGCCGCCCCCGCCACCGCCGCCGAACGTGCCCGAACTCGAAAAGGACGGTAAGCCCGTCAACGCCGGAACGCTGCGTCAGCAGATGGAAGCGCACCGGAAGAACGTGGCTTGTGCCAACTGCCACGCGAAGATGGACGGCCTCGGCTTCGGGCTGGAGAACTTCGACGCCATCGGCGGCTATCGCACGAAGGACGGCGACGCGGCGATTGATTCGAGCGGCGAACTGGCGGGCAACGTCAAGTTCACCGGCCCCGCGGAACTAAAAGCCGTGCTTCTGGGCAAAAAGGAATTGTTCGCCAAGTGCCTGACCGAGAAAATGATGACCTACGCACTCGGCCGCGGGCTAGAGTTTTACGACCGCCGCGCCGTCGATGGCGTCACCGCGGCGCTGGCGAAGAACGATTACAAGTTCTCCGTGATCGTGACGGAGATCGTGAAGAGTGACCCCTTTAGGATGAGAAGGGGCAAACAGTAGGCGAGCGGCGCGGCGTAAGCCCGCCGGTTGCTTTGCAACTGTAGCAACGCAAACGTGACTGAATTAGTGTCGCACCGGCGGGCTTACGCCGCGCCGCTCGCTTTCAAGAGGTATCTCATGCCCACGATTTCCCGCCGCACCGCCCTTCGCGGTCTTGGTGTTTCGCTCGCGCTGCCGTGGCTCGAAGCGATGGGACCGGTCACTGCATGGGCCGGTGAGGACACCAAGTCGCCCGCGCCCAACCGCATGTGCTTCTGCTACGTCCCCAACGGCAAGAACATGGCCAACTGGACGCCGAAGGCCGAGGGCGCGAACTTCGACCTGCCTGCGATTCTGGAGCCGTTTAAGCCGGTGCGCGACAAGCTGTTCGTTCTCACCGGGCTGACCGCGGACAAGGCCCGCGCGCACGGCGACGGCGGCGGCGACCACGCCCGCGCGCTCGGAGCGTTCCTCACCGGCGCGCAGCCCAAGAAGACCGACGGCACCGACATCCGCGCCGGCATCTCGGTCGACCAAGTCGCCGCGGCCCGCCTCGCCGACAAGACCCGCCTGCCGTCGCTCGAACTTGGCGGCGAGCACGGCGCGATGGCCGGCAACTGCGACTCCGGCTACTCGTGCGTGTACTCGTCCACCATGTCGTGGCGCAGCGCGACGCAGCCGCTGCCGAAGGAAGTCAGCCCGAAGATCGTCTTCGAGCGGCTGTTCGCTACCAAGCCGCCCACGGAGCGCGCCGCACAAGACGCCAAGCGCAAGAGCGTGCTCGACTTCGTCCGCGAGGACACAAAAGACCTCGAAACAAAGCTGGGCGCAACCGACAAGCGGAAACTCGACGAGTACCTGTCCGCGGTGCGCGACATCGAGCAGCGCATCGCGCGCGCCGAGAAGCTGCCGCCCGTGAAGACGCCCAGCTACACCGTGCCCGCGAGCGTGCCCGCCAAGTACGAGGAACACGTCCGCATCATGTACGACCTGATCGCGCTCGCGTTCCAGAGCGACGTGACCCGCGTCGTCACCTTCGTGCTGGCGAACGAGGGGAGCAATAAGACGTACCCGATGGTGGGCGTGAACGAGGCCCACCACGAACTGTCGCACCACGACAACAAGGCCGACAAGAAGGCCAAGCTGCGCGACATCAACACGTTCCACACGTCGCAACTCTCGTACTTCTTGCAGAAGCTGGCGGGCATCAAGGAAGGCGACGGCACGCTACTCGACCACGCGATGATCGCCTACGGCAGCGGCAACTCGGACGGCAACGCCCACAACCACGACGACCTGCCGATTCTGCTGGCCGGTGGCGGGTGCGGCACGCTGAAGCCGGGCAAGCACATCCGCTACCCGAAGGAAACGCCGCTAAACAACCTGTGGCTCTCGATGCTCGACCGCATGGACCTGAAGGTGCAAAACTTCGGCGACAGCACCGGCAAACTGAGCGGGTTGAGCTGACCATGAGTCAGCGAGCGGCGCGGCGTGAGCCCGCCGGTAGCTCCACAACTCCAGATACGTTTGCGTAGTGTGAGTTGTGGAGCTACCGGCGGGCTCGCGCCACTCACGCGCACACAGGAACCGCACATGAACCCCGACCTCACCGCCGACGAACTGCTCGACATGCGCCTTCAAAAGCGCATCGTTGCCGATCTCCCTTCCGCACTCAAGCCGGCCACGCTCGCGGACGGCTATCGCGTTCAAGAGGCACTCGTCGCGAAGTTGCTCGCGCGACCGGATGCGACCGCCATCGGCTACAAGGCCGCGGCCACCAACGTCACCGCGCAGAAGCAGATGCACGTGAACGGACCGTTCTTCGGCACGCTCATCTCGCGGACCTCGCACGACAACGGCATCGTACTCGCGGCGAGCGACTTCACGCTGCGCATTGTCGAAGCGGAGTTCGGGTTCGAGATGGGAGCGGACGTGCCGGAATCGCCCGTCCCGTACACCGCGGAGACGGTCGCGCCGTTCGTCGCGTTCGCGATACCTGCTATTGAAGTGGTCGATCACCGCTTCGAGGACTGGCGCACGGTCGGCGCGCCGACGCTGGCCGCAGACAACGCCATCCACGGCGCGTGGGTCGAGGGCGCGAGAAAGGTGTACCGGGCGAGCTTCGACCTGAGCGCACACCCGGTGCAGGTGATCGTGAACGGCAAGCCGTGGCGCGAAGGGTCCGGGGCGAACGTACTGGGCGACCCGCTGAACGTGGTGGCGTGGCTGGCGAACGAGTTGCCCAAGCACGGCCGCGCGCTGCGCAAGGGCGAAAAGATCAGCACCGGAACCACGGCGGAAGTGTACTTCGCCCAAGCCGGGGATCGTGTGCGCGCCGACTTCGGCGAACTGGGCGACGTGGAAGTGTCCTTCTCTTGAAACCGCGAGCGGCTTCGCGTCACCCAATCAGTTCCTTAATCGGCGTGCCCTCGCTGCGCGGGAACGTGCGCCCCGCGGGGCTGCGCAACGTCTTCGTGTGATCGATGCCGAGCGCGCTCAGCACGGTCGCGTGCAGGTCCGCGACGAGGTGCTTGTCCTTCGGCTCCTTGCCCCCGTTGGGGTCGCTCTCGCCGACGGCGAGGCCGCCGCGGATGCCGCCCCCGGCGATTGCGGCGGTGAAGTTGTGCGGCCAATGGTCGCGCCCGCTCAGCGCGTTCATCTGCGGCGTGCGCCCGAACTCGCCCACGCACACGACGATCGTGTTTTTCAAGGTGTCGCGGGCCTTCAGGTCGCGAATCAGCGCCGCGAACGCCGGGTCCAGTTCGCCCTTGAGCCGCGCCGTGATCTGGTGGTTGTTGGCGTGGCTGTCCCACCCGCCGAGCGTGACCTCGACACAGCGCACGCCCACTTCGGTGAGCCGCCGGGCCGCGAGGCACCCGCGCCCGAACGCCGTGTTGCCGTACTCCTTCCGCAGCGCCGCAGATTCCTTCGATACGTCGAACGCTTTCAGTTGCTCCGAACTCATCATGCGCTTGGCACGCTCCATCGTGTCCTTGTGGCCGGTGGCCGCGACGCGCTTGCCGCGGCCCTGCGCGAACGCCTCCTCCACGACCTTGAGGTCTTCGAGCCGCTGATCGAAGCGCTCGTTTGGGACGTGCGGCGTGGTGTCCGGCACCTTGTCCGCGGGGTCGAAGACCTTGAAAGCGTCGTACTCCGCACCGAGCACGCCGCCGCGCGCCGGCCACTCGTTGGGCATGATCGAGACGTGCCGCGGGATCTCGACCCCGGTTCCGGGCAGCGCGTGGCACACGACCGCGCCGAGCGACGGGTACGCCGCGGACGGGTCGGGCCGGTAGCCGGTCTTTACGGTAGACGTGCCGCGCTCGTGGTCGCCCTCCTTGCTCCACAGCGACCGCACGAGCGACACGTGTGCCATTTGGTCCGCGAGTTGTTCGAGACCGGCCGCGAGCTGCACGCCCTTCGCCGCGGTGCCGATGGCCTTCGTGCCGGCGGCAATGTCCGTGCCCGGTTTGGGGTCGAACGTTTCGAGCTGGCTCGGCCCGCCGCCCAGCCACAGCACGATCACCGACTTCGCGGCGCGCGCGTCCTTCTCCGCGGCGCGGGCGAGGTGCGTGCCCAATGGGGTGAGCCAACCGAGGCCGGCGGAGCCGGCGGCGGCGAGGAACCCGCGGCGGTGGAAGTGCGGAGCGAGCGGTTGCACGGCGGCACCTGTGGCAAGCGGCCAGTTGTAAGGGGATACCCGTGGGCCTGAGCGCGGGTTTCGCCGCGCTAGCGGTTTTGCACGATCGGGGGCGCGGTGCCGTCGAGGAGCGCGGCCCGCCGCGCTGCGGGCAGCAGCGCGAAGGCCCGCGCCGCTGCGTCCTCCATCGCCCGGCGCGACAGCCCCGTGCGCACCGTCGGTGCCCATACCGAGCCGTGCGGCTTGGGGCGCTGCATGAGTTGGAACCAATCGTCCGGCAGTTCGTCGCCGTCGTGAAGCGAATACGTCAGTTCCGAGTCGAACCCCCAGTTGCCGCCGCTCTCGTACAGGTGCGGGACGCGGCGCAGGGCCGCGAGCGCGCGGTAGCCGTCGGCGCGCGTCGCCCTGTTCTTCGAGCCAGTCGGCGAACACGAGCCGCGTCTGCCAATCATCCGGGTGCGCGTCAAGTGCCGCGTGAAAGTCGTCCTCGGTGGTCACGTCGCACCCTCGTTGGCGGCACCGCCCTTCTTGCGCTTCTTGCGGTGCGACGGGTACTTCAGGTTCGGGTCCGGTTCGACTACGGGCGGTTCGGCGCGTAGCTCGGCCTGCCGCGCGGTTGGGAGCATCGCGAAGGCGAGCGCCGCGTCGTCCTCGCTGGTGCGCCGGGCGTTGCGCTCCGCGGCGTGGTAGTTGCCGCGCGGCAGGGCGTCGTACCAGTCGTCGGGCAGCTTCGAGCCGAGGGGCTGCGATTTGGAGTAGCCGGGGTACAATTTCGAGTTGAGCCAGCCCCAGAGCGGGGTCGTGGACGCGGACCAGCACGCCGGGCACTGGCGGCGCGTGCCCATCGCGCGGAACCCGGCCGCGCGCCGGTCGCCTCGTTCCTCGAGCCAATCCGTGAACACGAGCCGCGTCTGCCAGTCCCACGGGTCGGCGTCGAGCGCGCGCTGGAAGTCCTCTTCGGTCGTCATGCGCGGTCCCCCACGGGTGGCGCGGGCGGCGGCTCGACCGCGACCGGCCGGAGCAGCCGCGCGCGCCGCACCTTGCCGAGTTTGGCGAACGCCCGGGCCGCGCCATCTTCCGCGGCCCGGCGCGTCGGGTAGTAGCGCCACCACTGGTTCCGGTCGGTCTCGTTCGCGCGCGGGAGGCGCTTGAACCAGACCGCGTCGAGGAAGCACCCGCCCCACCGCCGCTGGGCCGCCTCGCTGTTGTTCGCGGCCGTGCCGTAGATGTGCAGGTGCGCGCCGGGCCGGTTGCGGTCGTCGCTCTGCATCTGAATCAGGATCGGCCGTGCCCGCTGCCGGCCGAGCGCGCGGTAGCCTTCGGCGCGCGCGTCGCCCTGTTCCTCGAGCCAGTCGGCGAACACGAGCCGCGTCTGCCAGTCGCCGGGGTCGGCGTCCAGCGCGCGTTGGAAGTCGTCTTCACAGGTCATTCGCGCGCCTCGTTCGGCTCGGCGTCGTGGAGCAGTTCGGTTTGGCGCTGGGCGCTCAGCCGGCAGAACGCGGCGGCCGCGGCGTCCTCGGCCGCGCGGCGCGACTCGAAGTCGCAGTGGCAGCTCTGCGATTCCATGCTCGGCGTCGTCAGCTCGAACCAATCTTCGGGCAGCAGGTTGAACCCGGCGTGCGACGACCAATCGGCGTCGGCCGCGTTCGACCACCAGTGCGAGCCGGTGCTGTGCGGCCGGGCGCGCAGGGCGGCGAGCGCGCGATAGCCCGAGGCGCGGGCGTCGCCGTGGTCGTCGAGCCAGTCGGCAAACACCAGCCGCGTCTGCCAGTCGGCCGGCGTCGCGTCGAGCGCGGCCTGAAAGTCGTTCTCGGTCGTCACGGGTCACTTCGCCCTCTTGCGCCGCGCCCGTTTCTTGGGCGGCGGAGTCGCCAGCAACTCGCCGCGGCGAGCCTCCGGCAGTTTCAAGAATGCGCGGGCCATCGCGTCCTCGACCGCGCGGCGCGTCACCTTGCGCTCGATCTGCCCCTGATACAGCGGGCGGTACGTCGCGTCGGAGCCGAAGCCCTCGACGAGGTCGAACCAGTCGCGCGGGAGCGTGAACTTCTCGCGGTCCCCGGTCTCGCCGCACGCCACCCACCCGGCCCCGTTCCACTGGCCCGCGGAGCCGTTGTCGTACCCGCACATGAACGAGCGGCGGCGGATCGTGCCCAGCGCGCGGTAGCCGCTCGCGCGCGGGTCGGCGCGGTCGTCGAGCCAGTCGGCGAATACCAACCGCGTGTGCCAATCGTCCGGGTTCTCGTCCAGCGCTAGGTTGAAGTCGTCTTCGGTCGTCACGGGGAACCTCCTTCCCCGTTACGCTTCACGGCCCGCGGTTTCGCTTCGGCCTTTGGCTTCCGTTGCGCGCGGGGTTTCTTGAGCGCGTGCGGGGCGAGCAGTTCGAGCTGCCGCGCCGCCGGGAGTCGTGCGAACGCCAGCGCCACCGCGTCCTCGATCTGCCGCCGGTTCCGTTTGCGGGTCCGCGCCGCGTACAGGGGCCGGTAGCGCTTGTCTTTGCCCAGCCCCTTGATCGCGTCGAACCAATCCTGCGGGACCGTGAACACCTCCTCGTCGCCGCCGTCGGCGACGGCCATCCAGCCGGTGTCCTTCCAGCGCCCCGTGGATTCGTTGTCGAACCCGCACACGTACGAACGCCGGCGCACGGTACCGAGCGCGCGGTAGCCAGCGGCGCGCGGGTCCGCGCGCTCGTCGAGCCAGTCCGCGAACACCAGCCGCGTGTACCAGTCTTCGGGGTTCGTATCGAGCGCGGTTTGGAAATCTTCCTCGGAGGTCATACGCGCGCCTCGTTCGGCGTGGCGGTGTGGAGCAGTTCAGTCTGGCGCTTCGCGCTCAGGCAGGCGAACGCGCGGGCCGCGGCGTCCTCGGCCTCGCGCCGCGAACACGTCTTGATGGCAGAGTTGCACGGCTTGAACTTGTCGTCCGTGCCCAACCCCTTGATCGCGGTGTACCAATCTTTCGGCAGAGTACACCCGGAACCGTAGACCCCGCGCTTCGGCACGCAACTGATCTCGAGCGTCGTCCACCAGCACAACGGGTCCGAGCGCTCGAAATACGGGCACAAGCGGAGCGTACCGAGCGCGCGGTAACCGGCGGCGCGCGGGTCGCCCTGCTCATCCAGCCAGTCCGCGAACACTAGCCGCAACTGCCAGTAGTCGGGTTGGGCGTCGAGCGCGTTCTGGAAGTCGGCTTCGGTGTTCACGGGTTATACCCCCGCGGGCGGTTGAAGGAGGTCGGCGCGAACCGGGGCGGGCAGATCGGCGAACGCGCGGGCCGCGGCGTCTTCGGCGTCGCGCCGCGCGTTCGGCTCGTCGTGGAGCGGCCACGCGATGTCGTCGCGCGTGCAGTCGCGGAGCGCTTTAAACCAGTTCAGCGGGAGCATGACGACCTTCGCGTGGCCGTGCCAGAACTCCGGGTCGCCGCCCCACCACCAGTGCGAGGCGACGCGCGTCTGCACCCACTAGATGTTCTTCACGATAGCGGTGGTTGTGGGTAGGATGCCAGCCCCTTGCTACCCCCGTTGAGAGCACGTCCGATGATTGCTCGTCTGGACCACCTGCGGAAGCACCCGGCCGTGTTCCGCCACCT
>VGZJ01000089.1 GCA_016872595.1 Planctomycetota bacterium
GTTCCCCCGCCCCCGCCCAACGGCGTGCCCGAACCCGCCACGATGGTCAGCGCGCTGATCGGTCTGGCCGCCGCCGCCGGCTACGGCCTCAAGCGCCGCGGCGCGAAGACGGACGAGAAGAGCGAGCAGGACGCGCCGAAGACGGAGTGAGCTACACCAACGTGAATCGCGGCAACGCCGCGCCGCTGGCTCGCAGGTCGCGGGCCACATCGACGGCGCGGCGGAATGTGAACCCCTTCAACAGCGCGCCGAGGCGCGCGGTCGTGCGCCCGACCCCCACGTAGGTACGCCACCGCGCGAGCCGCTTGAGCGGCAGCCGCGGCTGCGTCGGGTCGAACTCCCACGGGTGGAAGTACAACATGCCGACGCGCGGCGGGGTCGCGCGCGCGGCCTGTCGCAACCCGGCCCTCATCATGAACAGCGGGAACAAGCGGAAGTAGCCGCCGCCGGCGACCGGCAGGTTCAGCCCCAGCGCGCGGTACGTGAGCGGCGGAAGTTCCAGAATCTCGCGCTCGCGCCCGACCGCGAGGAACGGACCGCGCGGCGCGTCCGGCACGCCGTAGCGGTCGTGGCGCACCGGGAAGATGGAGCTGTCGTACTCGAACCCGCACTCGGCCAGCACATCGATGGCCCAGCCGGTTTCCTTCATCACACTGAACGTAGGCGCGCGGAACCCGACCACGGGCGCGCCCGCGGCCTGTTCGAGCGCGTCCTTGCTCGAGCGCAGGTCGGCGCGAAAGCCCGCGGGGTCGAAGCGGTGAACGCGGCGGTGGTCCCAACTGTGCGAGCCGACCTCGTGCCCCGCGGTGGCGATGTCGGCGACCAGCTTCGGGTGCGTGCGGGCGATCTCGCCCACGACGTAGAACGTGGCGCGGGCGTTGGCCGCGGCGAGCTGGTCGAGCAGCCGGCGCGTGCAGGTTTCCATGCGCGCGGCGTAGTCCGCCTTGAGGTCCGCGGGCACGGTCAGCCCGACCGCGGCCTCGATGCGGTGGTGCTCTTCGATGTCGAAACTGGCGACGTTCGCCGCGATCACGCGCGCCTCCGGCTGCTCGTAGTGACCCGCTTCAGCGGGTCTTGGCGCGGGGGCGTACCGCGAAGGTCACTGAGCCGTGACCCGTTGAAGCAGGTCACTACGAACAAAGATAGCTCACTTCAGCTTGCCGGCGTCGCCCAAGATGCGGGCGACGGCCCTCGCCACCTGTTCCGCTTCGCCGTCTTGCAGCGTGTGGACCGCGAACAGGATGCCTTTGTCGCCGGTGCCGGAGACGCGGCCGATGCGCACCGAGGGGTCGCCGTCCGCGAGCGCCTTCGTGACCGTTCCGGGCGAGACGCGCAGGCGCTTCTCGTCCCACGCGATCTGAAGGTGCGGGTAGTGGTTGGCGATTTCCGGGGTGATGCGGGCGCACTCGACGGGCAGGTTCTTCACCGCGGCCTCGATCACCGCGATGCGGCGCTCAAGTTCCTTGCGCTCCGCGTCCGGGTCGATCTTCGCGAACCGTTCGACCGCGGCCCACAGCGCGACCATGTCTTCCTTGCCCACCTTGAGCGCGCGGCCGATGGTGCCGCAGTTCGGGTTGGCGTTTCGCTTCGCGGCGGCGATCAGGTCCGCGGAGCCGAGCAGCAGACCGGTGTCGTTGGGGCCGCGCATGGCCTTGCCGCCGCTGAGCGCGATCAGGTCGAAGCCGAGCTTGGCGTATTCGGCGACGCGCGCGACCGGGGGCACGTCGGCCGCGGCGTCGATGAGCGCCGGAACCTTGTGCCGCCGCGCGAGCGCGCCCCACTCGTCGCGCGGCAGCTTCCCCGCGGCGCTGGCGACGTTCATAAAGAACAGCAGCGCCGTGCGGTCGGACACGGCCTTCGCCACGTCCGCCGCGGTCTCGACTTCGACCAACTTGGCCCCGACCGCGGTGAGTTGGTTGTCGTAGCAACTGCGGTGCGCCTTCTGGATGACGATCTCGTTGCGCGCCCCGGCGGTGTCGGGCAGTTTGGCGATCAGCTTCGGGTCGCCGCGGGTAACGGCCGCCGCCGCGCCGAGCGTGAGCGCCCCGGCCGCGCCGGTGGTGACGCACGCGGCTTCGGTGCCGAGTAACTTGGCGACGCGCGCGCCTACTTTGTCGTGAAGCGCACCCAGATCGACGAACCGGCGCGCGGCTTCGGCCCACGCCGCGACGACCTCCGGCGGCATGACGGACCCGCCGAGCGCGGTCACGGTGCCGACCGCGTTGATGACGCGCGGCAGCCCGAGCGCGGCGTAGGGATCGGGCGCGGGTTCGGCGGCGGACGCGAGCGCAGGCGCGGCGGCAAGGCCCGCGCCCGCTTGCAGCACGCGCCGGCGGGTCGGGGTGGGCATGGGAGCGCTCCGGGGTGGGGGCTTTTGGTTGTACCCCGCCGCGCGCGCCGACGCAACGCGCCAGCCCCTTGCGGGCGCGCGCGAACGGTGGTAGCGTGCCGGTGCGCCGTCCCTCTCCGGCGCTGAGGAACCGCACATGCCGCGCGAGCCGATCCCGACGTGGTGCTTCGCACTCACGGTCGTGCGCAAGGGCGACCGCTTCTTGCTCGTGCAAGAGAGCAAGTACGGCCAGCCGTGGTACCTGCCCGGCGGCCGGGTCGAGGCCGGGGAGTCGTTCGCCGAGGCCGCGGTGCGCGAGACGCGCGAAGAGTCCGGGGTGCCGGTGCGCGTGACCGGGGTGATCCGCGTCGAGTACTCGCCCAGCCCGGCCGGGGCGCGCATGCGCGTCATCTTCTTGGCCGAACCGATCGACGACACCCCGCCCAAGTCCGAACCGGACGACGAATCGCTGGGCGCGACGTGGGTGGCGTTGGACGAGCTGCCGAACTACACGCTGCGCGGCGCAGAGGTCGCGGAGCTGTTCGCGTTCGTCGCGGCCGGCGGCCCGGTGTACCCGGTCGAGTTGCTCCAACCCGAGGGCCGTCCCTACGCGCGCTAGCCCTTCGCGTCACACGTCCACATCCCAGACGACGACCTTGCCCGTATCGCTGCCGGCCGCGGCCAGCGTGCCGTCGGGCGAGAACGCCACGCTCCGCATCCGCCCGATGTCCCACGTGAACGTGCGCGCGACCTCCCACGTCGTCGTGTCGTACAGCTTCACCGTCTCGTCGTTACTCGTCGCCGCGAGGTAGCGCCCGGAGGGATGGAACGCGACCCCGGTGAAGTGCTTCCGGTTGTTGTTCTTCACGGCCGCGGGTTGCAGCGCGAAGTCGTCGGTTCGGTACACCGCGACGCGCGCCCCGCTGCGCGCCGCGAGCAACCGGCGGTCGGCGGAGATGACGGGGAACTCGTACACACGGTCGCGATCCCGGTAGGACCGCCGAACATCGGCAACCGTCTCGCCGGTGTTGGTGTCGCGCGTGACGAAGATCGGCCCGTACTCGGTGCCCACACCGACCCACCACTCGATCATCACGAACCTATCCCCGCCCGGAAGGAACAGCGGCGGGTCCTGAAAGCGTCGGTCCACGTCGACCGACCACACGTCCGCCCCCAAGTTCGTCATCGCGCGACACGTCAGCCGGCCGCGCGGGGTGCTGTTCCAACTCCACTGCGCGGCGACGAGGTGACGCGAATCGGGGGTTGCCGCGAGCATCGCGCCGAACGGGAACGGTTCGCGAAACTGAAGGGCCGTTGTGCGCCCGGAGGCCACGTCACGGACGCAAGGGCGCAAACCGCCGAACACGATCGAACAGCCGTCGGCAGTGGCTTGGGCGAACGCTTTGTCCTGACGAACAATTTCGAGAACGGGAGGCCCGCCCGCGGTCACATCGTCCCACCGCTGGAGTTTGCCCGCCTGTGGCACGACCAACCCGCGCCCGTCCGGGGTGAAATGAAGGCGCTCGACGGCCTGTTCCGCGCAGTGCAACACGATCATCGCGCGCCCTCACGTTACGCGGTGCCCCGCGCGTCACACGTCCACATCCCAGACGACGACCTTGCCCTTATCGCTGCCGGCCGCGGCCAGCGTGCCGTCGGGCGAGAACGCGACGCTGCGCATCCGCCCGATGTCCCACGTGAACGTGCGCGCGACCGCCCACGTCGTCGTGTCGTACAGCTTCACCGTCTCGTCGTTGCTCGTCGCCGCGAGGAACCGCCCGGAGGGGTGGAACGCCAGAGCTGTGAAGTGACGCCCAGAGACGTTCCGGGCCAAAGCGATTTCAGGAAAGGGCGCGTCGGTGGATCGGACATAGATGGAATCTCGATGTGTATGTGCCAAGAATCGCGCACACGGTGACAACGCCCACTTCCAATTGAACGGAGGCAATCGCAAGTCGGGCGACTCGGCCACATGGTCTCCGTTGTTCAGGTCACGAGAAACAATCCGGTACCATCCACGATAGGTTTCCACAGTTGCGCCAAGCCGTTGCCGAACTATGGGTTCTCCATTCGCAACCCATTCCAGCAATAGGAAGCGGTTCGTGTCGGTTAGAAATAGTGGTTCCGTGTAGACATACCCCACGGTCGGCCTCACCCAGAGTGGTTCTCCCTGTCCACCGGGCGGCATACAGATGATCTCTACCATTTCTGTGTTCAAATTCTCTGCGAGTATCAGGTGCCCGGTAGCCGCTACTGCGAAATAGGCCTGGCTCCCGACGCGCGGTGCCGGGCGTCGGGAGATGTGCCCGTCGGCGAGACGCAGCGCGCAGACATCGGAATACCCTGCGTACGCATAGGCCGTGTCGCGGGAGAATGCGAGCCTCATTGCCACACCGCACGCGAGCGGGATGAGTCGCGGTTCGGCACAGTTATTAGTGGGCCACAGCCTCAGACCCAGTGTTCCCACCGCAGATGCAAGCCAATTCCCATCGGGTGAAAACGTCAGCGGCCCGGTGCCATAGTGCTTCTGTCCCCAATTGCGGAACACAATCACACGTCACCTCACTTAAAGCTGTGTTCGGCGGCCGGGAAGCTGCCTTCTCTCACCTCGCGGCAGTAGCTCTCCAGCGCCGTTTTCGTGGCCGCGCCGAGGTCGGCGTAGCGCTTCGCGAACTTCGGCTTGAAGTCGGCGAACAGGCCCAGCAGGTCGTGGTACACCAGCACCTGACCGTCGCACGCGGCCCCCGCGCCGATGCCGATGGTCGGGATGCCCACCGCCGCGGTCAGCTTCGCGCCGAGGTCCGCGGGCACGCTCTCCACCACCACCGCGAACGCGCCGGCCTCTTCCACCGCGTGCGCGTCGGCGAGCAGCGCGTCGGTGTCGCGCTGCACCTTGAACCCGCCGAGCTGGTGGACCGCTTGCGGCGTCAGCCCGACGTGGCCCATGACCGGGATGCCGGCGTCCACGCAGGCCCGCACCGCGGCCCGCATCCGCACCCCGCCTTCGAGCTTCACCGCGTGCGCCCCGGCCTCCTTCATCAGCCGCCCGGCGCTGCGCACCGCTTGCTTTGCGCTCACCTGATACGTCATGAACGGCATGTCCACCACGACGAGCGCGCGGCGCGTGCCGCGCAGCACGCACTTGGTGTGGTAGATAATTTCGTTCAGCGTGACGGGCAGCGACGTCGGGTGGCCCTGCACCACCATGCCGAGCGAGTCGCCGACGAGGATCGCGTCGGCCCCGGCCTCATCGCACAGCCGCGCGGAGGTGTAGTCGTAAGCGGTCACGACGGCGAGCTTCGCGCCCTTCGCTTTGGCCGCGCGAAACTCCGGCACGGTGATCTGCTTCGGCGGCGGCACGACGCTCATTCGGGAGACTCCAGAAGAACCTACCCACCCCGGCCCCCTTCCCTGAAGGGAAGGGGGCGCACGCGCGCCGAACCTTCCGCGCGCCGGGTCGCTGACCGCATCTTCAATCGCGAACCCACCGCCTTCCCTCTTAGGGAAGGGGGCCGGGGGTTAGGTACTTCCCCCCATTCTACAGTGTTGGATTTCCCTCGCCCTCGCGGTATCTGGGGTAGAATGGCTGTGCCTGTGGGAGTGCGCCGTTATGAGCGTTGCCGAAGTTACGCCCGCGGTCGCCGCGCCGCCGGTCGCGCCGACCGACCCCGCGCCGGGTAAAACCGTCGTCCTGTACGACGGCATGTGCCCGCTGTGCCGGCGCGGGGTGCGCTCGCTCAAGCGCCTCGACTGGCGCAAGAGGCTGCACTTCCAAGACTGTCGCGACACGGCCAACTGGCCGCCGTCCGCGGTGCCGCTCACGCTGAAGCGGTTGCTGGAAGAAATGCACATCGTGACGCCGGACCGCAAGCACGCGCTCGCCGGGTACAAGGCGTTCCGGTGGATGGCGTGGCGCGTCCCGGTGCTGCTCCCGTTCGCCCCGTTCCTGTACGTCCCCGGCGTGCCGTGGGTCGGCAACAAGATTTACCTGTGGGTCGCGCGCAACCGCTACAACCTCGTCCCGTGCGACGACGGCGGCTGTAAGCTGGATTTGAAGAAGAAAGCATAATGGCCACAAAAAGGCACAAAACACACAAAAGAAGACACCACACAAGCCAACAAAGTGAGTTCAATACCACTCCGTTTTGCACTGCCGCTTCTGTCTTCTGACCTGCCTCGGTCTTGGTTTTCTTTTGTGTGTTTTGTGCCTTGTTGTGGCCATTATGCTTTGGCTTTTCTGGAAAGGCTTTTGCATGGCGCGCCGATTTGTCGAACAGCTCCGCGACGGGGACACCCTCGACGACGTGTACCTCGTGACCGATAAGCAACTCCGCGCGAACCGGAACGGCAACCCGTTCCTCCTAGTAGAACTGCGCGACCGCACCGGCGGGATTCAGGGGCGGATGTGGAACGCCGGCGACAACATCGCCCGCGGGTTCGACCCCGGCGACTTCCTCCGCGCGGTCGGCAAGGTGCAACTGTTCCAAGGCGCGCTGCAAGTGATCCTGACGGAAGTGGACCGCGCGGAGGCAAAGGAGGTCGATTACGCCGACTTCCTGCCGCAAACGGAACAGAGCATCCCGAAGCTGACCGACCGGCTCCGCGGCTACCTGCTGAAACTCGGCAATCCGCACCTGCGGGCGCTGGCCGAGTGCTTCCTGATGGACGACGCCTTCCTGCGCGCGTTCACCAGTTGCCCGGCCGGGGTGAAGATGCACCACGCCTACGTCGGCGGGTTGCTCGAACACACCGTCTCCATGATGGACGCCAGCGACAAGTTGCTGCCGCTGTACCCCGGCGTTGACCGCGACCTGCTCCTAATGGGCGTGTTCCTGCACGACGCCGGCAAGACCCGCGAGCTGACCTACGGCCGCGCCTTCGGCTACTCCGACGAGGGCCAACTGATCGGCCACATCCCCATCGCGGTGGCGATGCTGGCCGAGACCGCGACGAAGGTGCCCGACCTGACCGGGGAGCCGTTCCCGCGCGAGCTGATGCTGCGCGTCCAGCACATGATCCTGAGCCACCACGGGGAGCTGACCTACGGCAGCCCGAAGGTGCCCATGACGCCCGAAGCGATGCTGCTGCACCTGATCGACTCGCTGGACACGCGCATGCACATGGTGCTGCGCGAACTGAAGGACGATCGCAACAACCCGAGCGCGTGGACGCCCTACGACCGCAGCCTCGGCCGCCGCATCTACAAGGGCGGCGCACAAGGCGACCTCTACGGCGAAACCGGCGGCGGCTACGACTAACCAAAGGCAAAGGCAGAATGGCCACAATAAAGCACAAGGACACAAAAGGAACGCAGAAGAGTTTTGACAGGATGAACACGATGAAATCAGACAGGTCGTGAATCGGCTCTCTTTCCATCTGTGTTCATCCTGTCAAAACTCTTCTGCCTTCTGCCTTTGTTTTCTTTGTGGCTTCTGGCTTTTTTGTGGCCATTGTCTGCTTCCATCTCATGACTGATCTGCTCACCAAAATCCTGCACGCCGTTAGCGCGAAGAGCTACGTGCCGCTCAAGGCGAAGCCGCTGTTCAAGCGCCTCAACTTGGGCGAGGGCGCTTATCCGGAGTTCCGCCGCGCGGTGCGCGAGCTGATCCGCGACGGGCGGCTCGTGTTCGCGCGCAACAACACGCTCCGCGCCGCGGACGCCCACGGCACCCTCACCGGCATCTACCGGCGCGCGGCCAGCGGGCACGGGTTCGTGCGCCCGCACGCGACCGGCGGCACCTTCAAGCCGGAAATCTTCATCCGCGAAGAGAAGGCGCTCGACGCCTCCACCGGCGACGAGGTGCTCGTGCGCGTCACCCGCGAGGCCACCCACCTGAAGGACGCAGCGGGCGAGGTCGTGCGCGTGCTGGAGCGCGCGACCCGCACGTTCGTCGGCACGTACTTCGAGCGCGACCGCGACGCGCTCGTGCGCGTTGATGGCAATGTGTTCTCGCACAGCGTCATCGTGGACGACGCGAAGGCGAAGGGCGCGAAGCCGCAAGACAAAGTCGTCATCGAGATGCTGCGGTTCCCGACGCCGGACGAGCGCGGCGAGGGCGTCGTCACGGAGGTGCTGGGCGCGCACGGCGCGCACGGCGTCGATACGCTCTCGGTGATCCGCGCGTTCGGGCTGCCGGAAGCGTTCTCCGAGGCCGCGCTCGCCGAGGCGCGACAGGTCGCCGACCGCTTCTCCGAAACCGACCTCGACGGCCGCACCGACTTCACCAGCGACCTCGTCATCACCATCGACCCGCCGGACGCGAAGGACTTCGACGACGCGGTCAGCGTGACCATCGACCCGAGAACCAAGCACTGGGTTCTCACGGTTCACATCGCGGACGTGGGTGCGTTCGTGAAGGCCGGCGGCGCGCTCGACACCGACGCGCGCAAGCGCGCGACCAGCGTGTACCTGCCGCAAAAGGTGATCCCGATGTTCCCGGAGATCATCTCGAACGGGCTGGCCTCGCTGCAAGAGGGCAAGATGCGCTACGTGAAGACCGTGCGCATGGAGTTCACGCCCAACTTGCAGAAGGGGCACGTCGAGTTCTTCAACGGGGCGATCCGCAACAGGAAGCGATTCACCTACGACGAGGTGCAGGGCGTCCTTGACTCGTTTAGCGTTCGTCTCGAAGGGGCGACGCCCAATGGCCCCTCCGGGGCCGACGCTAACCAAGCAGAAATCACACCCATGCTGCGCCGGATGCGCGACCTCGCGCTGCTGTTGCGCAAGAAGCGATTCAAGCGCGGCGCGCTCGAACTGACGATGCCCGAAGCGGTGCTTGAATACGACGCCGAGGGGCTCGTGAGCGGCGCGCACTTCGCCGAACACAACCTGTCGCACCAGATCATCGAAGAGTTCATGCTGGCCGCGAACGAGGCCGTGGCCGAACACTTCAACGCCCACGAGGTGCCGTTCCTGCGCCGCGTTCACCCCGCTCCCAACGAGGAGAAACTGGAAGCGTTCGCGCAGTTCGCGGACCTCCTCGGCCATCCCATGAAGCGCGCGCAGGATCGGTTCGAGCTTCAGCGCGTGCTGACCGCGACCGCGGACAAGCCGGAGCGCGCCGCGGTCCACTTCGCGCTGCTCCGCAGCTTGAAGCAGGCGACGTACTCGCCCGTTCAGGACGAACACTACGCGCTGGCGAGCCAGCACTATTGCCACTTTACCTCGCCCATCCGGCGCTACCCGGATCTGCAAGTTCACCGCTTGCTCGACCGCTGGATCAAGACCGGCGGCGCGAGCGCGAACACGGAAGAACTGGTCGCGCTGGGCGACCACTGCTCGAAGATGGAGCGCCGGGCCGAGACCGCGGAGCGCGAATTGATCAAGGTGCGCCTGCTGATGTACCTGAGCCGGCGGCTGGGCGAGCAGCTCGACGCGGTGATTACCGGCGTCGCGGACTACGGGTTCTTCGCGCAGGCCGAGCGGTTCCCGGCCGAGGGGTTGGTTCACATCTCGTCTCTGGTGGACGATTACTACTGGTTCGACGAGGGCGCGCACACGCTCGAAGGGCGGCGCACCAAGCGCCGGTTCCGGTTGGGCGACCGCGTCCGCGTGGAAGTGGCCCGCGTCGATCTGGCACGCCGGATGCTCGATCTTCGACTGGCCGACGTGAAGCCGAAGCCGGAAGATGACAGCGACGGCGCGCCCGGTTACGGCGGCTTCCCCAAGAAGAATCGCCGCAAGTGACACTGATTGTGATTCGTTAGCCGCGAGCCGCAGGCGAGCGTGCAGCAAACAGAAGGGATTCCTCATGCCTCTCTGCAAGTTGCCTGCGAGCGGGCTGACGATCAACTACGACGAAGCCGGGAGCGGCCCCGCGCTCGTGTTACTCCACGCCTTCCCCTTCGACCACACGATGTGGGAGCCGCAACTCGCGGCGCTCGCCGGTGTCGCGCGGGTGATCGCGCCCGACCTGCCCGGCTTCGGTGAATCGACCGCCGCGCCCTTCGCCATTGAGGGCGTCGCGGACCTCGTCGCGGAGTTCCTCGGCGCGCTGAACGTCCCGAAGGCGACCGTGTGCGGCCTGTCAATGGGCGGCTACGTCGCGCTCGCGCTGGCCCGCACGCACGCGGACAAACTCGCCGGATTGATTCTGGCCGACACGCGCGCCGGCGTGGACGATTCCGCCGCGAAAGCCAACCGCGACAAGGCCATCGCCACCGTGACCGAGAAGGGCACCGCGGCGCTGTTCGAGGGCATGGCCCCGAAGGTGCTGAGCGAGCACACGCACGCGAGCAAGCCGGAAGTCGTGGCGCGCGCGAAGGCCATCGTCGCGAAGCAACCGGCGGCGAGCGTGGCCGCGGCGCTGGCCGCCCTGCGCGACCGCCCGGACGCCAACGCCGGCCTGAAGGACATCGCCGTTCCGACGCTGGTGATCGTCGGCGAGTACGACATCGTGACGCCGCCGCTGTACGCCGCGCACCTCGCCGGGCAGATCCGCGGTAGCGCGCTGGTCCACATCCCCGGCGCGGGCCACCTGTCGAACATCGAGAACGCCGAGGCGTTTAACGACGCCATCAAGAGCTTCTTGGCTCACTCGAAGTAACTCACCATTCGTTAGCCGCGAGCCGTAGGCGAGCGCGGACGTCCGCACTCGCCTGCGGCTCGCGGCTAACGAAAACTACTACCATCATGCCCACCTTCGCTAATCGCCTCGCCGAAGCCGTTCGCGCCAAAGGCCCGCTGTGCGTGGGCCTCGACCCGCGCGTCGAATCGCTGCCGAAGGCACTGCGTAACCGCACCGATGCCGACGCGGTGCGGGCGTTCTGCTGGTTCGTCCTCGAACGAGTCGCGCCGTTCGCGGGTGTGGTGAAGCCGCAGTCGGCGTTCTTCGAGTTGCTCGGCGCGGACGGGATGGAAGTTCAGGGTGACGTTCTTCGGCGAGCGAGAGAACTGGGTTACGTCACCATCCTCGACGCAAAGCGCGGCGACATCGCATCCACTGCAGAGGCTTACGCACACGCGGCGTTCGGCCCCCATTGGGACGCCGATTCACTCACCATCAACCCGTACTTGGGGCGCGACGCGGTCGAGCCGTTCCTGAGCGCCGCGAAGAAGGCCGAGCGCGGGACGTTCGTGCTGGTACGGACCAGCAACCCGGGCGCGGGGCTGTTCCAGAATCTCGTATGCGATGGGAAGCCGCTGTACCGGCACGTGGCCGACGAAGTGGTGAAGTGGAACGCGAGCACCATCGGAACGTGCGGTCTTGGCGACGTGGGCGCGGTGGTGGGCGCGACGCACCCGCGCGAACTGGTCGAGTTGCGGGCCGCGATGCCGGACGTGTGGCTGCTGGTGCCGGGCTACGGCACGCAGGGCGGGACCGCGGCCGACGTGAAGGCCGCGTACCGCGCTGACGGCCTCGGCGCGATCGTGAACAGCTCTCGCGGCATCACGTTCCCGTTCCACCCCGACGACCCCGATTGGGAATCGAAGATCGTCGGGGCCGCGAAGAAGGCGCAGGCCGAACTACGGGGGTAGCCCTCAGTCCTTCTTTTTCTTCTCTTTGTCCTTGCCCGAATTGGCGATGTCTTTGGGCGGGTTCGGGTCTTGGCCCTGAATGATGGCGTACTTGATGCGGAGGTCGTCCTCACCGGCCTTTGCCGCGGGCACGGTCTTGTCGCGCACGAGGATCACTTCGAGAATGGTGCCGGGTTTCAGGTCGAACCGCTCGGCCGCGTACCCGGTCACACCGGCCGGCGCGCGGTACTCGTCGATCTCCTTCTGCGTGTACGCCACCCGCTTGCCCTTTTCGTCCATCTTCGGCGGCAGTACCTTCGCGCGCACTAGCGATTGCGGTAGATATTCCAGCACGTAGTCGTGGTGGTGTTCCTTGAACTGAACCTGTGGTTGCTGCGGCCGGTTCATGTTCTGCGCGAACGGGTTGCGGAAGTTCCGGTTGTTCTGGCTCAGCTTCGGCCGCGCGTTCTTGTTGTTCCCGCCGCCCTTGATCTGTGGCTCGAACCACGTGATGCGCAAGGTCACGGCTTTGTCGTCGGCCTTCACGACCTCGCCTACCACGTCGGCCACGAATACGTACCCGCTGAAATCGGGCGGCTTGGAGGCCGCGGGCTTCGGTTCTTCGGCCCAGACCGGCAGCGCGACCAGTGCCACGCCGAGCAAGAACCCGGCCGCGGCCCGCAGCAGAACCCGTTTCATGTGTTTCTCCCGGTGCGTGAGCGCGCCTCACACTTCTTTAACGCGCGGGAGAAAGAAAGGTTCCGGGAAACGTCGAACGGCCTGCCCGTCGGCGCGCCGTTCGCGTGTGTGGTGGGCCGCACTCAGAGTGCTATCCGAAAAGCCGGGTTCGCGCCTCAAAAAGCCTTGGAAACCACTGATTCAGGGGCATTTTCGGACAGCGCTCTCAGCGCCGGAACACCGGCTGCGAGGTCGGCATCACGGGTGTGTTGTAGCTCTTGTACTGCGTCGACCTGAACAGGTTCGGCGACGGCAGCGCGCTCGGGCCGCTCTGGAACTTCGGCTCGGTGCGCTTGAAGCTGAACAGGTTGTTGATGGTCTTGATGTAGCCGTTGTTCTCGATGGAACTGGCCGCGGTCTGGCCCGCGAGGTTGATGGTGCCGGCCGCGAGGTTCGCGGCGAGTTTGGTCGGCTGGATCACGAGTTTCTTCGTGTCCACGGGCCGGAACTCGATGTCCCCGGCGGTCGCCGGCACCCCGCCCATCAGGGCGAGGACGGCGGTAAAGCACACGAGACCCTTCATCGCGCTCCCCCAAGTTCGCGCGCCCGCGCCGCTTCGCGACCCGAGCGCCCCCAAGAACCTGTTACCCCGTGAAGGGGTCGAGAGATAGCGTCGATTGCGGGCGCGTCAAGAGCAGAATCGCGTCGTGCGAAGCCGCTAGCGGCTTCGCACGACGCGCTCGCTTACGGCAGGTCCACCTGAACGGCGTGCAGCACTTCCTTCGTCGCGTCGTTCTGCACGAGCGCGACGAGCTTCAGGTTCCGCAGCGCCAGCGGGCGGTCGCTGCGCGGGAACTGGCCCTCGGTCTTGGCGAAGTTGTCGAGGTACTTGGTCAGATCGGCGCGGACCGCGTCGGTGTCGATGGTCACGCTTTGTTCGTGCGTCTTCTTCGTGAGCGCCACGCCCTTCGCGCCGCCGGGCATCGACCGCACGACCATGTGGTGGTAGCGGATGCCGTTGCCGCCGGTGTACCGGACGCGCTCCTCGACCAGCACGAACCGGAGCATCACCTTTTCGCCGGGCGCGTCGAGGTCGGTCACGCTGGCCTTGGCGCTCAGCCCGCCCTTCTCGGCCTTGCCCACGGTCAGGGCCAACTTCACGCCCGCGGGCTTCTCCAGCACCTCTTCGATCGCGCCGCGGAACGTCTTGTAGAACTTCTCGGACGCGGCGGCCGGGCCGCCGGAGTCGGTGCCCAGCTTGCCGCTGATGAACAGCGTCGGCGCGCCCTCGATCTTGTCCTCGTAGTACTTGACGCGCTCCATCGCGTCCGGGCTGGTGAGCGGGTCCGGGCGCGGGACGTGGAAGTGGTACTGGAGCAGGATCACGTCGGCCGGCTTGTACGCCTTCAGCAACCCGTCGAACGCGAGGTCGACGCCGACGCACGGCGGGCACTCGGCCCCGGTGAACACTTCGACGACCGCGGCTCGGTCGCTCTTCCCCTTGCGCCCGGCGAACGGCTCGGCCTTGAACGGCGGGTTCGTCTTGGCGTACTCGGCGAAGTCGCGCAGCTCCAGCTTCGCCAGCGCCGCGACGTGCGGCTTGGCCTCGTCCGCTTTGCCGGCCTTCGTCAGCGTGCGGATCAGAGCTTCGAGCACCGCCATGCGGGTCGCGGTGGTGTCGTCGTCGGTCAGCAGGCGCTCGGCGCGCTTCGCTTGGGCGATGGCGAGTTCGCCCAGCCCGTCTTGTGCGCTCAGGACTTCAACGAGGCGCAGCGTGGTGTCGCGCTCCCAGCGCGGGCCGTAGGTGGTGGCCGACTTGGTGACGCGCTCGACGATGCCGCGGGCCTCGTCCGCCGGCAGCTTCTTCGCCCCGGCTTGGCCCAGCACCGCGAACGCCACGTCGAACAGTTCCGGGCCGTCCTCGATCTGCGCGAGCGATTCTTTGGCGACCTCGAACGGGTCGCTGAGCTTCGGGAGCTTGGTGGAGTACATCGTGGTGGGGCGGATGCGCCCGCCGAGGACCGCGAGCGAGCCGTTCAGCTTCTTCTTGTCCTTGCTCAACACGCCGTCGAACGAGACGAGTTCGCGGCCCATGAAGCCGAGCGTGAACTGCACCCCGTCGCCCGTCACCTTCACCGACGTCACGGTCGGCTTGACCTTCAGTTCCTCGTTCGCGCCGAGGTACTCCGCGGTCCACTTGCCCTCTTTCTCCGCGAACCCGATGAGCATGACGACTTCTTCGCCGCGGTCAACGGGGACGGTGAGCTTCCAGTTGCCGGCGATGCCGGGCGCGGGGTCGGCGGCGCGCACGCGCGCGGGGCCGGACGCGCAGAGCGCCACCGCGGCGCACAGCACGGCGAGCGGACACAGGAGACGAAGCATGGGGCTTCCGGGGTCGGGGGTGAGGCGAGACGTTCAGCTACGATACGCCCTCGCGATAGCTTCTGCCACGCGCAGCACGTCGGCCGTTGCGCCGGACAGCACCGGGTGATGGAGCACCACGCAGCGCGCGTGCGCGTCGGCGGCGTGCGTCAGGTCGCCCGCGGCGCGGAACCGCGACGGCGACCGCCCGACGTGCAGCGCCTTGAACCCGGCGTCGAACGCCACGCCCTCGGTGCGCAGCGCTTTGACGAACGCCTCGCGCGACAGACCGAAGGCCGTGGGGTCGTACTGGAAGCCGAGCTTGTAGAAGGCGGGGGAAGAACCTAGCCCCCCAACCCCCTTCCCTCTTAGGGAAGGGGGAGCAAGAGAAGACAGCACTCTGGCTCCCTCTTCCCTCTTAGGGAAGGGGGTTGGGGGGCTAGGTTCTTCGCTTCCCAGCGCCGCCAGCAACTCCCCCACCCGCGCCGCCCGGTGTGCCGTCGCCGCGCGTAACTTCCGCAACTGGGGGCGCAGCGCCGCGGCCTGTAGCTCACTGAGCGGTGCCCATTGTTGGAGGCCACGGTGCAGGTACGTCTTCGCGCGCTGGTGGGTCGCGGGGTCGGCACACAGCAGCGCCCCGCCGCGGCCGGCAGTCAGCAGCTTTGAACCGCCGAAGCTGAGCGTGCCGACGTCGCCCCACGTCCCGGCCGCCTTGCCGAACACGGTCGCGCCCGGCGCTTGCGCCGCGTCCTCGACCACACCAATTCCGTGCTTGCGCGCGACCTCCATCACCGCGGGCATGTTGACGATGCCGCCGTGCAGGTGCGAGCAGATGACCGCTTTGGTTTGCGGCGTGATCGCGGCTTCGAGCTTCGTTTCGTCGAGTTGCCAGTTGTCCGCGCGAACGTCGATCAGTACGGGCTTGGTGTTGAGGGCATGCAGAGTGAGGAAGGCGGATTCGTAGTCGTAGGAGGCCATGACGACTTCGTCGCCCGGCCCGACGCGGAGCGCGCGCAGCGCGGCCTCGACCGCGACCGTGCCGCTGGCGCAGGTCAGCGCGTGCGGCACTTCATGGAACGCGGCCAGTTCCGCCTCGAGCGCGCAGACGTTTTCGCCGTGGTACTGACCCCAAGCCCCGGACGCCAGCGCCGCGGCAACGGCGGCGTGTACGTCGGGATCGGGCAGCGGCCACGCGGGAGGGTGCATCCGGCGAGTATACTGAACCTTCCCCCGCGAACGGAAGGCGCGCCCGTGGCGAAGGTCGTACCTCAACCCGACTGGCAGACCGCGCACACCCCGGATGTGCTGCTGGACGTCATCTGGCCACCGGCTGAGTGGCCCGCGGTACAAGAACCTGTGTCGAACGCAACCCAGCGCCGCCTTCTGTTGTATAGCTGCGCGTGCGCACGAATGGTGTGGGAACTATTGCCGACTGACGCGCGCAGCGCACTCGTCGCTTGCGAGCGCTACGGCGATGAACGCGCAACAGCAACCGATTTGCTTGCATCTGAGCTACCGAATCACCGAATGGGTCCGAGCGCCCACTATCACGCTGCGGAGTGTGTGCGATACGCGACAGGAACTCGTTGGAGCCGCTTCGCGACCACTCGTAACAATTGGAGCGTACTCGAAGCGGGCCGTAGCGCCGCAAAGGCGCTCGCGACACGCGCCGCGGGGCCGGCACCGCCCGGCGGAAACCCGGTCGCGAAGGAGTGGCAGGTCGCTTGGAATCGTGGATTCTCGGAAGCGCGCGCTGAGCAGGCGGAACTGGTGCGCGACATCTTCCCGCCGCCGGGGTATGCGCCCGTTCTTCGTGCGGAGTGGCGCACGTCCACCGTCGAGGCGCTCGCGCGGCAGATGGACGCCACCGGCGATTTCTCTGGCGTGCCGATCCTCGCGGACGCACTCCAAGACGCCGGGTGCGACGACGAGACGATGCTCGGCCGGTGCCGCGCGCCGTCCGGCGTCCACTGTCGCGGGAACTGGGTGGTAGATTTGGTTCTGGGTCGCGCATAGGGTACAAAGGAGCTAGCTCCTCTTCCCACAGGGGGAAGACAGGACGGCGTGCGTGCGAAGCCGTGAGCGGCTTCAACGGTGGCCCCCGGCACTCCGATGAACGAAACCACTTGGCTGACCGGCACCGACGGCGAGGCGATGTTGGAGGTCGTTTCCGACCGCCTGTCGCCGCGCCAGTGGCTGCTGGCGTGCGCCGCGTACGCGCGGCGGCTGTGGGACGCGCTCCCCGATGGGCCGCTGCGCCAAGCCATCGATGCGGCCGAACTCGCCGAGAAACCGCTGCCCGCGCCCAAGCGTGCCGACTGGCAGAAGAAGATCGACGCCGCGGTGCCGGAAGCGGTCGGCGCGGCAGAACTGGCGCAGCGCGCCATCGTGAAGCCCGCGGACCCGGACGCCGCCGGCCAAGACGCCCCCGTTCTGGCGCGGCCCACGCAGATCGCGCCCGCGTTCCCGCTGTTTCAGGCCGCCAGCCGCCACGCGGCCAACGCCATCGAGTGGATCGGCGAGGCCGTGACCGAGGCGGCCCGGGCCGTGCGCGTCTTGTTCGACGAGCCGAACGCCGAGATGTTCGAGACGATCCGCCCGCTGGTCGAACAGGCGCTGGGCACCCGCACGCGGGCCAACGGCGCGGCCAACAACGCCCTGCGGCTCAAGGGCGAGGGCGACGAACACGCCGACCGCTCCGCCGGGGCCAAGAACAAGCGCATCGCCGAGTCCGAGGCGCTGGAGATCGTCCGCAAGATCGAAGAGGGCAAGGGCCGCAGCGACGACGACCAGTTCGAAGCCGAGATGAAGCGCGAGCGCCGCGAGCGCAAGCAACTCGCGCGCGTGCTCCGCGAGATCGTTGGAAACGCCTTCGCCGCGCCGCGGTTTGACGCCAAGTGGCGCACCACGGACGTCGTCGCCCTCGCGAAGGGCATCTTCGCCGACCGCGCGTTCGACCGCATGGTGATCCTCGCCGACGCGCTGCTCGACGCCGATTGCGACGAAGAGGCGATCCTGCGCCACTGCCGCGGCACCGAGTTGGGCGTGAAGGACCAACCGCAGCACGTCCGCGGTTGCTGGGTGATCGAGTTGATTCTGGACCGCTACGAGCCGCTGCCCGCGCCGAAGCCGGGCAAGAAGCCGAAGCCGCGCCGCACCCCGTTCGACGACATCTTCGACTTCGGCCCGCCGCGCGACGATACCCGCCGCGCGTGACCCTCGTTCGCTGGCCCTTCCCGCATGAGCGCGCCGCTACTCGACGCCGAGAACCTGACGAAAGACTACGGGGCGTT
This sequence comes from Planctomycetota bacterium, assembly GCA_016872595.1. GTDB lineage: Bacteria > Planctomycetota > Planctomycetia > Gemmatales > Gemmataceae > Gemmata. The sequence continues at coordinate 18,122 of VGZJ01000089.1, forward strand.
CCGCGCGCTCGCGGGGCTGAACCTGTCGGTCGTGCCCGGCGAGGTGGTGGGGCTGCTGGGGCCGAACGGGTCCGGCAAGTCTACCGCCCTGCGCCTGATGCTGGGGTTCCTCCGGCCCACAAGCGGGCGCGCCCGCATCGCCGGGTTCGACTGCTGGGCCGACAGCGTCGAGGCCCGCAAGCGCGTCGCGTACCTGCCGGGCGAATTGCGCCTGTACGACTCCATGACCGGCCGCCGGCTGGTCGCGTTCCTCTCCCACCTGCGCGGCGCGCGGCCCGGCCCCGAAGTGGACGCGCTCGCCAAGAAACTGGACATCGACATCGACCGCCCGCTCACGCACATGTCCAGCGGGATGAAGCGCAAGGTCGCGCTGCTCGCGGTGCTGGTGCCGAACGTGCCGCTCATCATCCTCGACGAGCCGACCAACACGCTCGACCCGACCATGCGCGACGAACTGCTCGACCAACTGAAAGCGGCGAAGGCCCGCGGGCAGGCGGTGCTGTTCTCGTCGCACGTCCTCCACGAAGTGGAAACCGTGTGCGACCGCGTCGCGGTGCTGCGCCGCGGCGAGTTGGTCCACCTGCAACCGATGGACGCGCTGCGCGAGGGCCGCGCGGTGCGCGCGCGGCTCACCGGCCCCGCGCCCGCGACCGGCCCGGACCAGACCCCGCTGGACGCCGCCGCGCGCGCCGCCGGGCGCATGGAGTTCACCTTCCGCGGCCCGCTCCCGGTGCTGCTCGACTGGCTCGCGCGCCAGCCGGTCGCGGACCTCGTGATCGAACCCCAAGGGCTGGGGCCGATCTACAAGAAGTTTCATGGCTGAAGGCAGAAGAGTTCTGACAGGATGAACAGGATGAAAGGCAGGATGAAAGGCAGGATGAAGAGCAGCGGATCCGACACCTTTTTCTATCCTGTTTTCATCCTGTTCATCCTGTCAATAACTGCCTTTCTGCCGCGTGCCGCTGTGGTGAACTCCGGGGCAACAACTTCATGACGCTGATTCTGGTTCGTAAGCTCTTGCGCGACTCGCGCGTCGCGCTCGTCGCGGTGTGCGTACTGCTGTTCCTGTTCGCGGCGCTGTGGGTGAAGATCACTCAGCGCGTCACGACGCAGATCGTGCCGATGGCGCGGCTCATCTCGAAGCCGTTCGGCAACGAGAAGGTGCTGGAATCGGTGTTCGTCCGCGGGCCGAGTAAGGTGTCGCAGGCGGCACTGGGCTGGGGCGAAATGAAGTTCGACGACCCCGGCGATTTCCTCGCCATCGGCCTTCTGCACCCCATCGTGCTGGCCCTGTGCGTGGTGTGGGGCATCGGCCGGGCCGCGGGCGCGGTGGCCGGCGAGTTGGACCGCGGCACGATGGAACTGCTCATGTCGCAGCCGGTGCCGCGGAACCGGCTCGTGTTCGCGCACCTCGCGGTCGATTGCCTCGTGCTGCCGGCGCTGTGCCTGAGCTTCTTCGCGGGCACGCAGTTCGGGCTGTGGGCCGCGGGCGACTTCGTACCCGATTACGCGCTGCTCGACGACGCGGCGAAAGAGTCGCCGATGGTGAAGGCGCTGCTGGCGACGGTGCCGCGCGACCCGACCCCCCTGCCGGTGCGCGCGCGCGGCGAACTGCTCGGCCTCGTGAACACGCTCGCGCTGATGTTCGCGCTGAGCGGGATGACCATCGCCCTCTCCGCGGCCGGGCGCAGCCGGTGGAAGGTGATCGGCCTCGCGGTGCTGGTCGTGGTGGTGATGTTTGTGGCGAACACGGTCGGCCAGTTGTGGGAGCCGGTCGGGTTCGCGCGCCCGCTCACGTTCTTCTTCTACTACCAGCCGCAGCGCGCGATGATTGACGGCGTCTGGACGGTGGACGTGGGCGCGGCGTGGAACGTCGGGCGGCCGGTGTTGGTACCCGCGGCGGGCGTACTGTTCGCGGTGGGCGCGGCCGGGTACGCGCTGGCCCTGCGCGCGTTCACCCGCCGTGACCTCCCGGCCCCGCTGTGAGGGCTCAGTGCGCCGCGGCCGGCGGCGCGGCCCCGTCCGGTGAGCCGGTTTCCGTCTTCGGCTTCTTCGGCCCACGGATCTTCATGTTCACGAACTCGACGACCAGCGAGAACGACATGGCGACGTAGATGTAGCCTTTGTCCATGTGCTGCCCCAACCCCTCGGCCACCAACATCACGCCGATCAGAATGAGGAACGCGAGCGCCAGCACCTTCACGGTCGGGTGCCGGTCCACGAAGTTCGCGATGGGGCCGGCGAAGTACAGCATCACCATCATCGCGAGGATCACGGCCACGATCATCACCCACAACTGTTCCACCATGCCGATGGCCGTGATGACCGAGTCGAGCGAGAACACGATGTCGATGACGGCGATGGTGAAGATGGTCCACGCGAAGCTGACCGGCTTCGCGGGCGCGGGGGCCTTCTCCTCGTGGTGCTTCTTGGCGTGTTCGAGCTTCTCGTGAATCTCGAACGTGCTCTTCCCGATCAGGAACAACCCGCCGAGGAGCAGGATCAGGTCGCGGAACGACACCTCGCGGGCCTCGATGTCGGTCAGCACGCCGAACGTCGGCAGCGTGAACAGCGGGCTTGTGAGGCCCAGCAGCAGGAACAACGAGCCGAGCAGCGCGAGCCGGGTGCCGAGCGCGGCCAGCAGGCCGATCCGCCGCGCGCGGGCCTGTTGCTCCTTCGGCAGTTTCCCCGCGACGATGGCGATGAAGATGATGTTGTCCACGCCCAGCACGATCTCCATCGCGGTCAGCGTGAGCAGGCCGAGCAGGATCGCGATGAGCGGCAACTGCTCGTCGCGCTCGATCTTGATCTCGCGCACGTCGGCCTTCTTCCACGTCGATTCGGAGCCGCCGCCCTTCTTGGCGACGACGAACTGCTCCGCCGTCACCCGGCCGCTCACTTTCGACTTGTCGGTCAGGGTCACGACGTCGTGAGCCTTGCCCTCCGGGTCGGTGTGAATGGCGATCTGCTTGACGTGCTTCATTCGCACGGTGACGGTGCCGGTCGCCGTTTCGACCGTGACCGCGGAGAGCTTCAGCGTGCCCTCGTCGGGCGACCCGCTGACCGGCTGAATCTTGACGGCGGGGAACTCGGCCGCGTCGTCGGACTTGACGGACCCGCCGCCGGCGGGCGGCTGCGCGAGCGCCGGGCGCAACAGCGCGAACAGCGTAACGGCCACGCCCATCGAGAACACGAACCACGGGAACGGGCGGCGCGTCATGGCAAACCCTATGGGTGAGCGAGTCCTAACGAATCTAGCGACGAAGCGCGGCGAAAGCCACCCGTTTAGAGTCAACGATCCGCGAGAGGGCTAGAAGGTAGCGTATTCTGTGTGTAAACTCTTGCGTGATCATCTTTTCGCTGGAGGCGGCTCAAACGTGGAGGTCGGCAGGATGCCTTACCACTGGCCCAAGG
>VGZJ01000090.1 GCA_016872595.1 Planctomycetota bacterium
GCCCCGCGCCGCCGCCGCGCGGCGACCGCCCCCCGTTCCAACCGCGTCAGGGCGCGGGCGCGTCCGGGCGCTTCGGCGGTCAGGGGCAGGGGCAAGGCCGTGGCGGGTTCCAACCGCGACAGGGCCAAGGCGCGCCGCCCGCCCCGGCCCCACAAGGCACCAACGCCCCGACCGGCGCGCAACCGCCGGCGACACAGCCGGTCCAGCCGCCGGCCCCGCCGCCCAAGCCCTCGAAGCCGAAGCCGCTGCCGAACCTGACCGCGGACAAGAAGAGCGGCAAGGCCGCGCTGAACACTTTCGGCGAACTGCTGGCGTTCTTCAAGCCGCCGGAACCAGAGAAGAAGCCCGAACCGCCCAAGGCCGAAGAGAAGAAGCCCGAAGAGCCGAAGCCGGAACAGAAGCCAGAGGAGCCGAAGCCCGAAGGCGGCGCGCAGTAAGGCAACGGCGGGTACTGATCGACCAGCCCGCAGCCCCAGCAAGGGTAAGTATTCGCCCTTGCTGGGGCTGCGGGCTGGTCGATCAGTACCCGCCGTTAAACGGCGAGATGTGCGCCACTGGAAGTTGGCATCAGGTCGCACACAATTCGAGACTTCTCGCCGGTCGCGACAGGCGCGAGGCTGGATCACCGTGGCCCGAGAACCGGGATTTCACCCTCGTGTCCGGGTGTTTCGAGCCGGGATGGTTCGGGTTGTCATTATCGATCACAGAAGTCACTGAAGTTGCGTCCTTGTATGGCCCTCCGCCGACCCCTATCGCGTCCAGCGAGAAGTCTCAACTATTCTACGCCGCCGTGCGAAGCACTTCACGGCGGCGAACACGGGGCTGAGTTTCGCTCTTTCGGAGGTGTGACGTGATTCGGAGCATGCTGGTGGCGGTCGTGGCTGTTACCTTCTATGCCCGGACGGCTTGGGCCGATGAGGCTGAGGATCGTGCCGCGGCACTCGTCGAGAAGTTGGGCGGCAAGGTCACACGGGACGAGGGACAACGCGGCCGACCGGTCGTGGTCGTGAGCCTCCTCAGCAAGCAGGTCACGGACGCGGAACTGAAGGAACTGACCGCGCTCAAGAGCCTCACTACACTCGACCTGAACCACACCAAGGTGTCAGATAAGGGGGTCAAGGAACTAGTCGCACTCAAGAGCCTTACTACGCTCCGCCTCGCCGGAACGAACGTGACGGACGTGGGGGTGAAGGAACTGACCGCGCTCAAGAGTCTCGCCGAACTCGACCTCCACGCCACGAAGGTCACGGACGTGGGCGTGAAGGCCCTCGCCGGGCACAAGAACCTCACCGCGCTCAACCTGAATGCGACGCCGCTGACAGACACGGGGGTCAAGGAACTGGCCGCACTCAAGAGCCTCACCACGCTCCGCCTGTGCTTCACAAGAGTCACGGACGCAGGGGTCAAGGAACTGGCCGCGCTCAACAACCTCACCACGCTCCAAGTGATCCTCACCAAGGTGACGAACACGGGCGTGGAGGAACTGCGAAAGGCGCTGCCGAAGTGTGACGTCGAGAACTAGACGCGCGGAGCATTCGGGCGTCCTCCAATGCAGGTAGAGTACACCACGTCACGGCCCCGGCGGGTCGCACCAACGGCAATTCGCTCAGCCGCAGCCCTGATCCCGCCCCAAGCGCGCTTCACGGTCGCGCGGAGCGCTTACTTCTTCCGCGGCTTGCCGATGTGGGTGACGGCACCGTCGGCCAGTTCCGCGCTTTCCATTACGGTTTCGCTCAGCGTCGGGTGCGGGTGGATGCTTTCCAGCACGTCGCGCGCGACCGCGCCCATCTCGATGGCGAGCACCGCCTCCGCGATCATCTCGGCCGCGCCCCGTCGCCTGCGCTCAAGGGTCGGCCGGTTGGTTGCTCGCCTTCGATTACACGAGCGGATAGCATGTCCCCACCTCTTCTCACCTCAGGAGCAGTGTTCATGCTTCGCGCTCTCCCCGCTCTCGCCGTTACCCTCGCGCTCGCGCCGCTCGCGGTCGCCCAGCCGAAAGGCCCGGCGTTCGAGCAGGACCAGTACGGCAAGCTGACCGTCAAGAACAAGGCCGGCAAGGACGTGCCCGGCCCCGCGGTCACGCGGTTCACGCTGGTCAACAAGAACGGCATGACCGTGAAGTGCATCGAGTACGGGGCGATCATTACCGAGATTCACGCGCCCGACAAGGACGGCAAGTTCGCGGACGTGGCTCTCGGCTTCGAAAAGCTCGAAGACTACCTCGGCGGGCACCCGTACTTCGGCACCAACGCCGGTCGCTGCGCCAACCGCATCGCCAACGCCAAGTTCACCCTCGACGGCAAGGAGTACACGCTGGCGGACAACAACAAGCCGCACACGCTGCACGGCGGCAAAGAGGGCTTCGATAAGAAACTGTGGCGCGGCGAAGCGAGCCTGACCGCGACCGGGCCGAGCGTGAAGTTCACCTACACCAGCCCCGACGGGGAAGAGGGCTACCCCGGCCGCCTCTCGGTCACGCTCAGTTACACGCTCACCGACAACAACGAGATCGTCATCGACTACCGCGCGACCACGGACAAGACGACCATCTGCAACCTCGCGCACCACACCTACTTCAACCTCGCCGGCCACGGCAGCGGCGACATCAAGGGCCACGAGGCCACCTTCGCCGCCAAGAACTACACGCCGGGCGACGACACGCTGATCCCCACGGGCAAGATCGAGCCGGTCGCCAACACGCCGTTCGACTTCACCAAGCCCAAGGCGATGGGCAAGGACTTGGAGAAGGCCGGCGGCAAGCCGGTGGGGTTCGACCTGAACTACGCGCTGGACAAGGGCAACACCGCGAAGGCCGAGTTCGCGGCGCGCGTGGTGGAGCCGAAGAGCGGGCGCACGCTGGAAGTGTACACGACGGAGCCGGGCCTCCAGTTCTACACGGGCAACTTCCTCGACGGCACGAACACCGGCAAGGGCGGCGCGGTGTACAAGCAGTACAACGGGTTCTGCCTCGAACCGCAGAAGTTCCCCGACTCGATCAACAAGCCGGAGTGGAAGGAGAAGTCGAACGTGATCCTCAAGCCCGGCGAGACCTACAAGCAAACCACGACCTACCAGTTCGGCGTTGCGAAGTAACGAAAACATAGCCGCACGATCAACACCGATGAAGACACGATAAAGGCAAGAACAGGGTTCAAACCCATTTCTCTGTACCTGTCTTTATCGTGTCTTCATCGGTGTTGATCGTGCGGCTATTCTGCCCTTCCCGCCTTCGGCTTCACTTCTTCCCACAGCAGTTCGCGGCCGGCGGCGTAGACCTCGCTGGCGCGGAAGTCGAACAGTTGCGCGGTTTCGCCCGCGCCCAAACCCACCGAGTCGAAGGTGAGGTAGAACAGGCCGTTGTGAAAGCCCAGCCGCGCGTCGGTGATCCGCACCTTCGGCTGGTCCGGGCGCATCTGGAACCGGTACTCGCTCGCGCCCTCTAGCACGATCCGCAACCGCACGCGCCGCGCCTCTTTGCTCAGGTCGGTGATCGACTCGCGCACGCTCAGGCGGAACTCGACGGAGGTGTCGCGCCCCTTGTGCCGCACCTTCACCGCGCGAATCGCGCCGCCGATGAAGCGGTACGCGCGCAGGAACTTCGCGAACTCGTGCGGCTGAATGCGGTTCATGCTCGGCTCGGAGTAGGTGCCGCCTGCCGGGCGGCACTGCTGAACAACACAGGTCGTTCCGCGCTGCTTGCTTGGCTCCGGGCGCAACGGGCAGCGACCCGCGCTCCGCAGCAGTGCCGCCCGGCAGGCGGCACCTACCAAGCGGTCACACCAGCGAATCGAACACGCGCACGCCGGCCCAGTTGGGCTTCTGCTCGTCGATGAACGTGTTGTGCGTAGCGTCGTCCTGATAGGCGTCGTGCGCGGCCTTGTCCACGAACACGAGGTGCAGGCCGACGTGCCAGTCGCGGTCGTTCACCGGGCGGTCCAGTTCTGCGCACAGCTCGCCGGCCGCGAAGAACACGATCCCCGCTTGCACGTTCAGGTACTTCTTGCACGCATCGACCAGCTCTTGCACCTTCGCGGGCGAAGCGTCCTTGAGCTTGAAGAACACGTTGTGGGCCAGTCGCGGAGCGGCCATCGAACACCTCGCACGGCGGGAGAAGCGTACAACACTGCTGTTGGCATACTTCTGCGCGAACCGGCGTCAACGCTCCATGAAGCTGCTCAATTATACGCTGCCGACCGTCGCGGAGAACCTCGCGCTTGACGAAGCGCTGCTCGTTCGCGCCGACGAGGGCGGCGAAGTGCTGCGGCTGTGGGAGTCGCCGGCGGTCGCGGTGGTGGTCGGCTCCGGCGGGTCGGTCGCCATCGACGTGAACACCGTGGCGTGCGCGGCCGACGGCGTGCCGATCTTGCGGCGCGCGAGCGGCGGCGGAACGGTCGTACTCGGCCCCGGGTGCTTGTGCTTCAGCCTCGTACTGAATTACACGCACGCGCCCGGCCTTAACGAGATTCCCTCGTCCAACCGCTACATCCTCGCGCGCGTGCTGAAGGCGCTCGCGCCGGTCGTTGGCGCGAAAGTGGAAGGCACGAGCGACCTCGCGGCCGGCGGGGTGAAGTTCTCCGGCAACGCTCAACAGCGGAAGCGCACACACTTCCTGCACCACGGAACTTTGCTCTGCGGCTTCCACCTCGCGTTGGTGTCCAAGTACCTGAACCCGCCCGAGCGCCAACCCGACTACCGCCGGAGCCGCCCGCACGCGGAGTTCGTCGCCAACCTGCCCGTGAACGTCGAAGAGGCGAAGCGCCTGCTGATCGCGGAGTGGCAACCCGATGGCGACTACGACCCGCTCCCGCTGGACACGGTGCGCGACCTGATCGCGGAGAAGTACGCGCGCGCCGAGTGGAACGGCCGGCGGTAGCTTCGCGCGGCACCGGATATCCGGTTCGCGCGGCCGGCCGCGCTCGTAGGTTAACGGGGCGTCCCGTTGTTCCAACCGAGGTGTCCTCCGATGCTCCCTCTCTCGCGGTTCGGGCCGGCGGTTCTGATCCTGAGCGCGTCCGCGCTGGTCGCGCCCTTCGGTCGCGCGGACGACCCGAAGCCGGAGCGCCCCGACGGGCCGACCTACGTTTCCCCGGACCGAAAGCTGAACCTGAGCGTGCAGGCCAGTGGGGAGATGGTCGTGTGGACGGTGACGATCCGGAGGGAAGCGTTCACGACGCCGGACGGCGGCGTGGGCGTGAAAGAGGTGGCGGACTTCAAGAAGGTGTACGGCCGCGGCGGGGCGAAGGAGAAGTACCTGACGGCCCTGTTCGTGCCGGGCAAGTCGGACAAGACGACCATCGTCGCGGTGTCGCAGACGTCGATCTACGCGATCGACGCGCCCACCGGGAACCTGCTGTGGCGGGTGCTCCACATGACCGAGGCGAAGAAGGCGGACCTCGCGTTCAAGGGTGAGGAACTGAAGGTCACGCTCGACGGCACGGCCCGCCGGTACGATCTGAAAACCGGGAAGGTGTTCGCGGAGTGAGTCGCGCGTCGCGCCCCGTTCGCGAAGTGCCCGGCGGGGCGCGCGGTTTGCGTTGGCCGGGCCGCGCGCCCCGAATACATTGTCTAAAGGGCAGATGTCGCGGGTCCGATTCGGAGTGCCACCGGCCATGACCTCACTTCACCTTCGCGTTGCGGGCCTCGTTCTGGTGCTGGCGGTGGCCGCACCCGGCCCCGCCCGCGCCGACGTGGGGGTCATCTCCCCGGCCGAGGCCAAGGCGCTCATCGAGCACACCGACCCGGCCAAGCGGCCCGTCGTGCTCGACACCCGCGGCGGCTACAAGGACTACTTCCGCGGGCACCTGCCGACCGCGCACCACCTGAACTTCGACACCCTCCGCGGCACCGATAACGGCGTGCCCGTCCAGTACCTGCCGGACGACATCACCAAAGCCCTGCTCGTGCGCGCCGGCGTAGACAAGGGCCGCATGCACCTGATCTACGCCACCGGCGAGAAGCTCCCGAACGACGAGATCCTGAGCGCCAGCATGGTGGCCTACGTGCTGGAAAAGTACGGCGTCGAGAACGTCCGCATTGTGGACGGCGGGCTGCCGGAGTGGAGCAAACTGAAGTTCCCCGTCACGCAGGAGTACTTCGGCAACAAGAAGGGCACGCTGCCGGAGAAGGGCCGGCCGGAGATCGGGCTGACCACGCAAGACGTGGTGAAGCGCAAGGCCGGCACCGTGCTCGTGGACGCGCGCCCGCACAACGAGTACGTCGGCGACGACGACGTGTGGCTCCGCAAGGGCCACATCCCCGGCGCGGTCAGCTTCCACTGGGCGCGCCTCATGGACACCGACAACACCCACAAGTTCCTGCCGTTCGAGAAGGTGAAGGACCAGCTCGAGAAGGCCGGGCTGACCGCGGACAAGGACATCATGGTGTACTGCGGCACCTCGCGCGAGGGGAGCCTGCTGCGGTTCTACCTGAAGTACGTCGCCAAGTACCCGAACGTGCGCCTCTACGAAGGCTCGTGGAAGGAGTACGCGGCGCTGAAGGACCTGCCCGCCGAAAAGGGCGAACCCAAGAAGTAGATTGGGTTCCATGACGCTCGCCGCGCTGTTCGTCGCCGTGTGCTGTGTCGCGTACACGAACGGCGCGAACGCCAACTTTAAGGGCGTCGCCTCGCTCTACGGGAGCGGGACGACGAACCTGCGCGCGGCGGCGGCGTGGGGCACCCTCACCACGTTCGCCGGCTCGGTCGCCGCGCTGTTCCTCGCCTCCGACCTCCTCAAGACGTTCGGCGGGCGCGGCGTGGTGCCGGACGCGCTCGCCCTCTCCCCGGACTTCCTGTGCGCGGTCGCCGTCGGCGCGGCGGCGACCAGCTTCGTCGCCACGCGGTTCGGGTTCCCCGTGTCCACCACACACGCGCTGGTCGGCGCGCTGGTGGGCGCGGGGCTGGCCGGGGCCGGCGACGTGCGGTTCGCGGCCCTCGGCACCGCCGTCCTGTACCCGCTATTCGTCAGCCCGTTGGCCGCGGCCGTGTTGGGCGCGGCGGTGTACCTCGCGCTGCGCAAGGCGGGCGCGGCCCCCGGCCACCGCACGCGCGCGCTCGACGCGGCCCACTTCCTGAGCGCGGGCGCGGCCAGCTTCGCCCGCGGCCTCAACGACACGCCGAAGATCGTGGCCCCGATGCTGGTGGTGCCCGGCTTAGGAGTGCATTGGGCGTTCCTGATCGTGGCCGGGGCCATCGCCCTCGGCGGCGTGCTCGACGTGCGCAACGTGGCCGAAACGCTGGGGAAGAAGGTGACGGACATGAACCCCGGTCAGGGGTTCGCGGCGTGCCTCGTGACGTCGGCGCTCGTGACCACGGCGAGCCTGCACGCGCTGCCCGTGAGTACGACGCACGTGAGCGTCGGGTCGCTGACCGGCATGGGCGCGGCGGCGAACCGCGCGCACTGGCGCAAGGTCGGCGAGATCGCGCTGGCGTGGGCGTGTACCGCGCCGTGCGGGGCCGCGCTCGCGGCCCTCGCCTACGGTTTACTCCGCGCGGCGTAGCGCGTTCACTTCAACTTGCCCGCGAGTTCGAGCCGGCGGCGGGCCTGCATCAGCACGCTCAGCATGAACCGCCCCTCGTCGTCGCGGCGCTCGGCGTACTTCGCGGCCTCGAACGGCGCGCCGTCGAACGCCTTCGGGTCGAGGTACGGCACCGCGACGCGCGCCCCCGCCCCCTTCACAATGGGGCAGTTGGTGTCGGCCTCGCTGCACACCATCACGGCGGCGAACCCGGTCGCCGGGTTGTGCGCGTCCGAATACTTCTTCGAGAACTCGCGCGCTTCCAGCCCCTTCCCCCACGTCACGCGGTACTCCGGGTTCGGGCCGCCGCCGGAGCCGCGCGGGGCGTCCTTCCCGGTCGGCTCGATCTCGATCCCGATTCCCTTCAGCGCGGCAATCGAGCGCGGGTTGAAGGCGTCGGGGTCCGTGCCGCCGCTGTAGAACCGCACGTCCGGCAGGCCGTAGTACGCGGCGGCGACGTTGCCCATCGTCGCGCCCAGCATGCTGCGCCGCGTGTTCCGCGTGCAGATGACCACGACGTTTAGCGGCTTGCCGAGCTGGTAGTTCTTCGCGATCCACTCGACCAGTTCTTCCGCCGGCTTGCGGTGCGCCTCTTCGATCAGGTCGAACTGTGTGGTCAGCAGGTCGGCGTGCGCCCGCACTTTCGGGTTCATGTCCGCGCGCGACTGCGGCGTCCTGTCGCGCAACAGTTGCTCCATGCGCGCGACGGTGATGGCGTCCCGGTCGCCGGCCAGCGCGCGGAACGCGGCCCTGTCGAACAGGTCGCCCGCGTCGGCCCACGACAGTTCCGGCGCTTTGGCGAGCGCGGTAATGAGCTTGATCTTGAGCGCGCGGTCCTTGCCCGGCGCGAGGGCGTCCGGGGCGGCGAAGTGCTGCACGAACCGGAGCGCGGTGGGCACCGGGCTGGCGGGCTTCGGCGCGGGCGGTTCGGCCGCGGCACCCGGCGCGAGAGCGAGCAAACCCAAAGCCGCCGGAACCAACACCACGAAGCGGACGCGGAACATGAACGGCCCTCCGGTGCGCGCGGATAACAACCATAGTGGCAAGAACCGCGCGCGAAGCAAGCGAAACTCAACCCGCGCCCGCCGTTCCGCCGATGATAGAGGCGGACCATTTCGCGCGCTAGGGACGGCCATGCGAACGCTGCTGCGGCTCTTCGTTCCGGTGCTCGCGCTCGGCGGCGGGTTCGCGGCGATGTCTCTGTCCGGCGGGTGCGGGGGTACCGCGCCGCCGGCCGCGCCCGCCACCGTGCGCGGCAAGCTGACGCTCAACGGCCAACCGGTCGCCGGCGGGCTGGTGGTGTTCACCCCGGACGCGCGGCGTGGCGGGCGCGGCAAACCGGCCCGCGCCGAGACCGCCGCCGACGGCACCTTCGCCCTTCAGCTCGACGGCTCCGCGCACGTCCCCGCGGGCTGGTATCGCGTATCGCTGATGCCGGCCCCGGCGCTGCCGGACCCGCTCGCGCCGTCGGCCGCGGCCCTGTTCCCCGCGAAGCTCGCGCGCCCCGACCTGTCCGGCCTCGAGCGCGAGGTGCTCGCGGGCAAGGAACACGTCTTCGAGTTCGCCGTGACGACCGGCGAGTGACGCAATAAGACGACGCCGACCGGCGGCGCTCACTGCCTTCGGCCCAACCCCGCGCTTGACCGCGGGCCGCGGGTGTGCGACAGTTGAGCATCCGCCGGTGTGCCTTCCCTCCCCCGCTCGTTCGGAGCGCCGCATGTTCCGCCTCGACCTCGGCTCCTCCCCGGCCCGCTATTGCGACGGCGTCAGCCGCCGCAGCTTCCTGCAACTGGGCGTCGCGGGCATGGCCGCGGTCGGGGTGCCCGAACTGCTGCGCGCCAAGGAGCAGTCCAAGGACACGAGCAAGAACACGTCGGTCATCCTGATCTGGCTCGACGGCGGGCCGGGTCACATGGACATGTACGACATGAAGCCGGACGCGCCGGCCGAGTACCGCGGCATCTGGAAGCCCATCCGCTCCAAGGTGCCCGGCTTCGACGTGACCGAGCTGTACCCGAAGCAGGCCCGCGTCACGGACAAGTTCTCGATGGTGCGCTCGCTGCACCACAACACGGGCGACCACTTCGCCGGCGGGCACCGGATGCTCACGACGAAGGACATGGGCGTCAGCGGGGCGAACAACGCGGGCAAGTTTCCCGGCATCGGGGCCATCGTCAACCGCGAACTCGGCGCGCGCAAGCAGGGGATGCCGGGCTACACGGCCACCCCGCACGCGGCCAGCATCGGCCTCGCGCCCGGCTACTTCGGCGCGCACATGCTCGGCGCGCAGCACGACCCGTTCGTGACCGGCGACCCCAGTAGCGCCGGGTTCCAAGTCCGCAACCTGAACCTCGCCGCGGGGCTGACGGTCGAGAAGCTCGAAGACCGCAAGGGACTGCTGACGCACTTCGACAAGAACCGCAAGCACCTCGACGCGCACCCGACGGCGCAGGCGCTCGACAAGTTCTCGGCGGAGGCGTTCGACTTCGTGACGGGGCCGCGGGCGCGGCAGGCGTTCGACATCGCGAAGGAACCCACGCGCCTGCGCGACCGCTACGGCCGCGGCAGTTGGGGCCAATCGACGCTGCTGGCGCGCCGACTGGTCGAAGCCGGCTCCACCTTCGTCACGGTCCACTTTGGCGGCTGGGACCACCACTGGGACTTGAAGAAGGGCTACGAGAACTACCTGCCGCAAGTGGATTCGGCCGTGGCCTCGCTCTTCGAAGACCTCGACGAGCGCGGGCTGCTCGAAACGACGCTGGTCGTGCTATGCGGCGAGTTCTCGCGCACGCCCAAGATGAACGACGGCGGAAACGGCGGCGCGCCGATGAGCATGGGCACGCCGGGCCGCGACCACTGGGGCAACGCGATGTTCTGCCTGATGGGTGGCGGCGGCATCAAGGGCGGGCAGGTGATCGGCAGCACCGACCGGCTCGGCCAGCGCCCGCACACGCGCGCCGTCACGCCCTCGAACATCCACGCCACGATCTACAGCGTGCTCGGCATCGACCCGAAGCTGCAACTCCTCGACCCCAGCGGTCGCCCGGTCAACGTGCTCGACGACCCCGAACCGATCAGCGAGCTGCTGTGAGCCTCATCGGAACGCTCACGGCTTCGGCTCCGGGCGCTTGGGCGGCGTAAGCAGGTCGAGTTGCGGCTGGTGCTTCTGCGCGTACTCGACGAACTCCCACTGATCCTTGAAGCTCCGCTTGTAGGTGAACTCCAGCGCGTCGAGCACGGCCCGCCGCGCCTCCCCGACGCAAAACGGGTGCTTCAGCAATTCCACGAGGTCTTGTGCCGGCAGCGGCTTTGGACGGAGTTGTACTTGCGGATGAATGAGCGTCCGGAGCGCGGGGAATTGTGGGTACGAGTACGTGTCGAGAGCAGTTTGCGCTCGAATCGCCGGGTTATCAGCGGTCGGGCTGGTCCAGAATCGCAGTGTGTTGAGAGCACTATTGATGGATTCAACGTCGCGACTGCTCCTCGTTTTCTTGCTAGCCTCAATGAATATTCGTTCGACTCGGAGCGATTCAGTACGCACCGCCAGTTGAGCCACTACTTCGAGACCTGCGTTCAAATCAGGCAGCGTATCATCCGTTTGGATCGCGTCGAGCACTTGATCTTCTCCAGTGAGACCTAGGGACGCACGCGCACCGCGCACCGCGGTCTTGGTGGCCAGCCCGCGCGGAGACAGGAATCGGTAGTAATTGGCGCGCTGCATCGTCAATGTATCGGCAAGCAGTTCGGCGGCGGTAGCGGGACTCTGATTCGCAACGACCACCGCGAGTGCCTCGGCCACGCGGCGACGGGAAGACTCGAACGCGTGCTTGGTAGCGAAGTCGATTAGGTGGTCGGCTACAATGTTGCACGCGATAGCCGCCCGATGAGGTTCGAGTCGGGTCAGCACTCGTGAGAACAGTTGGGCCAGTTCCAAGTGCGTTTCATCCCTCCTAGATCGCAACAGTGTGTCGGTGAGCACACGGACAGCGGCTTCTGGTTCCAGTCTCTTCACCAGCAGAGCGAGGCCGCTGATCTGCTCCCGAAGTGAACTCGGGTGACGGCGCTCGGACTGTTCGTATTTCAGGATCGCTTGCGAAATCACTTCCGCAGGCGCGCGGCACACCATTGCGGCTCTCTCGGGTGTGAGATACTGTGCCAGAGCGCTTAGTCCCTCTGCCAACTCGGTCAGGTAGTTCGCTTGCCCGATCTGTTGTGCGAGGTGACGCGCGGCCGAGTCGCACACCTCAGCGGCTTTGTTGGGCGAAAGGCGAGTTGCCACCGAGGCCAAGCCGAAGGCCAGTTGCCGCAGCGTCGAGGGGTTGTCGGTTGCGGCAATCTTGCTGAGGAGCATTTGGGCGGCCTGTTCGGGTTCCATCCGCACAGCCACGACCGACAACCCCTCGGCCAACTCCCACGGGTTGCTGTGGGCTTTGTAGCCGGCAGGGGGGGCGAGTGATTTCACGGCCCGGTCACAGATCCCGCTCGCCTTCTCGGATTCCAGGCATCCGACCACACCCGACAAGGCGCGCGCCAGTTCGCGGAGGTGGACGGAGTGCTGCCACTGATCATTCCTCATCGCCTCAAGGAGCGTCTCCGCGACAGACTGTGCCCCCGACGGACTCATCCGTCTCCCTACTGTCACCAAGCAATCGGCCAACGCTCTCAACTCTGACTCCCGTGCGAAGAGGCTTTTCGGGCCCGGAGCACAGGAGTCGGCCAGTGGTTCATCGGTTCGCCGTATGAAGTGCGGGTTGCAAGCGACAGCAACCAGTTCGACGGCCAGCGCCGCGCCGGCCCGATCCGCTGTTGGCGTCGAGAACACGCCGGCACGCGCGCAGGCAATTGCCAAACTTCTTCGCTGCTCCTGCGTGGTCCCCGGCGCATCGAACCGCGCCAGCAACATCCGGTCGGCTTGACCCCAGACGTCGGGGGCAAGCCCGATCGCCGCGTGGAAGGCGAACTCGGCTCGGCACTCCAGTTGTCGCGAAGAGAGGGGGGAACTCGTTCCCTCCGCCAAGAACTTGATAGGCACTGGCGTACCGCGCCAGACTGTCAGTTCCCACAACACCGCACGCTCGTATGGAGTCAAGCGAGTTTCCCTGTCACCCGATAACATGGGGCCGAGAAGTGCCCGCGCGAGCGCGCTGTTGAGTTCGTCGGTTTTCCGTCCGAGTTCGTTCCGGGCGTTGATCGCGTCCTGCTTTTCGCGGTTTGCTCGCGCGGTTTCGCCCTTCTCCCGTGCCGCTGCGTCGTCGGCCTCCTTCTTTTGCTTCTTGGCCTCATCAGCCTGTTTGTTCGCTTCCAGCCCGAAGCCGAGCGAGATCCCTGCGCCAACCAACAGCGCCAGCACGACGGCGGCCGTTGCGCCGCTGACCACCTTGTTACGCTTTACCCACTTGTAGCTGCGTACGAGCGCTCCCGCCGGGCGCACGCTGATCGGCTCGCCACGAACGAAGCGGTCGAGGTCGTCGGCCAGTTCCTTCGCCGTCGGGTAACGCTCGTGAGGTTGCTTGGACAGGCACTTCAGGCAGATCAGTTCCACGTCGCGAGGGATGGCGGAGAGCCGTTTTCGTGGCGGTACGGGATCGGCCATGATGACCCGCGCGAGCAACCCTTGCACGTCGTCCGCTTCAAAGGGGCGCGCGCCGGTGAGCGACTCGTAGAGGATGACGCCGAGCGCCCACACGTCCGCTTGTGGGCCGACGAACTTGGCGTTGCCGCTGGCCTGTTCGGGTGCCATGTACGCGGGCGTGCCCATCACCGCCTGCGTCGCGGTCAGGTCCGAGACCGAGCCGCGCTTCGCCAAGCCGAAGTCCGTGACTTTCGGCACGTTCGCTTCGTCGAAGAGAATGTTGCTGGGCTTGAGGTCGCGGTGAACGATACCCTGATCGTGCGCCGCCGCGACCCCGCGCGCGATCTTCGCAAGGAGTTCGGCCGCGTCCTTCGGAAGTAGCGGTGTTCCGAGTCGTGTGGTGAGCTTGTCGCCCGAGAGGTATTCAAAGGCGATGAAGGGCCGGCCGGTTGCTTCCCCGAACTCGAACACCTGAACGACGTGCGGGTGCTTTACCGCCGCGACCGCCTCGGCCTCGGCCAAGAAGCGAATCATGCGTCGAGAGTCGCCTTGTTCCGTGAGCACCATCTTCAGCGCGACGGTGCGGTTCAACCGAAGGTTGCGGGCCTTGTAGACCACCCCCATCGCGCCGCGCCCGACCTCTTCACCCAGTTCATAGCCCGGCACGTCCGGAACTTCCGAGTGAGCTGCCGCCGAACCGTCACCAACCGCGGAGATGGTCGCTCCCGTACCCGTAACCGGGGGTGAGAGTGACGCGGTTGCATTCGCTGACGGCAGCGATGCAGCCGGCCTCGAGCGCGTCGCGGCCTCTTCGGGCGGCGACGTTCGGGTCGGGTCGTTGTCGTTCATGGGCGGTCTCCGAGATCGCTGGCGATTGTACCACGCCCGTGTGCCGGTCAACGTGTTTACGGAGTCGGCCCAACGGCGGCGAAGTGCTCGGTTCTGACTGGTGAGCCGCGAGGCGAGTTCGCGCTCGCCTGTGGCTTGCGGCTAACGGGGCGCGTCTTCAACTCTTCGCGCCCCGTGCGCACGTCTACTTCTCGCCGTAGGCCTTGTACTTGTACGGCGCGGGTTTCGGCTTGCCGGAGATGGGCAGGTCGGTCGCGCTCGGGAGCGGGCTGGCCGGCGGGATCAGTTGCGGGTCGGCCTTCGGCAGCGGGACCGGGACCGCCGGGCCGCCGTCGTAGCGGAACGTGCCGTCCGGCCCGACCGACGGCATCGGTTGCGGGACCGGGCGCGCGCCCAAGTTCAGCGCCGGCGCGCCGGACGCCGCCCCGCCGCTGATCCCGAACGTGAAGCTCACGCCGGGCGCGCAGTCACTGAAGTAGTACGTCGGGTACACCGGCGCGACGCGGTAGTAGGTCGGGTAGTACACGCGCGGCGCGTAGTAGTACACCGGCCGGTAGTAGCCGCCCCAGCCGCCGTTCCACCCGCGATAGCCGGTGTAGTACCCGCCGCGGTAGCCCCAGCCGCCGCCGTAGTAGCGCCGGCCGTGGGTCAGTTCGTTGTCTTCGCCCGCGGCCTGTGCCGGGGTACCCTGCCCGCCGAGCGTCAGGGTCGCTCCGCCCGCGCCGGTCAGCGGCACGGTGTCGCCGGCACTGGTGGCGCTGGTCGCGGCCAGCACCGCGCCCAGAGCGAGCGCCGACTTCCAAAGGGATCGCGTCATCGGTGGTTCCTCCGTCGGGCGGCGCGCGCCGCCCGTGCGGATTGTACCGCGCCCGCGCCGCGCCCGCGCCGCGCCCGAAAGCGCAACGGGCGCGCAAAGTCGCGCTCACACCGCGGGCCGTGCAGCGGTACACTTGCGGAAGGTGCTTTCTCTAGGAGGGTTTGCCGTGAACGCATCACGTCTCGCGCTCGGGTTCGTCGCCGTCGCGCTCGTCGGTCTCTGGTACGTCGCCGGCGGCACGAACCCGCCCGCCACGCGCGCCGCGGAACCGCCCCCGCGCGTCGCCGCGCCGCTCGCCCACGAGAACCTCACCGTCTACTTCGTCCACGGCCCGGACGCCGTTCAAGGCGCGAAGGTGCTGAGCCTTCAGGAAGCGCTCGACCAGAACCTCGCCGTCGTTCACGAGACCAGCGACGTGAACATGCTCGCGGTGGAGAACCGCTCACCGGATCACGAGCTGTTCATCCAATCGGGCGACATCGTGAAGGGCGGCAAGCAGGACCGCATGAGCCAGAGCGACATGCTGCTGCCGCCCATGTCCGGGGCCGTGCCGCTGCCGGCGCACTGCGTCGAACAGGGGCGCTGGACGAACCGCGGGAGCGAGGACGCGGCCCGGTTCAAGTCGAGCGCGAAGGCCGCGGTCGGCAACGACATGAAGCTCGCCAACCTGAGCGGGAATCAGGGCGAGGTCTGGAAAACGGTCGCGCTCAATCAGGGGCAGATCGCCATGAACGTCGGCGCGAACGTGAACGCCGCGGCCTCGCCCACCAGCTTCCAACTGACGCTCGAAGCGCCCGAAGTTCAGGCGCACGTCGCGGCATACGAGGCCGCGCTGAAGGCTCGCGGCGAGGAGCGCGACACCATCATCGGCGTGGTGTTCGTGGTGAACGGTCAGATCAAATGCGCGGAGGTGTACGGCTCGAACGCGCTGTTCCGCAAGGCGTGGCCGAAGCAACTGAACTCGGCCGCGGTGGAAGCGGTCGCCAGCCGCACCGACAAGCCGACCGCGCAAGCCCCGTCGGTGCGCGAGGTGGAAAAGTTCCTCGCCCACGGCGCGGCCCCGGACGCCGCGCCCGCGACCGACACGCCCTTCGTGTCGGAACGCCTGACGCAGCAGATGAACGGCCGCAGTGAGGTTTACAACCGCCGCCTTGCCATCATGAACGACACCTTCGGCGTTCCGCAAACGCCGGAGGTAAACGCGCCGGGTGTGGCGCGCGTTGAGGTCACGGGGCCGCGCGGGGTGCAAGCCGGTGGCGCTGCCGGATTCGTCAACCCCACGAACCCCGCCCCGGATACCACCATCATGAGCGGATCGGGCGCGGGCCGCGTGCAGATCGAAGGCAACGCCACGACCGGCAACCGGGCCGTTCAGAACCAGCAGGCGTTCAACAACCCCAACTTCGGCGTCGTCGCAGGCCCGCAATTCCGTGGCGCTGCGCCGGTATCGGTCAACAACGACGGGAACCGGCTGAGCAGCAACGTCGCGCAGAACCGCTCGACGGTGACAGTCGAGTCGCGCGACGCGACCCGCAAGAACGCGGTCATCCACAAGAGCTACATCAAGAAGTGACGCCAGCGAGCGGCGCGGCGTCGGCCCGCCGGTGGCTACCCAACTCAGACACGTTCAGCGCATCTGAATTGTGTAGCCACCGGCGGGCCGACGCCGCGCCGCTCGCGTGTTGCAACTTCGCGGGACGCAATTCGTGCATACAACGTGCCTCATGCTCACCCCATCCGCAACCGCGTTGCTCGTCGTGGACGCGCAGCGCGGGTTCACCGACCTGTGCCCCGCGGAACTGCCCGTACCCGGCGGGGCCGCCACCGTGCCTCAGATCAACGCACTCCTCGCGCTGCCGTTCGCGCGCGTCGATGCCACACAGGACTGGCACCCGCCGGACCACCGTTCGTTCTTGGGCCGCGCCGATAACCTGTACCCGCCGCACTGCATCGCCGGCACGCCGGGCGCGGAGTTCCTGCCGGGCCTCCACACGGAGCGCTTCAGCGCCATCTGGCGCAAGGGCTACGACCGCGACTTCGAGGCCTACGCGGTCACGGCGCAGCACCCGGCGTTCGCGCCGTTCCTCGCCGCCGCCGGCATCAAGGCCGTCGTGGTGTGCGGCATCGCCACGAACATCTGCTGCTTCTTCGCGGCGCGCGACCTGAAGCGCGCCGGGTTCGACGTGTGGCTGGTCGAGGACGCCAGCGCCGGGATCGACGTCCCCGCGGCCGGCCTGCTGCAAGCGAGCGCCAAAGCCGAAGGCCAAGCGCTCGGCATCCGCTACTGCACGGTGGCTGAGGTAGAAAACGATCTCACGCCAAGGCGCTAAGAAAGCACAGAAGGGCAAGACGAGTTTTGACAGGATCACAGGATGGGACAGGATGCAGAGAAGAGGGTTGTCCTTCTCATCCTGTCCCATCCTGTGATCCTGTCAAAACTCGTCTGCGTTGTTGGCTCAGGGAATGCCGCGGACGAGGAGCGGCCCCAAGCGGCGCGTGACCGCGACCGGGAGCCGCTGCCAGATGCGAATGGCCCGCTGGTAGCGCGGGTTGTCCGGGCGCATGTCGCCCACTTCGCCGTCGAGGACGCGGTACTGCCACGCCGCCGGGTGCGGTTCCGCGCCCCACTGCTTCTTGAACTTGAACGTGCTCCCTTCGGTCGTCGAGCGCCCGAAGTCGAACACCCCCTGCCCGCGCTCGACCGCGCGGCGCAGCAGGTGGTGGTACATCAGCATGTTCACGTTGCTGGGGTTGTACGCCTTCAGCGCCGAGGCCGTGGGCACCTCCGTGATGCCGGAGCCGTGCAGCAGCAGCGCCGCGGCCACCGGCTTCGCGCCGTCGCGCACGAGGCAGATTTCGGCGTCGCCGGGGAACGTGTCGAGGATCGCGCGGAACAGCGCCTTGCCGTACACCGGCGAGCCGAGGTCGCGCATGTTCTCCGCGAGCACGTCGTGGAACCCGTCGAGTTGATCGGCCGCGCCCCACGCCACCGCGAAGTTCCCCTTCTCGCCCTTCCGCACTTGGTTCCGCAGCTTCGAGTCGAAGCCCTTCCACAGCAGGTCGCCGGTCGCGGGGAGCGCGAGCCGCATGTGAACCTTGCTGGTCAGCGCGGCGTTCAGGTCCGGGTGCGCGATGGGCGCTTCGTGCCGCAGTTCGAGGTACCGGCAGCCGAGTTCGTCCGCGAGGGTCGCGGCACGCGAAATCAGTTCCGCCTGCACGTCCGCGGACTGCGCGATCACGCCGTTGGTGTTCAGGTACGGGAGGCTGACGAGGAACCGGCCGAACAGCATCGAGCTGACGAACGCGAGCGGGAGGAACCCGACCGTGCACCCGCCGGCGACCGCCTCGACCGCGTACACCTCGTGCCCGAGGCCGCGCGCGAGCACGTTCAGCCACAGCGGGTGCTTGCTGAGCGCGACCCGCTGCGCGGAGTGCCGCACGAACGCCGCGAGGTCGGCCGCGCGCCCGCCCGCCGCGGCGCGCGAATGCACGACCGTGGCGAACGTCGGCGGCGTGGCGGACGACATGAGGCGAATCATACGAACCCTCACTAGCGATCAAGGCAGAAGAGCAATGGCCACAAAAAAGCACAAGAACCACAAAGGAAGACAACAGACAAAACACAAGACCGCGTTCAAGGCACGCTACCGATTGGCGCTGCCTGCTTGTCTTCTGAACAATAGACCTTCTTCACGATAAGGGGAAAAACCTTACTTAAGTCCTTCTTGGAAGCGGGGTTGCGTCAATTGCAACGTCAACGACGTAAACCCAGTTTTACCAAGCAGTTCCGCTTATCGTGAAGAAGGTCAAATGGCTTCTGCCTTTGTCTTCCTTTGTGGCTCTTGTGCATTTTTTGTGGCTATTACTGCCTTCGTTTCAGACTCCCAGCAACTCGTCGTAGATCCGGGCGAGGCGGCTCATGCGGGTGGCGAAGCTGTAGCGCGTTTCCACCGTGCGGCGGCCGGCGGCGCGGAACAGGTCGCGCAGGCCGGGGTTGGTCGCCAGCCCCGCCAGCGCGGTCGTCAGCGCGCCGAGGTCGCCCGGCGGCACGAGGAACCCATTGTTCCCGTCGCGCACCAGCCGCGGCACGCCGTTCACCCGCGTCGAGACCACCGGCACCTCAAGGGCCATCGCTTCCAGCACCACGTTCGGCAGCCCCTCGCGCAAGCTGCTGAGGGCGAACACGTCCATCGCTTCGAAGTACGGCCGGACCTCGGCCTGCCACCCCGCGAGCCGGACCCGGTCGCCCAAGTTTAGCTCGCGAATCAGCCCTTCGAGGTTCGCGCGCTCGCTCCCTTCGCCCACGATCACCGTTCGCACGTCCAACCCGCGCGACACGAGAGCATGGGTACTACGGATCAGAACGTCGAACCCTTTCTCGCCGCTGAGCCGGCCGACCGCGCCGATCACGAGGCCGGTCGCGGGCAGGTCGAGCGCCGCGCGCGCCTCGGCACCCGTCTGACGGCGCGCGTACTCGGTCGTGTCGATGCCGTTTTCCAGCAGCACGCAGTTCCGCGCCGGCACGCCGGCGGCGAGACACGATTCGAGCAGATCGTCCGACACGCAGATGACGCGCTCGTACCGTGGGAGGCACAGTTGGTCAATGCGGTAATACAGCGGGGTGCGGCGCGTGTGCTGCACCCACCCGTGAACCGTGGTCACGAGGCGCATCGGCCAGAACCGCTTGAGCAACAGGCCGAGGGCGTTGGTCTTGTAGTCGTGGCCGTGCCAGATCGCGACCCGCTCGCGCTTGCACGCGGCGAGCGTTTCCGTGACGACGCGCCAGTCCCACGCGCCGCGGTCGCAGATTTCGACGAGCGGGGCGCGGTACTTCGCGGCCTTCGCGCGGAGCACGTCAAACCCGCGGTCGGCGGGCGGGCGCAGGTACGCGCACACCATCCGGTAGCCGAGCGGGTCGAGGAACCGCGGCGAGTTCAGAATGGTCTTGTCCGGGCCGCCGCCGGACCCGGTGACGACGCGCGCGTCCAGCACGACCGGCGCGGCGGTCGGGTCCGGGGGCCGGTCGAGCGGGTCCGCGTCGGGCACGGGCGGGAACGGGTGGGTGAGGGTGTCGGCGATGTCCACGGCGGGGGTGGCAGGGGTAGTGTAGCGCGCCCGGACGCCGCTTGCGGCTTCGCGAGCCGTTACTTCGGAAAGATCGAATCCACCAGCGGTTGCAAACAGCGTTCCCAATGGTGGTGGCACTCGACGTATTGCCGGGCCGCCGCGCCCAGCGCCTGCCCGTTTCGCGGGTCCGCGAGCAGTTCGCACACGGCGCGAACCCACTCGTCCGGGGTCGAAGCCGACAGCAGGTGAACGCCCGGCGTCGTGTTCAGCGCCGCCAGCGCCGGCGGTGCGGCCACAATCGGC
The DNA here is from genome assembly GCA_016872595.1 of Planctomycetota bacterium. GTDB lineage: Bacteria > Planctomycetota > Planctomycetia > Gemmatales > Gemmataceae > Gemmata. The sequence goes on from VGZJ01000090.1 coordinate 20,124, forward strand.
TTCGCCATCGCCATCGCTTCCAGCACCTTGTTCTGAACCCCGCGGGCGAGGCGCAGCGGCACCACGACGACGCTCGCGGTGGCCACAAACGGCCGCACGTCGGGCACTTGGCCCACGAGGTTCACGCCCGGCAGCGCGGCCAGCGCGCGCACCGCGGGCGTCGGGTTCCGGCCGATGACGCGGAACTCGGCCGCGGGGAACCGCGCCCGGATCGCCGGCCAGATGTCGCGCGCGAACCACACCGCCGCGTCCTCGTTCGGCAGGTAGTCGAGCGCGCCCACGAATGCGAGAGCGGGTTGAAGCTCGCACGTCGAAGGCGCGAAGTATTCGAGATCGACGCCGTTGGTGGCGACCGTGGCCGCGCCTCCAAAAGTGAACGAATCGTAAACCTTTGCTTCCACCCCGCTGACGAGGGCCACGGCCCGCACGTTCCCGGCGATAGCCCTTTCCAGCTTCCGCACGCGGGCCGCTTCGAGCCGGTACAGCCACTTCTTCGGCGCGCGGCCGGCCGCGGCGAAGTCGAGCCACTTCTGACTGTCCACGTCGATCAGATCGACGACCGCGGGCACCGCGCGCAGGGCCGGGTCGCGCAGGTACGGCCACAGCGCCGACGACGACGCCACGACCGCCCCGAAGCGCGCTTCCGCCGCCCAGCCCCGCAGCGTGCGGCGCAGCGCGTTCGAGGCGAACAGCCCTTCCGAGAGGCTACCCCCCGTGGCGAGGCGCGCGAGCGCCTTCGCCCACCGCGCGCGCCGGCCCACGGGCACTATCGCCACGCGCTCGCAGAGCGCGTTCAGGGCGGCGAGGGATTCGGGCGGAACGGGTTCGTCGGCGAGGCACGCGAGCCACACGCGCCCGCGCGCGGCCATCTGGCGCAGCAGGTGGTACGTGCGGATGCGGTCGCCCTTGTCGGGCGGGAACGGGACGCGGTGCGTGAGGTAGAGGATCGGCGACAAGGCGGCGGTTCGTGAAGCCCGCTCAGTCGCGGGCGGACTTGGCGATCTGGTCCATGATCCAGCGGTTGGCGTCGCGGAGCACGTCGGCGCGGGCGGCGGGCGCGCCGGAGTAGCGGGCCACGCGGACGGTCGCGCCGGCGGCGCGGAGCCGGGCGGC
>VGZJ01000091.1 GCA_016872595.1 Planctomycetota bacterium
CCCGCGCCGCCGCCGCCGCGCCCGAGCGCGCCCGCGGGGCCGCGGGTGTCCCGGCGGGTCAAACTCGGTGTGCTGGCGGTGGTGGTCGGCGGGGTCGCGGTCTGGGGCATCGTGAACGCGGTGCGCAAGCACGGCGGCGCGCCCGTGACCATGACGCCGAGCGAGTCGGCCCTCTCCGGCGAAGAGGCGTACCGGCGGCTCATCAAGTGTACGGTGCTGATCGTCTCGCCCCACGGGGTCGGGAGCGGGTTCGTGGCCGACCCGGACAAGCGCCTCGTGGTCACGAACTTCCACGTGGTCGGCACCGAGCGGCGCGTGAGCGTGGTGTTCCCGCAGTTCGACGCGAAGGACGAACTCGTCACCGACGCGAAGCGCTACGACCTGCGCAAAGAAGCGGCCCAGTTCAACGGCGAGGTTGTGAAGGTGGACAAGCGCCGCGACCTCGCGGTGGTGCGGGTCGCGAGTCTGCCGGGGCGCGCCGCGGCGGTCCCGCTCGCCAAGCAGCCCGCCGCGACCGGCTCGGTCGTGTACTCGGTCGGCGGGTCCGGGGCGGAAGACAACCTGCTCTGGCGGCTCACGAAGGGCACCGTCCGCGGGCGCGTCCACCGCACCCAAGAGGCCGACTTCGGCACCCTCGATTGCATGGTGCTCGAAACCGATTCGCCGGTGAACCAAGGCGACAGCGGCGGGCCGGTCATCAACGACCGCGGCGAACTGGTCGCCGTCGTCTCGCACGGGCACCGCGTCGCCCGGCTGGTGAGCGGCAACATCGACGTGGACGAGGTGCGGAAACTGCTGGACTAGCGCCGGCCCGCGCGCGGGCCGGCGCGCCGCGCGGGGTCACGCGCCATAGGCCTCGATCTTCAGCGCGAGGCCGGTCGTGCCCAGCAGCGCCTCGCCGAGGTCTCCGACCTTGAACGCCGCGAGCGTCGTGTGCAGGTCGTTGCGCTCGATCTTCGCGCCGGGGGCCGCGGCCACCGTCAGCACGGTACCGCCGCGGGTGCGGATCGCCACCTGCCCCGCGGCGGCGTTCACCGCGACGACGGTACCCTCGACCTTCGTGCCCGTGATCCCGCCGCTGTTCCCGCTGCCGGACCCGCCGCCGGACGCGCCGCCGTTGTCGTCGTACACGTCGTCGTACAGGTCGTGGAACGGGCCGTCGACGCCGTTGTCGTCGAACGCGCGGTACCGCACGAGGCCGGTGCGCTCGACGATCAGGTCGTCGCTCCCGTTGCCGTTGGAGTCGTTCACGAACACGTCCACCCCGCCGGCGTACCCGGCCTCGAAGACGATCTTGCTGCTCAGCAGCCCGAGGTCGTCGCCGCGGAACACCTTGACGTGCGACCCCGCGCCCGGCCCGGCCCCGGTCACGATGTCGTCGCGCCCGTCGCCGTTCAGGTCGCCGCCGGACACGCGGACCCCGCCCACGAACGCGCCGTCGTAGGCGTAGAAGCTCTGGAGCTCGCTCCCGGTGCGCCCGTTGAACACCTTCACGTGTGGCGCGGCCCCGATCGCGGCCCCGACGATGATGTCGTCCGCGCCGTCGTTGTTGGTGTCGCCGTCGTCCACGTTCACCCCGCCGCGGAACCCGGCGTCGAACGCGAGGAAGCTGTGGAGCAGGTGCCCGTCGCGCCCGTCGAACGCCTTCACGTGCGGGGCGTTGCCCCCGAGCGCGCCGGTGATCACGTCCTCGACCCCGTCGTCGTTCACGTCGCCGAGGCCCACGTCCACGCCGCCCAAGAACGTGGTGTCGTAGGCGAAGAAGCTCTGGAGCAGGTTCCCGGACCCGTCGAACACCTTCACGTGGGGCGGGCCACCGGTCTTGATGCCGACCGCGATGCGGTCCGGCAGGCCGTCGCCGTTGCGGTCGTTGCTCGCGTCGCCGGTCAGCCCGCCGGTGAACCCCGGGAACGCGTCGAACTGAACCTTGATCGCGCCCGTGGTGCCGTCGAGCACCCGCACCACGGCCGCCTCGCCCGGTTCCGGCGCGTCCAGAATGAACCCCGCCGGCACGGTGCGGGCCTCGAGCGCTTCCGCCTTCAGATCGGCCTTCTTGGTGTACCCGTTCATCGAACGAACCTCGGTTGGAAAGGGAGTAAGAGCGCCACGGGCGCGAACCCGCGACGGGACGAACGACGGGCGCGCGCGACGGGCGGCGACCCGAGAACAACGAACGAGAGCGACGACGAGAGGGCCACCGGCCGCGGGGCCGGGGCGCGGCGCGCGACGGGGCGCGGCTAGATCAGGAGCGCGAGGTGGCGGACGAAGAGGGGGCAGGGGGGCGCGGCGCGCTCCGCGGGCGGCGCGCTCCGCGCAGGGTGGGCCGGCGCGTCGAACGCGAAGTGCGCGGTGGCGAACTCGTTCGCGAGGCGGTCGGCGGCGAACGACAGGGGCGCGGGCGCGCCCGCCGCCTCCACGTCGTCGACGTACCAAGCGTCGGCGTCGTGTTCGGTCGCCGGCGCGACCGGGCCGGGCTGCGGGGCGCTTTGGTCGAACGCGACCGCGCGCGCCGCGCGCCCGAGATGGCCGAGGTGGAAGTGCGGGCGCGCATCGCCCGACGAGCGGCCCCACACGTCCCCGCCGTGCAGGTGCGGCACCGCGACGAGGTGCGCGAACGTCACGCCCATCGCGAGCAACAGTAGTGTTGCCGAACGAAGCATCTGCGACACGGTACGAGTTCGGGGCGAACAGCGAGTCACGCCGAACAAAACCTTGTGATTGTAGACGCGCGGGATTCTTAAAGTCAAGTGGGTGCCGCCGGACGCCGGACTTCTCATCGCGCGCAAGATCGTCCGACGGCCACGCGGTCACTTGCGCCGGGCGAGGTACTCCAGCAGGTCCGCGGCCTCTTGCGGCGTCAGTGCGCTCATCTGGCCGTCGGGCATCAGCGACAGGCGCGACGGGCGCACGCTGTCCACGTTCTCGCCCTCGATACGCACCTCCTTGCCCTCCGCGTCGCGCAACAGCAGTTGCTTCTCGTCGCGCTTCACGACGAGGCCGGTGAAGGTGCGGTCGTCCTTCGTCTTCACGTTGTACGCGGCGAACTGCGGCTCCACTCGCGCCGACGGGTTCAGCAGGCTGTCGAGCAGTTCGGCGCGGGTGCGTGTGCCGCCGATCTTGGTCAGGTCCGGGCCGACCGCGGTGCCCTTGTCGCCGACCTTGTGGCAACTCGCGCACTTTATCTCTTTGTTGAAGAAGAGCGCTTCGCCCTTGGTGGCGTCGCCGGTCAGCGCGAGGACGCTGGCCGGGCGCGGGTTCGCGCCGAGCTTGCGGCCCTTCGGGTCCGGCGGGAAGTGACCCTCGAACAGCTCGCGCACCGGCCCCGCCGGAAGTTGCGCCGCGGCGGTCAGCAGTTTCTTCGTCAGCATGTCGTCGTTCGCGAGTCGGCCGCGCGCGAGGGCGTTCGCCCACGGCCACGCGGTCGTGAACGCCTTCAGCGAATCGACCTCCCACGCGGCCGGTGTGAAGCGCGGCGGCCACGGCTTCGGGTTGTCGCCCAGCGACGTGATCCACTCCCCAATCAGGTCGAGGCCGCGGGCGTGCGGGAACTCCGAGCCGAGGTGTGGCATGCGCCCGCGGCCGAACTTCGACATACGGTAGAACAGCACGCTGCGGAACGGGTCCCCGGGCGCGACCAGCCGCGCGTCGATCAGGCCGAAGTCGCCCTGCTTGGGCCGCACGTCGAGGATGCCGGTTTCCTTCAACGGCTTGGCGATGTCGAGTTCGAGTACGACCTGACCGCCGCCCCCACCGAAGCGGTGGCAGTGCGCGCAGTTGATGTGCAGGTAGCTGCGCGCCTTCGCGTCGAGCGAGTCGTCGCCCAGCGGCCCCGCGAGCTTCGGCTCCTGCTTCACGCTCTCCGCGTCGAACGGCGGCAGCTCCTTGTTGTCGGCCGCGATCCGCTTCGCGTAGCCCTGTTGCGTCAGTTGAACGAGCTGGTTCGGGGCATCGGGTTGGCCGAGGATGCGCGGGCGGTTCAGTTGACGTGTCGTGAACGCCATCGCGTACTCGGACCAAGCGTTGTGGCAACTGATGCACTGCGCGCGGCTATGGAACGTCCACACCTGCTCGCGCGAGCGCTCAACTTCCGCATCGCCGGTGTCGCGATCCGCGGTCGTCATGCGCGTCGGCACGCGGAACACCTTCTCCGCACCGTCGGCCGGCACGAGGTCCGCTTCGGTCTGGTCGTCGCGCCACGCATAGGTGTACCCGCGCCAGTCCTCGCCGTCGTAGTGGAGCAGTTGCGTTTCGATCCGCTTCGTGACGAGCTGCTTTCCCTCGGCCACGTCGAGCGTGAGGGTCTTCACCAGCACCGCGCCCGCGGGGAACTGCGCCTTGAAGTCGTGCCAGTACACCTGCCCCGGCAGCGGGCGCGGCTTCTCGAAGAAGTTCACGCTCGACAGGTTCGGCAGCGCGAGCAGGTAGCGCGCCGTCGCCTCATCTTGCCACTGGCGCACGTTCGGGACGAACGAGATCACGCCCGCGGCCGGTTCGTGTTTCTGCACGTCCGAGAACAGCCCCGTTTCGCTGAGCTTGGTGGGGAACTTGGCGTTGGCGGGGCCGGCGTCGTTCTTCGCCAGCGTGTACAGGAACCCGGTGTCGTAGTCGGCGTAGTACAGCTCGCCGGCGTTGTCCTCGCCGAAGCACGAGACGCGCACGTTCGGCTTCACGATCTCCGGCATTTCTTTGAGGCGACCGTTCTCGAAGCGCGCGGCCCAGATGCGCCGCGTCTCCCAGTCGCCGAACACGTACGCGCCGACCAGTTCGGGGAGCTTCTTGCCGCGATAGACGTAGCCGCCGGTCACGCTGCACGCGATGGTGTGCGGCAGCTCGATGGTGGGCGCGCGAATCGGCGCGGGGCCGAGCTTCTGGTCGGGCTTCACCGGCTGCCGGCCCTCGACCGCGCTCCAACCGTAGTTCCCGCCCTTCTCGATCTTGTGGACCATCTCCCACAGTTCCCAACCCACGTCGCCGACCCACAGGTCGCCGGTCTTGCGGTCGAAGCTCATGCGCCACGGGTTGCGGAACCCGAACGCCCAGATTTCCGGGCGCACGTCCTTCATCCCCACAAACGGGTTATCCTTCGGAACGCTGTAGTTGAGCTTGTCGCCCGGTTTATCCACGTCGATGCGCAGGATGGAACTGAGCAGGTCGGAGCAGTCCTGCCCGGTGTTGAGCGGGTCCGGCGGGTTCGGGCCGCGGCCGTCGCCGGTGCTGATGTAGAGCATCCCGTCCGCGCCGAAGTGCAGGTCGCCGCCGTTGTGCCCGCTGCCCTGAAACGTGATGACCACTTCCTCGCTGGCCGCGTCCACAACGGGCGGGTTCGTGTCCTTCACCTTGAACCGCGACACGCGCGAGCCGGTCGGCATGTACGGCCCTTTGGGGTCCTTCTTTTCCAACACATAGCAGACGTAGCAGTAGCGGTTCTGCTCGAACTTGGGGTGAAACACGAGGCCGTAGAGTTCGGCCACGCCCTTCGCGTCGTCTTGTTGTTTGAGGTTCTTGTACTCCTTCTTCAGATCGAAGAAGACTTCGGGCTTGGCGTCGGGGGTGTTGGCGAGCGAGTACAGCATACAGCCGAGTTCGCCGACGAAGAGCCGGTCGGAGCCGGGGCACCGGGCGATCAGGTCCGGGTGCTTGAACTGCGCGTTGGGGAACGCGCGCACCGACTTGAACGGCGGCGGCGGTTCCGGCGCGCCGACCACCTTCGACGTCGTCCACGGCTTGCGCGCCGGCTTCTCCTTCTCCTTGTCGTCGGCCGCGCGCGTCGAGTAGTCGAGCGACAACAGCGCGCCCAGAACGCCAAAGGCGACGGTCGCGGAACAGAGCCGGGCGAAGGCGCGCGGGGACATGGGTGAAGCCTCGGAGATCGTTGACGACAGCCGGCGAGTGTAGTCTACTCGCAGCAGTCGCGAAAGGTTCCGGTCCCACTGAGGTACTGCCGTGCGTCCCTTCCTCGCTGTCGTGCCCGCCCTCCTTCTGGCCGCCGTTGGCGCGGCCGACACCCCCGCGCGGAACGAACTGTACTCCGTGAGCTTTGAGAAGCCGGAAGTGACGAACGACTTCGTGTTCAGCGACCCGGCCGTGTGGAAGTACGGCAAGGACAAAAACGGCGACGGGTGCCTCGAACTGGCCTACGACCGAAAGGCGTACAAGAGCACTTACGTTCCGAAGCACCGCAGCCCGGTCCACATCGCCCTGATCGCCGGGAAATCATTCGGCAGTTTCATCCTCGACTGCGAACTCCAGTCCACGACCGAGCCTTACGGGCACCAAGATATGTGCGTGTTCTTCGGGTTCGAATCGCCGGAAAAGTACTACTACGTTCACTTCGCGAAAGAAGCGGACATGAACGCCCACAACATCTTCATCGTGAATGGGGCCGCGCGGAAGAACATCGCGAAGGAGACGACGAAGGGGATCGAGTGGAAGAAGGATACGTGGCACAAGGTGCGCATCTTTCGGGACCATAACGGGGGCAAGATTGAGGTGCTGTTCGACGGGAAGAAGATCATGACGGCGGAGGACAAGACGTTCGGGGCTGGGCACATCGGGTTCGGCTCGTTCGACGACACAGGCCGCGTGCGCCACATAATGGTCAGCGGCGCGAGCGCCGCTGACAAGAAGGTGACGTTCTTCAAGCCGTTGGGGAAAACGCCATGACCCCGTTCGCAGTGATCGACGCTTTTGCCGCCGCGCCGTTCGGGGGCAACCCGGCCGCGGTGTGCCTGCTGAGCGCGACCGCGGAGTGGCCGTCCGACGAGTGGTTGCAGCGCGTCGCGCGCGAGTTCAACTTGTCGGAGACCGCGTTCCTGCGGCACCGCGAGGGGTGCGAGCACGAGCTGCGCTGGTTCACGCCGGCCGTCGAGGTCGCGCTGTGCGGGCACGCCACGCTCGCCGCGGCCCACTTCCTCTGGGAACGCGGCGCGACCCAAGACCTGCTCACGTTCCTCACGAAGAAGAGCGGCGTACTCGCAGCGCGCCGGCAACCGACGGGCGAGATCGAACTGACGTTCCCCGCGAAGCCGGCGACGGCGTGCCCCGCGCCGCCCGGCCTGCTCGACGCGCTGGGGTGCGCGGCCCGCGCCGTGGCCCGCAGCGAGTACGATTTCCTCGTGGAAGTGGCGAGCGCCGACGACGTGGGCACGCTGGTGCCGGACTTCGCCAAGCTCGCGCGGGTGAAGTGCCGCGGGGTGATCGTGACCGCCAAGAGCGCCGACCCGCAATACGATTTCGTGTCGCGGTTCTTCGCGCCGGCCGAGGGCATCAACGAAGACCCCGTGACCGGCTCGGCCCACTGCTGCCTCTCGGAGTGGTGGGGGCCGAAGCTGAAGAAGGACGTGATGACGGGCTACCAAGTGAGCGCCCGCGGCGGCGCGGTGGGCGTGCGGCGCGACGGCGCGTGGGTGAAACTGTCCGGCCGGGCCGCGACCGTCAGCCGCGGCGAGTTCCTGATTCCGCCCGGGTGAAGGTGGCCCGCGTGACGACGCTGTTCGCGTGTTTCCCGGTGTGTATGACGCTCGCGGCCATCGGGCTGGTGGGCGTGCTCGTCGTCGTCACGGGTACTGCGAACCACGTCCCGCGCGACGACGACGCGCGCGACGCCGCGCCGGGCGTCGGCAGTGGCCGCCCGCGCTGGTGGGTCGCGGTGCTCATCGCGGTTGTGGTCGCGCTGGTGTACGTCGTGATGTGGTGGCTGGCCGACGACGGCCCGCCGACGTGAGCGAAGGGGCGGGGCAGTGGCTCGGGCGGGACTTGAACCCGCACGCCCTTTCGGGCACAGGCTTCTAAGACCTGCATGTCTGCCAATTCCATCACCGAGCCGGTCCCGTCAGACCCATTCTAGCACCCGCGGGTTCGCGCCGCCGCGCCGCGCGCTCAGAACCCGATGTCGATGCCGTTCTTCTTCAGGTCGAGGTACGCGAGGTACAACAGCCCGCCGAGGATCAGGTAGCAGGTGCCGGTGGCGAACAGGGACGACGAGCCGAACTTGAACGCGCTCCCGGCCGACGCCTTCAGCTTCGGCTTCACCCCGCGCCAGTCCACGGAGTACACCTCGTCCAGAATTAAGTGCGACAGGAACCCCACCATCACCCCGACCGCGAGGAGCGCGCGCACCCCGCGGTCCGGGTTCTTGGGGTTGTGGTAGGCGAGGTACACGCACAGCCCGGCGATCAGCATGGCGGGCACGCTGTGGTACATGCCGCGGTGGACCGTGAACCGCTTGAACACGTTGGCCGCGCCGTAGCGGATGGCGATGAACCCGAACAGCAAGGTCGCGAGAATGCCCTCGAACGATACCCCGGAGTGAACGAGGCGCGGCACCAGCATGAGGGGCAGCACGGCCGCGGCGAGGCCGAACAGCTCGCGCACCGGGATACCGGAGTCGCTGTCGAGGTCCGGGAGCATCCCGCCCACGGCGGTCACGCCGGCGGCGAGCACCCCGGCTTCGGTGGTGAACCCGAGCGGCTGCACGGCGAACCCGCCGTAGGCGAGGCCGCACGCGCCGGAAACGGTGATGTGCGTGCGGAACCCGGCCACGGCGCGCCCCTTCCGAAGAAATTGGAATTTTGTCCTACCGACCTTGTGTACAAGTGTCCGCGCGTTAACAATGCCACAAGGAGGTGCGCCATGACACTAACGAACGAGCAGATCGCCCGCAAGCTGAGGGCCCACGCGAGCGAACTGGCGAAGGCCCGCGGGAACCTGTACCGGGTGCGCGCGTTCCGCTCCGCGGCCCTCGCCGTGATGGGCTTGCCCACGGAAGTTGCGACCCTGATCGACGGCGGCAAGGCCGACCAACTGGAGCGCGTCCCCGGCATCGGCAAGAGCCTCGCCGACACCATCACCGCGGTCGCGACCCTCAAGCGCTAGCGGGCCTCATTCTGATAAGCGCTTGTTGTACTAGGATTTTTGGTTTTGCAACTTCGGCCGGGTCAGAGGGGGCGCGCCCGTTGTGCAACCGATTTTGAGTTGTGGCCACTTCGAGGTGCGGGCGCGTTGTGCAAACGATTTTGATTTTGCCCCGCTTCGGGCGCGCCGGGCGATCACAAGGGGAAACGCGGGCGTTGTGCAACCACTTTTGATTCGTGCCACTTCGCCCCGCGGACCGCGGGGCGCGGTCAACTTCACCCGACCGGGCCGCACGCGCCGGAATCGGTGTGCCCTTTGGCCGCGCGCCAGATGGTGCGCCCCAGCGCGAACGCCACCACCGCACCGATCGCGCCGAAGTACCAACCGATCTCGCGCCACGACACCGGCGGCGGGGGCGGCACCTCTTCCGGCGGTTCGACCTCCGCGAGCTTCGTCACGATCTCGCGGTGCTGAACGAGAACCTTGTGGTTGCTGAACCGCCCGGTGTTCACGCACTGGTCGAGGATCACGCGCGCGGTCTTGAGGTCGTCGCGGGCCGGGTCGCCGCGGGCCGCGTACAGTTCGCCCAAGAGCCAATACAAGCGCGTGTCGTTCGGGAACCACAACACGAGTTGCTGAACGGTGGCGAGGGCCTCGGTGAAGTCGCCACCCGGCAGCTTCGCCTTTTCGCCCGCGGCCAACTTGCCCGGCTCGTAGTGCCCGGCGTCGTTGACGAAGTTCACATCGAAAATGCGGTCCGGGAGGGCGTCCTCTTCCGGCCGCGCGGCGCGGGCCTCGGCGAGGCGCAACCGCACGAACTTGGCGAGCGCGCCGCGGTCGAGCTTCAGTTGCCACGCGAGCTGCGTCCCGGACACGCCCATTACCGCGGTCAGCGGCTTCCGCTTGTCGGTCGCGTACTCGGTGGCGATGTCGAGGTAGTCCGTCGCGCGGCTCCAGTTCGCGGTGGGGCGCTCGCGCGAGTACTGGGCGACGGCGATGTGGGCGAGGGTGACGTTCGAGAGGTAGTCGGCGCGGTCCCCTTTGAGCGCGCCGGCCGCGAGGTCCGGGGAGCCGAACCGGAGGTAATCGACGGCGAGCGCGACCCGCTCGGTCGCGGTGCGCGCCCGCTCCGGCTTCAGTAGTGCCTTCTTGATGCGCGCGTCCAGAACCCCGCGGTCGGACAGCTTCGGCTGCCCGGTCTTGGTGTCGATCACCTTCTCGCCGGTCTTCGGGTCGATCTCGACGAGCGGCCACTCGGCGTTGCCGGCGTTCTTGAGAATCAGGTGGCGGCGGCGGAACTCGTCGAACGGGAACGGGTCCGGGTTGCCGGCGTCGTCCACGGGTACGACGCCGGTGCGGTCGTCCGGGTGGTACAGCGCGGCGCGCCCGTCGGCGGAGAGCACGACCGCGAGCACCCCGACCCCGAGCGCGGCGAACAGCGTGCGCACCACGATCCACCTCCGTAACATCAGGGCGCGCGCGGCGCGCCGAGGTGCGCGCACACCTCGTCCGTGCAGTCGGCCCCGCCGGTCAGGTTCACCCACACGGCCCACGCGGTCCACAGCGGCCCCCACGGGAACCCCCACGGGCCGAGCAGCAGCGCCAGCGCGCTGTACCCCAACCCGCGCAGGTACCGCTGGTGCCACGAGCGCGTCAGGTACACGGGCGACTGTCGGCGCACGGTCACGAACAGTAGCGAGAAGCAGAACTCGAACCGAACGCACCGCGCCCCGTCCGCGACCCGCGCGCGCAGCTCCTCGTCGAACAGCGGGCGCGTGCCGCGCAGGTGCAACAGTTCGGATGGCCCCACGGCTAGCCCTTAGCTTCGTAGGTGCAGGTGACGGTCGTCGAGATGCCGCCGCGCGGGGTCCACACCGACACCACCTTGCACCGCACCGGCCGGCACGCGGCCACGAAGTCGTCGAGCAGGCGGTTGGTCACCTGCTCGTAAAAGATGCCCTGCGTGCGGAACCGATGGAGGTACAGTTTGAGCGACTTCAGCTCCACGCACAGCGGGCCGGGCGTGTAGGTGTAGGTGATCGTGCCGAAGTCCGGGTGGCCGGTCTTCGGGCACACGCTGGTGAACTCCGGGCAGACGATCTCGATGGCGAACTCGCGCCCGGGCCGCGGGTTCGGGAACGTCTCCAACTGCTCGACGGCCGGCGCTTCGGTCGGGTCCATGCTGCGTCTCGTGGGTGTACGTATCTTGATAGGCGAAGGCGAAGAGAGGTTCCACCCCGTTAGCCGCGAGCCGAAGGCCAGCGCGAAATGCGAAATGAAGGCGAGCATTTCATGAAAGCGGTCGTACTCCTGAGCGGTGGCCTCGATAGTACCACGGCGCTGGCACTGGCGCGGGCCGCGGGCCACGAGTGCTACGCGCTGTCGGTCGATTACGGCCAGCGGCACCGCGTCGAACTGGACCGGGCCGCGGCCGTGGCCCGCGCGCTCGGCGCGGTCGAGCACCGCGTCGTGACGCTCGACCTGCGCGCCATCGGCGGCTCGGCCCTGACCGCGGACGTGGCCGTGCCGAAGGACCGCGCCACCGACGAGATGGCCCGCGGCGTGCCGGTCACGTACGTCCCCGCGCGCAACACGATCCTCTTGGGGTTGGCCCTCGGCTACGCGGAGGTCGTGGGCGCGTTCGACCTGTTCATCGGGGCGAACGTGCTGGATTACAGCGGCTACCCCGATTGCCGGCCGGAGTTCCTGACGGCGTTCGAGGGCCTCGCCAACCTCGCGACGAAAGCCGGCACCGAGGGCGCGGGGCGGTTCCGCGTCCACGCGCCGCTGCTCAAGATGACGAAGGCCGAGATCATCCGCGCCGGCGCGAAGTTGGGCGTCGATTACGGGCAGACGCTGAGCTGCTACGACCCGGACGCGGCCGGGCGCGCGTGCGGCCGGTGCGACTCGTGCGCGCTCCGCAAGAAGGGCTTCGCCGAGGCCGGCGTGCCGGACCCGACGCCCTATGCGCACGGCGCTTCCGGTGAGCCGTGAACAGAGGGCAGAAGGGTATCGACACGCCCCAACGATCGGGTAAGACCAACGAGAACTCGGTGCGTACCGCCTCCTGTTTGATCCTGTGATTCTGGCGAAAACTCTTCCGCCTTGACCCCACGAGCACACCCATGCCCTCCGATATTCTCGATACGCCCGATAGCGCCTACGAACTGGTGAGCACCAAGCCCGGCCCGACCGGAGCGCTGCCGCTGACCGACGAACTGCTGCGGCACTCGCCCAGCGGCGACCTGTTCGGTTGGACGCAGAACGTCGGCATGGGCTGGAACCCGGCGCTGCTCGGCGGCAAAGAGTTCACCATCCTCAGCACGCACGGCGGGCTGCGGGCCGAAGACGGCACCCCGGTCGCGCTGGGCTTCCACAGCGGGCACTGGGAAGTCGCGCTGTTGGTGAAGGCCGCGGCGGAAGAACTGGCCCGGCTGCGGTGCATCCCGTTCGCGGGCGCGGTCACGGACCCGTGCGACGGCCGCACGCAGGGCACCGCGGGCATGTACGACAGCCTGCCGTACCGCAACGACGCCTCGCAGGTCATGCGCCGGCTCATGCGCAGCCACCCGACGCGCGCCGGCGTGATGGGCGTGGCGACGTGCGACAAGGGGCTGCCGGCGATGATGATGGCGCTGGCGAGCCAGCACCACCACCCGACGATCCTCGTGCCCGGCGGGGTGATGCTCGCGGGCGAAGCCGGCGAGGAGGACACCGGCAAGGTGCAGACCATCGGCGCGCGCTACGTTCACGGCGAGATCAGCCTCGAACAAGCGGCCGAAGCCGGCTGCCACGCCTGCGCGAGTCCCGGCGGCGGCTGCCAGTTCCTCGGCACGGCGGCCACCTCGCAGGTCGTGGCCGAAGCGCTCGGCCTCACGCTGCCGCACGCGGCGCTCGCCCCCAGCGGTCAACCGATCTGGCTCGACACGGCGCGGCGCTCGGCGCGGGCGCTCTTCGAGATGTCCAACCGCGGCATCCGCACGCCGGACATCCTGACGGAAGCGGCGTTCAAGAACGCGCTCGCGGTGTTCGCCGCGTTCGGCGGCAGCACGAACCTGCTGCTGCACACGCCGGCGGTCGCGTTCCACGCCGGCGTGAAGCGCCCCACCATCGACGACTGGAACTTCTTCAATCGCAAAGTGCCGCGCTTGGTGGACGCCTTGCCGAACGGCCCCATCGGGCACCCGACGATCCGCGTGTTCCTCGCGGGCGGCGTGCCGGAAGTGATGCTCCACTTGCGCGAACTCGGCCTCCTCCAACTCGACGCCCTCACCGCATCAGGCGAGAAGCTCGGCGCAGTGCTCAACTGGTGGGCGAAGTCCGAACGCCGCGCGCGGCTGCGCGAGTTGCTGAAGTCGCGCGACAAGGTCGATCCCGACACGGTCATCATGTCGCCGGACGCGGCGCGCAAGCGCGGCCTCACGAGCACGATCACGTTCCCGCGCGGGAACCTCGCCCCTGACGGCTGTGTCATCAAGTCGACCGCCATCGACCCGTCGGTGGTGGACGCGGACGGCGTGTACCGCAAGCTCGGCCCGGCGAAGGTGTTCACCCGCGAGAAGGACGCGATCAAGGCCATCAAGGGCGAGGGCGACCGCAAGGTGGTGCCGGGCGACGTGCTGGTGTTGTGCTGTCGCGGGCCGATGGGCAGCGGGATGGAAGAAACCTACCAGCTCACGAGCGCGCTGAAGCACCTGAAGTGGGGGAAGCAGGTCGCGGTGATTACCGACGCGCGGTTCAGCGGCGTGAGCACGGGCGCGTGCATCGGCCACGTCTCGCCCGAAGCGCTGGCCGGCGGTCCGCTCGGGAAGCTCCGCGACGGCGATCTCATTCGCGTCGTGATCGACCGCGTGAAGCTCGAAGGCACCATCGACCTCGTGGGCGACGCGAGCGGCGACCACGGCCCGAACTGGGGCAGCGCGGAACTGCTATCGCGCGCCCCGCGCCCGGACCTCGCCCCGGACCCGGCGCTGCCCGCGGACACGCGCCTCTGGGCCGCGCTCCAGCACGCCAGCGGCGGCGTCTGGGGCGGCTGCGTCTACGACCCGGAGGCGATTGCAGCAAAGCTGCTGGGGGTGGTGTGATGAAGGAAGCACAATGGACGACCAGCGCGGACCCCGCTCGGATGCTCAAGAACCTTGCCGGCATTTTGAAGAAGACAACCGCACTTCCGCCCTCCGACGCGCAATTCCGCCGTTACCGACTATTCGGTGCGGCGGTGTGTCGGCGATTGTGGCAGAACCTGCACGCCAACAGGCGACGCGCGGTCGAGTTGGCCGAGGAGTATGCAGATACGAAGGACAAGAAACAGTTGCGTGAAGCGGTTCGCATTTTCAGCGTCGGAGTTCCTGATTCCGACACATCGTCCGATCAGGCGTTCTATCACGATTCCGACATGGTAACGATGTACCAATCGTGGGCTGAGTCCGAAGCAGGCCAAGCGGTTGGACTCATCGTCAATAGTCGCGCGGCTGTCGCCGCACGTGCCCACGACCGAGTGATCCGGGCGTGTGGTCTCTACGAGGCCGCAACGCAACTGCGCGGAAGAATTGAACCGTTGCAACCGGTTGCAGAGTGCCCACGTTCAGTGGTGGAGACCGCATTCCAAGTCGCGCTGCTCCGCGACATCTTCGGCAACCCGTTCCGCCCCGTCACCTTCTCCCCTTCATGGCGCACGGACACCGCGGTTGCCCTCGCGCGGACGATGTACGAGTCGCGCGAGTTCGGCGCGATGCCGATTCTCGCGGACGCGCTGCAAGACGCGGGGTGCGACAGCGACGACATCCTCAACCACTGCCGCGACACCACTCAGGTTCACGTCCGCGGGTGCTGGGTGTGCGATCTGGTGTTGGGCAAATCGTAGGCATCACGCTCCGCGTGATGCCGGGCGAACCGCGCGGTCATCTTTCTGAGGAACCGAAGAGCCACAACCCATGTCCACGCGGCATCACGCGGAGCGTGATGCCTACGGTCGCGCGCCGGGCCTGCTACACTGTCTGAATGCTTCGCGCCGACGAACCCGCGCTGATCCTCGCCCCGATGGAGGGCGTGACCGACGCGCCCATGCGCGCCGTGCAGGGCCGGTGCGGGGCGTTCACGTTCGCCGTGTCCGAGTTCCTGCGCGTCAGCCAGCAGGTTCCGCCGGCGCACGTGTTCCTGCACCACGTCCCCGAACTGGCGCACGGGGCGCGCACGCCCACCGGCCTGCCGGTCGCGGTCCAACTGCTGGGTGGCGATGCCGGGCGCATGGCCGACGCCGCGGGCCGCGCGTGCGAACTCGGCGCGCCGGCTATCGACATCAACTTCGGGTGCCCCGCGCCCACCGTGAACCGGCACGACGGTGGCGCCACGCTCCTCCGCTACCCCCACCGCATCCGCGAGATCGTGCGCGCGGTGCGAAGCGCGGTGCCGCCTGCGGTGCCGGTGTCCGCGAAGCTGCGCCTCGGCTGGGATTGCATTAGCGCCATCGACGAGAACGCGCGCATGGCCGCGGAGGGCGGCGCGGCGTGGATCACGATTCACGGCCGCACGCGCGTCGCCGGGTACGCCCCGCCGGTGTTCTGGAAACCCATCGGCCGCGTGCGCGAATCGCTCGGCATCCCGGTCGTGGCGAACGGCGACATCTGGACGCTGGCCGACTTCCGCCGCTGTCGCGACGAGTCCGGCTGCCGGCACTTCATGCTGGGCCGCGGCGCACTGGGCGACCCGCTGCTGGCGCGCGGCGTGGCGCGCGAACTGGGCCTGCCGGTCGCGGGGTCCGACGCCCCGACCGACTGGCCGGCGCAACTGCGCGGGCTAGTGGAATGGTCCGAGCGGTACCACCTCAGCCGGGGCGACAAGCACGTCGGGCGGTTGAAACAGTGGCTCCGCTTGGCCGCGACCGCGGGCACGTTCGCCCGGTTCGACGCGATCAAGCGCGCCCCCACCCTCGACGCCCTCTTCGCCGCGCTGGACGCCTGAGTAATGTTGTGTCGTTCAGGGAGTAGTTGACCGTGCTCGTGTCGGCGCTTCTTGCGAAGCGCCGACGCGAGAGGTTGTTCCTGCGCCGCCTTCGGGCTTCGGCCGTCCGGCTCGGGCCGCGGTTTTCGACATTTCGGGCTTCTTCTCGCGCCGGAACCGAGCGCCCCCTTCTCCCGTGGTTCTCGCGGAATCGCTGGTTGTCTCGGACGACCGCTCACGGACGCCGGGCCACGCCCCGCTTCTGGCCTTTCTTGTGTGCTATGTAAGATGGTAGAACGCTCCGGCGTAACCGGAACAGGCGGTTCCACGCCCCAACTCGTACAACATCCCGGACCCCTCGCGCGCCGGGCGCGGTACACGGACCGACCGATGAAGCAGCTCGCGTTCATGGCGCTGACCATGTTTCTGGGGACGGCGGGTTCGTTCGCCCTGTCCCCGGTCTATGGCATCGCCGTGTACTACATGTACGCGGTGCTGCGGCCCCAGTTTATTTGGGACTGGGTCGAACTGTTCGGCATGAAGCTGGGCGACGTGAACTGGTCGCTCCCGGTCGCGCTGGTCACGCTCGCGGCCACGTTCGTGTGGCGCTTGGGCCTGTGGACCCCGCTACAGGCGGCCAAGCCGCCGTGGTACGGGAACCCGCGGTTCGGGCGCAGCCACTACCTGTTCCTCGCGTTCACCGCGTGGATCAGCCTCACGTACGTGACCGCGTTCAACCAGAACGTCGCGTGGCCGTACTTCATCGAGTACGTCAAAATCTTCGTGATGTTCGTCTGCGCCGCGCTCGTGATCCGCACGATCCGCGAGTTGTGGATCGTCTACTACATCATGATCGCCTGCGCGGTCTACATCGCCTACGAGCTGAACTTCTACTACGTCGTGTACAAGTGGCTGATGCTCCAGCAGCGCGGGTACGGCGGGCTGGACAACAACGGCGCGGCGCTGATTCTGGCGATGGCCGTGCCGCTGTGCTTCTTCGCGTGGGAGGCGAACCGCGGCTGGTGGCGCTGGGGGTTCCTCGCGGTCATCCCGGTGCTGCTGCACGCGGTCATGCTCTCGTACTCGCGCGGGGCGATGGTGTCGCTGTGCTTCGCCGCCGTGCTCATGTTCTTCCGCGCCCGCAACAAGCTGTTCGTCGGGGTCATTTACGCCATCGGCGCGGGCCTCGTCGTGATGATGGCCGGGAAGGAGATCCAAGAGCGGTTCTTCTCGGTCGGCGCGGAAGACATGGACGCGAGCGCGAAATCGCGCTGGAGCGTGTGGAAGATCGCCGTCGAGATCGCCAACGAGAACCCGGTGTTCGGGGTCGGCCTCCGCAACTCGAACCTGTTCACGTTCGCCAAGGGCGCGGACATGGAGGGGCGCACGATCCACAGCCAGTACCTCCAGACCGCGGCCGACAGCGGGTGGCCGGCGCTGGCCCTGTACGGCGCGCTGCTGCTCTCGGTCTTCTACGGCCTGTGGCGCACGCGCCGCGTGCTGCGAACGTTCACGGACCCCGAAACGCTGAAGGTGCGGTCGCTCGCGGCCGGCCTCGAGTGCGCGCTCGTCCTGTTCTGCATCGGGGCCGCGTTCCTGTCGCTCGAACACTTCGAGATGCCGTACATCTGTATGGTGCTCGCGGTGCAGTTGCACGCGATCACGCGCGCGGTCGCGACCCGGCTGAACCCGTCGCCGTCGGGCCTGCCGCCGCTCACGCTCCCGTACCCGTACCCGGCCGCGCAGCGCCCCGTCGCGGTGTCCTCGTGAGCAGTTCGCTCGCGGCTCCTGTCGGAACATCCGTGTTCCGGTGCGCGGAGCCGCGGGGGCTCCGCGTCGCGTTCGTCGTTCACCTGATGCAAGTGGCCGGCGCGGAAGTCCTCGTTCGCGAGACGATCCGCCGCCTCCGCGGGCGCATCGTCCCCACCATCTTCTGCCTCGACGCGGTCGGGCGCATCGGCGAAGAACTCGTCGCCGACGGCGTCGATCTGGTGTGCTTCGGCCGCAAACCGGGGCGCGACCTCGGCGTGAGCCGTAAGATCGCCCGCGCGATCCGCGAGCGCGACATTCAGGTCGTTCACGCGCACCAGTACACGCCGTTCTTCTACTCCGCGCTGGCGAAACCGCTGTGCGCGTTCCGCCCGAAGGTTATCCTGACGGAACACGGGCGGCACTACCCGGATCGCGTGTCGCCCTTGCGCCGCGCGGTGAACCGGCTGGCGCTCGACCGCCTCGCCGACGCCGTGACCGCGTGCTGCCGGTTCAGCAAGGACGGGTTGGTGAAGACCGACGGGTTCGCCGGGGCGCGCATCGAGGTGATCGAGAACGGCATCGAAGTGGACGCCTACGGCCCGCCCGCGGACAAGGCGCTCGCGAAGGCCGATGTCGGCCTCGACCCCGACCGCCGCTACCTGATTCACGTCGCCCGCCACCACCCCGTGAAGGACCAAGCGACACTGCTGCGCGGCTTCGCGCAAGCGGCCCCGAACCTGCCCGGCGTGGACCTGCTCATGGTGGGTGACGGCCCGCTACGGGGCGAACTTGAGGCGCTCGCGGTGGAACTGCGCGTGCCGGAGCGCGTGAAGTGGCTCGGCATCCGCACCGACATCCCGGACCTGATGCGCGCGGCCGACGCCTTCGCGCTCACGTCGCTGAGCGAGGCCGCGTCGCTGACGCTGCTCGAAGCGCTGGCGAGCGGGCTGCCGGCGGTGGCGACCGCGGTGGGCGGGAACCCGGAGATCGTGCGCCACGAGCGCGAGGGGTTGTTGTTCCCGCGCGCCGACGCCGCCGCGTGTGCGGGCGCGATCCGCCGCCTGTTCACCGACGACGAACTGGCCGCGCGCTTGGGGGCCAACGGCCGCGCCCGCGCCGTCGAGCGCTACCAACTCGGCGCGACGGTCGAGGCGTACTACAACCTGTATTGCCGGCTAGCGGGAGTGTAGGTCGCGGTCGCGCGCAGTTGCATGTGTTCGTAGTGACCCGCTTCAGCGTGACTTTGCGCAGGCGACTACGGCGAAGCGCGCTGGTCCCGCGACCCGCTGAAGCGGGTCACTACGAGCGCGTGGGCCTCGCGGCGAAGCGTCGCACGACCGCGAACTACATTGAGAACATGAACGAACCGCCCGCCATCCACGTTCCGCCCAGCGGCGAAGGGTCCGCGCTGAAGCGCGCGGCCAAGCGCGCGGCCCGGCTCGCGGCCCTCGTGGGCGTGTCGCCGGTACTGATCTCGTACTGGCTGAACGCGGCGCTCCTCGGCCGCGGGCGCGCGCTCGAATCGCGCTCGCAACTGCTCTCCCTCTGGCCCGGCCTCACGGGGCAGTACCTCCGGCGCGCGTTCCTACAGCAAGTCCTCGCCCGGTGCCACCCGACCGCGACGGTCGAGTTCGGCACGTTCTTCTCACAACCGGGGGCGATGCTCGACGAGAACGTGTACGTCGGGCCGCGCTGTATCCTCGGCCTCGTTCACCTCGAACGCGACGTGCTCCTCGCGGCTAACGTGCAGATTCCGTCCGGCGGGAAGACGCACTACTTCGATGACCCGACCAAGCCGATCCGCGAGCAGGGCGGCGAGCGCAAGCTCGTGACCGTCGGCGCGGGCGCGTGGGTCGGCACCGGGGCAATCATCTTGGCCAACGTGGGCAAGGGAACGGTCGTCGCGGCCGGGAGCGTGGTGACGAAGCCGCTGCCGGACAACGTGATCGCGGCCGGCGTGCCGGCAAAAGTGATCCGGGACCGCTTCGCGCCCACCGGCCCCAGCGCGGGGGGCGAAGCGTGAGCCGCCCGCGCGTGCTGGCCGTGACCAGCGACCTGCCGTGGCCGCTCAACTCCGGCGGTCGCATCCGTAGCTTCCACATGATGAAGGCGCTGTCCGCGGCGACCGCGTTCCGGCTCGTATGCCCGGTGCCGCCGGGCCAGTCCGCGACCGCCGACGCGCTGCGTTCCGCCGGCATCGACCTGCGCCCCGCGCCCGTGCCCGCGCGCACCAAGTGGAGCGAGGCGAAGCGGTTGCTCGGCGCGGCCCTGCGCGGCCAGCCCTATGTGATGTTCCGCCGGCACAAGTGGCGCGAGGCCGCCGCGGTGTGGGCCGCGGAACTGGCATCCGCGCCGCCCGACGTGCTGTACCTCGACCACCTCGATTCGTTCCTCGCGCGCGGCACCGCCCCGGCCGTGCCCGCGGTGCTCGACCTGCACAACGTCTACTCGCTGCTGATCCGGCGCACCGCCGGCGAGCAGTCGAACCCGCTGAAGCGGGCGTTCCTGCGCCTCGAAGCCGGGCGGCTCGCGCGCGTCGAGCGCCGGGCCGTGCGCGAGTGCGACGCGGTGTTCGCGGTGTCCGACCTTGAGGCCGAACACTTCCGCGCGCTCGGCGCGCGGGCGGTCCACACGGTGCCCAACGGGGTCGATTGCGCTGCGTTCGCCGACCTGCCGGTCGGCCGCACCGGGCCGCCGGTGGTGATGTTCTTGGGCACGATGTCGTGGGGTCCGAACGCTGCCGCCGCGCGGTTCCTCGCGCGCGACGTGCTGCCCGCGCTCCGCGCGCGCGTACCCGGCGCGACGCTCACCATCGTCGGCCGCGACCCGCCCGCGGACCTGCTCGCGCTGAACGGCGCGCCCGGCATCGAGGTGGCGAGCAACGTGCCGGACGTGAAGCCGTACCTCGCGCGGGCGTCGGCGCTGGCGGTGCCGCTGGACGCGGGCGGGGGCACGCGGTTGAAGATTCTGGAAGCGTTCGCCGCGGGGCTTCCGGTGATCAGCACCGCCGTGGGCGCGGAAGGAATCGACGCGCAGCCCGGGGCGCACTTCGTGCGGGCCGAGCGCCCGGAGTTCGCGACCGCGACCGCGGCGCTACTGGCCGACCCCGCGGGTTCGGCGCAAATGGCCGACCGCGCCCGCGCGCTGGCGCACGCGGTGTACGACTGGCCGCGCATCGGCCGCGCCGCCGCCGCCGTGCTCCTCGCGCTGGCCGCGCGCTAGCGGGTAGCTTTTTAGGTCGCGGTCGAGCGGCGCTTCGCCGCGAGCCCCGACTGCCAGAGGACAATGCGTATCTGCGAAGCGGCCTTCTTCTGTAGCCGGCCTCATTGAGGCCGCAGCTACACGCGCCGTTCAGCTACGGCACGGTACGCAAACCGAACCGGGCGGCTCGCCCCGGCCTCAATGAGGCCGGCTACAGAAGAGGGCGGAAGGCAGCCTTCGGCAGGTGCGCACGGCTGGTTGGCAGTCGGGCCTTGCTCGCAGAGCCTCGCTCGACCGCGACCTACACGAAGAAGGCGCTCACGGTGCGCCGGCCGGGCGCACGACGGGCGCGGCCAGCGGGCGGGCGCGGTAGTGCGCGGCCACGAACCGCACGGTCGGGTGCGCGTCGGC